>JBBISU010000052.1:0-21534 GCA_037441225.1 Acidobacteriota bacterium
CATTCTGCTCCATCAATTCAATATTACCAGAAAACAAGGAAAAAGAAAATAGAGACAAACCTAATAAAAACTTTAGATTCATACTACCTCCCTAAAAAAATTTTCTGACTATTTTACAAAAAAAACGGTTGTCAAGGGGAATTTAAATTAGCATTTCGGGATTCAAGTTTTGACACTACTTCCTAAATGATATATGCGATATGCTATCTACTGCTTTTGTTCCTTTGCCTTAGATTTGGGCTGGAACAAGCTCAGCCCCTGTCAACAAAAAAGAATTTTTATAATTCAACAACAATCAGCGCACCTGCAAAATTTTTATTTTTTCGCAAATATTCTTTGTCACTTTTTATCTTTAATATTAGCTTTAATTTTGATTTTTAAAAAGTATCTTTTTATAAAAAATTATAAGTCCCTTTAATTAAAAATTTAATTTCAAATGGATTTTTGGGCTGGTAAAAAAATTTTATTTTTCCTGTTATAATAATTTGGAAGGAGTTTCTATGGAAATTTTTAAAGGTGAAAGGTTAGATAAAAATTTTGATTCCTTTATTTTTTTAATGGAAGATCAAAAATTTTCTGAAAACTTTAAAATTAAGGGAAGTGAAAATATTCAAAAAGAAATAGAGAAAGCAGGTTTTAAAGGAAAAGAAGGGGAATTTAAAGTAATTCATATTAAAGAATTTAATAAAAATTTTTTCTTATTTGGACTTGGAGATGAAAAAAAATTAACCCTGGAAAATTTTAAAAATTATTTATTTAATACAATTTCAAAGATTTCAAAAAACTTTTATATTTTTTTTAATCCAAAGATTTTAAGGGTTGAAGATAATTCATTTTTTGTATCCTGCCTTTCTCTCTCAGCAATTGATTATAAATATCAAGAATTTTTAAAAGAAAAGACAGAAGAAAAAAGAAGTTTCATATTTAAACCATCAAATATTAAAGAAAAAAATTTTGATGAAATTTTAAAAAAGGTAAAAGCAATAAAAGAAGGAATATTTTTAGCAAGAGATATTGGAAATATACCTGCTTCTTCTATGCCAACAAAACATTTCATAGAAATAATAAAAAAAAGCTCTCAAAAATATAACTGGAAAGTCAACATATTTGATGAAAAAAAATTAAAAACCTTAAAACTATTAGGAATAATCAGCGTTGGAAAGTCCTCTGAAAACCCCCCAATTTTAATTGAAATCTCTTCTTCAGAAAAAACAGATAAAGTTTTGATTGGAAAAGGTGTAATCTTTGATTCAGGGGGCCTTTCAATAAAGACAGCAGAAGGTATGGAGAATATGAAATATGATAAATGTGGTGCAGGAGTTGTATTAGGAACTCTTCTTTCTCTTTCAATTTTGGGAAAAAATGAGGGCATAACTGTTTATATTCCCCTTGTGGAAAATCTTTTATCTGATAAAAGTTATAAACCAGGAGATATATTAAAATATCCAAATGGTGAAACAGTTGAAATAATCTCAACAGATGCAGAAGGAAGGTTGATACTGGCTGATGCAATGCTCCTTGCTTCTCAAAAAAAACCTACTTATATAATTTCTGTTGCAACCCTTACAGGTGCTATGAAGTATTCTTTAGGACCTTATGCAGCTGGTTTGTTTACAAAGTACAAAGAATTGGAAAATTCTTTAATTTTAAGTTCCAATAAAACAGGAGAATTTTTATGGTCTTTTCCTTTGTGGGAAGAATATGAAGGGCTTATAAAAGGTGAACATTCAACATTGAAAAATACCTCAAGTGGAATTGCTGGCTCAATTGCAGGGGCTTTATTTTTAAACCATTTTACAAATTTTCCCTTTGCCCATATTGACATTGCTCAAGTTGCTTACAAAACAGAAAGGAAACAAAAAGGAGCAACTGGTTTTGGAGTTTCTTTGCTTGTAGATTTCATTTTAAATGGAAATCATAGAGAATAAAAATTTTAAAGAAGAAATCTTTGAAAGCAAGGATTTTTATGAAAAAATCTATCAAAGCTGTATTTTTAAAAATTATAATTTTAATAAAATAAAAATTGAAAAGGTATATTTTATCTGGTGCTTTTTCAAAAAAAATACCTTTGAAGATTGCAATTTTAAAGATGTAAACTTCATTGGCTCTTCTTTTTCTTCATCTATTATTAATTGTCTTCTTGTAAATGTTCATTTTAATGAAACAAATTTAAAAAATTTAAGATTTGAAAAGAATACTGGACCAGAGATTAAGTTTTTAAGTTCTAACCTTTCAGGAGCAAGTTTTAAGGAATCAATAATTGAAAAATGCACAATAAAAAATTCAAAAGCAAAAAAGGTAAATTTTTTAAAATGTAATTTAAATTTTTCTGAAATGGAATACTCAATCTTATCCAAATCAAAATTTTCTTTATCTTCTCTGGAAAATATTAAGTTTTTGGGCTGTGATATGAGAGGTTTAGTTTTTTCAGAGATAAAAGCAAAAGATGTTATAATTAAAGAATGCAAAGGGAAAGGAATTAAATTTAAAAATTCATACTTTAATAATTCTCAAATAAATTTTGAAGATGTAGACCTTTTTAAATTAAAAATCGTTTGATATTAATGGAATATGAAGGAATTTTAATGGTAGAAAAAAAAGAAGAACTAAAGGCAAGATGGGAGGAATTGTATATTTCTTATAGAAAAGAAGTTTTATGGATTGCTTTGAGTTGTCTTCAAAATTTTCATCAAGCAGATGATATTACACAAGATGTATTTATAAAGCTTTATAAAACAATATTAAAAGGAAAAGAATTAGATAATATAAAAGGTTGGCTCTATAAAACAACAATAAGAACCTGCCTTGATTTTAAAAAGTCCTTTTGGAATAAACTATTTTCTAAAAAAGAAAATTATAACATTTTATTATCGGAAGAATTTAAAACCTTTGAAGATGATAATTTTAAAAATCTAAATAAAAATTTAAAGAAACTTCCAATAAAACAAAGGATTGCAATATCTTTAAGGTTTTATAAGGAAATGAAAATAAATGAAATTGCAAAAGAAATGGATATTTCAGAAAGTTCTGTAAAAACACATATTTCAAGGGGTTTGAAGAAACTTAAAAAAATTATGGAGGAAAAAAATGAAACATACTAATTTTAATGACTATTTAAACTACAAATTGCTCGAAGAACCTCTACCTTGCTCCTGCGAGGACTGTTTAAAAAAGATTAAATTGTGGGAAGAAGAAAGGGAAAAGTATAAAAACTTTGAAGGCAATTTGTTTTTTAAAAAACAAAAAAAAGCCATTTTAGAGAAATTAAGAGGCAAATTTTTTCCATATAAACCAGTTATTGCTTTTGCTTTTTCTTTATTAGTTTTATTTGGTATTATAATATTTTCAAATGTTAAAAAATCAAATAATATGGATAACTTTGATTTAGAATATTCGAAACTTAAAGCTTTTTATGAAAAACCAGTTTTAGGTGATTTAGAAGCTTGCTCAATTATTTTTGAAAATAATTTGGAAAAGGAGGATATATGATAATTTTAAGTTTAATTTTATTTTTTATGGAAGGTTTTAATCTACCAGAAGGAAAATGGTGGCTAAATGAAGAGGTTGTAAAGGAACTCCAAATAACAGAAGCACAACAAAAGGAATTAGGAAAAATTTATTATGCCCATTTAGAAAAAGCAATTGATTTGAGAGCAAAAGTTGAAAAGGAAGAACTTAAGTTAAGAGAAATGCTGGATCTGAATACTATAAATGAAAAAGAACTATTAAGTCAGGTCGACAAATTATTGGAAGCAAGAAATTCACTGGAAAGAGCAAGGGCTGAATTGTTTGTAAAGGTCAGGATAATACTTACTGCAGAACAATGGGCAAAGATAAAGGAAAGATTTGAGAGAAAAATAAAAAGGATAAGAGAAGAAAGGCAGTTAAAAAGACCCTTAAGACCAGAACCTCTCCCACAGGAGCCAAGAGAGTAAAAATTTAGATTAAAGAAAGAGCTAAATTTTCAAAATTTTGAAAAAATTTTCAAAAATTTGAAAAAAACTGCTTTTTAACTTTAAAAATTGATGGCATAGAATTTGCATAAAATATTTTATAAAATTTTCTTGGGGGTGTCTATGAAAAAATTTTTTGCTTTTTTATTATTAACTTTTGCTTTTAAAGTTTTTCCTTCTGAGGCACCCCTTGTTACCATAAAAGGTCCAATTGAAACTGAATTTGGAACCTATTATCCCTTTCCTGTATCAATTGTTCCTTCTGTTGAGCCATATCAAATCTTACCTGACTTATCTAATATTTCAAACAAGGATAAGTTTAATTTAACAGAAGAACAAAAAAATCTTTTAATAAAAAATGGTTTTTTTATCACACCTTCCTGTGGTCTTCATTATCGCACTGGTTATAATGAGATGTATGATATTTATATTGAAGCACAAGAGGTGGGACTTCCAATATTTGTAACTTCTGATATAATGCTCCATTCATACCATAGAATTTATGATTGGATTTTAAAGGGAATAGAAGAAGAAAAATTTCTAAACACTTTAGAAGAATTGGATTTTAAAATTTATGAAAAAGCAATTGAATATGATTCAAATTTAAACAATGATTCGACATTCATACTTATTTCTTATTTTTTAGTTGCCTTAAAAATTTTAAACCCTGAATTTATAGTCCCTTCAAAATATGAAAATATTGTTTTAAAGGAAGTAGAACTAATTGAAGCGCATTCAGGGATCAATAAAAGTCCAATTTTTAATTATGAAATTGATTATTCACAATTTAAGCCAAGGGGCCATTATACAAGGTCTGAAAATTTAAAAAAATACTTTAAAGCAATGATGTGGCATGGAAAAGTTGCTTTTTCTTTAAAAGATAAATTTGGAAATCCATTAAATAATTTAACTGGTTCTGCCCTTTTGTTAACAAAAATTTTTTATAATAACAATTTACATAACTTATGGAATTCAATTTACCTCCCTACAACTTTTTTTGTAGGAGAAGCAGATGACCCTTTAATTTTTGATTATTTAAGAGTTGCAAAGGAAATATATGGGGAAAGTTTCTTATCCTTAGAACCAATTCAAATCTTAAATAATGAAAAAATCCTCCAGTTTATAGAAAAAGCAGAATTAGAGCTTCCTGAACCAAAAATCAGAGATATAGTTGGAAAAGGATTAAGATTTATGGGACAAAGATTTATTCCTGATTCATATATCTTTACAGAATTAACTCATCCAAAAGTTAATGATAGATTTATGCCAATGAGCTTAGATGTAATGGCAATCCTTGGTTCTGATTTATCCTTTGAAATTTTAAAAGAAATTGGTGAGACAAATTATGAAAATTATATTGAACAATTAAATTTTTTAAAAAATCTATTTAAAGATTACTCAGAAGAAAAATGGGTTGAAAATTTATACTGGAACTGGCTTTATACCTTAATGCCACTTCTCTATCAAAAAGGTTCAGGTTATCCAACTTTTATGCAAAACATTGCCTGGTCTAAAAAGGAACTGATTTCTGCTTTGGGTTCCTGGACAGAACTAAGGCATGATACTATACTTTATGCAAAACAAAGCACCGGTGGAGGTGGGAATTGGGAAAATTGGTACTGTCTTTTATCTTATGTGGAACCAAATCCTGAAATCTTTAGCCGTCTTGCAAGTTTAACCCTTTACACATCAGAGGGCTTAAATAATTTAAAAGTATTAAAGGAAAAACAAAATAAAAAATTATCAGAACTATATTTTATTTTAATTAATCTTAAAAGTATTGCAGAAAAAGAACTAATAAATGAAACTTTAACAGAAAAAGAATGGGAATTTTTAGCAAATTTTGGTTCAAGGATAAAAGATCTTTTATCTGAACCCTCTTCTGATATTGACAATTACTTAGAAGATGAACCAATTCCTGTAATTGCTGATGTCCATACAGACCCAAATTTTGGAAATGCTCTCGAAGAAGGAATTGGATATCCAATGAGAATTTTTGTTGTTGTCCCTCAAAAGGGAAAACTTTATCTAACTGTTGGAGCTGTCTTTAGTTACTATGAATTTACAGTAGCAATAGGAAGTCGATTAAGTGATGAGGAATGGAGAGACCTTTTAAAAAGCCAGAACCCGCCACTTCCCCCTCAATGGACAGATGAGGTAAGGGATAGTTCTACCTTTTATAATCCATCTCCAGATATGGCATATCTTACAAAATTCTTTGAAAAAATAAAAATTTCCTGGGAAGTAGTGGAAGAAAAATTGCATTTATGGATTTCAATTCTACCAGAAGATTTAGATTTTGTGTTTTTTTTGAATGAAAACCCTATTGAACCTTTAAGTGTCTTAGAAAAAAATAAGGGGACTGAAATTATAATTCAAATCAACCCAAAAGAAAAAACAAAAGTAGATTGCTGGTTTTACGGGTATGATGGATTATTTGAAGAATGGATTGAATTTTATATAGGTTATAAGGAACATAATAGACCCTTTTAAATTGAAAAAATGTTATAATAGTACTATGAAAAAGGTATTTTTATTTTGTATAGTTTTTCTTTCTTTAAGTTTATTTTCTCAAAAAAAGGAGGAAGCTATGTCAAGCAATATTTATTGGCTAAGCCATGATTCAATTTTAATTCAATTTAATTTAAAAAACATTTACTTTGACCCTTATCAAATTTCAAAAAAATCACCTCCCGCTGACTATGTATTCATTTCTCATGAGCATTTTGATCATTTGTCAATTGAGGATTTAAAGATAATTGTAAATCCAAAGACAAAGATAGTCATTCCTTCTCAGTGGGTTTCAAAAGTTAAAGAATTAAAATGTGAGGTTTTAGGTGTAAAAGCAGGGGATAAAACAAAGGTAAATGATTTTGAACTTCAAGTTGTTCCTGCTTACAACCCAAAAAAGCAATTCCATCCAAAAAATTATGGAGGTGTTGGATATATTGTCAAAATTGGAGAAACAGTTTATTATCATGCAGGGGATACTGATTTGATACCTGAAATGAAGGATTTCCCTCCAATTGATGTTGCTTTTATCCCTGTCTCTGGAACTTATGTTATGGATGTAAAGGAAGCAATTGAAGCAACAAAGATTATGAAAATAAAGAAAGCAATCCCAATGCATTATGGTGCAATTGTGGGTTCTGAAGAAGATGCTGAAAATTTTAAAAAAGGTGCAAACTGCCCAGTAGAAATATTAAAAAAGCATAGTTTTTAATTTACCAAATTTTTTCTAATATTTTCTTTAAAATTTTTTTCTTCTTCTTTTCAACTTTAAATTCTTCAACTTCTTCATTAAATAGGACTGACCTTGCATTTTCTTTTAAGTATTCAACAAAATTGCTGCTTTCCCAAAATTCAATTTTTTCATAAGCTTCCTTTAAAAAAGGAATCCTTTTTCTTGGAGAATGCCCATCAGAGGCAATTAAATGTATTATTTTTGCTTTAACTAATTCATAACAAAAATCTTGAACTGTCTCACCAAAGTAGCCAGTAATTGATGCAGAAGTCAATTGGAGCAAATTTCCTTGCTCAAATAACTTAAATAATAATTCTTTTTTTTCTCTAAAAACCTCATATCTTTCTGGATGGGTTATAATTGGGGTATATCCTTCAGCTCTTAATGAAAACAACATATTTTCTAATTCCTCTGAGTTAAAAAATTCTGGAGGTTCTATTAAAACATATCTCCCATTGTTAATTGTCAAAGCACTTCCTTCTTTTAAATATTTTATTGTCTCTGGTGTTAAATGCAAATCAGTTCCAAGATAAAGATTTATATCTTTAACTTTGCTTTTAAATTCTTCAAACTTTTCTTTAATCTTTTCAATTTCAGGAAAATAAAAATCAGGATAAATATGGGGAGTTGCAACAATATGATTTATTCCGCCGTTTTTTGCAATCTCAGCCATTTTAATTGCTTCTTCCCAGTTTTTTGCTCCATCGTCTAATTCAGGAAGTATATGGCAATGCAAATCAATCATAACTTTGTCTCCTCCTTTAATTCTCTTAACATTAAATTTTCAATTGCTTCTTCCAAAGAAATACTTTCATATAAAATTTTATAAAGGGCTTCTGCAATTGGCATCACAATTTTATTTTCCTTTGAAATTTTATGGACTGCTTTTAAAGTATATACACCTTCTGCAACCATATTCATATTTTTAATAATAGAATTTAAATTTTCTCCTTTACCAATTTTATAACCCACTTGGAAATTTCTTGAATTTGAAGAAGAAGAAGTCAAAACCAAGTCCCCAAAACCAGCAAGCCCTGATAAGGTCTTTTCCTTTCCACCAAAATACAAACAAAACCTTTTCATTTCATGGAGTGCCCTTGTTAGATAAGAAGCCCAGGAATTTACTCCTAATTCCAATGCTTTAATTATACCAGAACCAATTGCATAAATATTTTTAAGTGCTCCTGCCAGTTCAACACCAATTATATCTTTTGATCTATAAAACCTGAATTTTTTTGAGGAAAATTTTTCTTGAAGGTCTTTTGAAAAATTTTCATTTCTTGATGCAAAGACCGCAGCAGAAGGAACTCCCTTTGCAACTTCAATTGCAAAGGTTGGACCTGATAGTGTGGCAATATTTTTTACCTTTCCTTTTAGTTCTTCTCTCATTATAGTTGAGGGGATTTTCAAGGTTTCTATCTCAATCCCTTTTGAACAATTAACAAAATCTTTTTTCCCTTTTAAATTAAAAAATAAATCTTTTAAAATTCCCCTTAAAAATTGAACTGGAACTGTTAAAAAAATTATTTCTTTTTCATTAAAACTTGAAAAATCCTTCAAAAATTCTACATTTTCTTTAAACTTTACACCTTTTAAAAAAAATGTATTTTCCCTTTTTTTAATTAAATCTTCATACAATTCTTCTTCCCTTACCCATAGAGATACTTTAAAATCCAAATTTGAAAAATAATAAGCAAGAGCAGAACCCCAAGAACCAGCACCAATAATTCCAATCTTCAAATTTTCCTCCCAAATTTTAACTCTTTTCCTTCTATCAATCTTTTTATATTTTCTTTATGCTTTACAATAATTAAAATACAAATACAAACAGAATAAATTAAAAACCATTCGTTTACATTTAAAAAATAAGAAACAGGAGGAAAAAGAGCTGATGAAATAAGGGAACTTAAAGAAACATACCTGAAAATTATTAAAACAATTATAAAAATTAAAAGGGAAATTAAGGCAGGGATTGGTGCAATTTTAAAAAAAACCCCAAAAGATGTAGAAATGCCTTTTCCTCCTTTAAAGGATAAAAAGGGGGTAAACATATGGCCTAAAACAGCTAAAAGCCCTGAAAGACCTATGAGGGAAGGATAAAATGTTATCATCATTAAAATCCAAACAGCCAGATAACCTTTGAAAGAATCCAATAAAAAAGTAATAAAACCACCTATGAGCCCCAACTTCCTTGAAACATTTGTAGCGCCAATATTCCCACTTCCAATTTTTCTTATATCTTCTTTTGAAAATAAATAAGTGATTAAGTATCCAAAAGGTATGGCACCAAGAAAAAAAGCAAATATTAAAAAGATTATTATTTTAAACATTTAATCTCCTTTAATGGAATATAAGTTGGCCCTTCTGGTTTTAAAATACTTTGAAATAGAACTATCTCTGAAATTAAAAAGGGTTTAAAATTTGCCTTTGAAAGTTCTTCTATGTGTTTATTAAAGTCCTCCATATTTGGTGGAAATTTAAACCTTGCAAGTGTAAGGTGTGCTTTAAATTCTCTTTCTTCCTTTTCAAAACCATCTTTTTTAAAAATTTCTTCTATTTCTCTTTGATAATTTAAAAGTTCCAAATCTTCTTTAAATTTTAAAAACAAAACCCTTGGTTTTTTCTCCTGTGGAAAAGAAGAAGCCCCTTCAAAAGGCAATTCTTTATATTTTAAGGGAGATAAAATTTTTTCAAAGTTTTCAATTAAATTTTTTGCTTTTTTTTCTTCCACTTCACCTAAAAATTTCAAAGTAATGTGCAAATTTTCAACCTTAACCCAACTGGCTTTAAAGGGTTTTTTGTTTTTATAAAAGTTATTTATTTGTTCCTTTAATTCCTTTGATGCAGGAAAAGCTAAAAATAATCTCATAATAAAACCTTTCTTAATAAATTTAAAGCAAAATTTATTGAAAATTTTTGAATCCTTTCCCTTGAACCTGAAAATTGAAATTTTTGAACATTTGTTTTTTCATCTATTGTTACTCCTATAAAAACTGTTCCAACTGGCTTTTGCTGGCTCCCTCCCTCTGGTCCTGCTATTCCTGTTATTGAAATACCAATATCAGAATTAAATTTTTCTTTAACTCTTTCTGCCATCTCCTTTGCAACTTCCAAGCTAACAGCACCAAATTTTTCAATTAAAATCTTTGGAACACCTAAAATCTCTTCTTTTGCTTCATTGCTATATACAATTGCCCCACCTTTTAAAAATTTTGATATGCCTGGGACTTTCACAAGTTCATAGGTTAATCCACCTCCTGTGCAGGATTCTGCAATTGAAATACTTTTATCCTTTTCCTTTAAAAGTTCAAAGATTGTTTCATTTAATTTCTTTTTTTCAAAAGAAAATATCTCTTCTTTAAACAAGTTATTAATCTCTTCATCTAACAATTGGAACCTTTCTTTATCTTTTTCCATAATAGTTATTGAAACAATTCCATAAGAAGCAAGGATTGTCAAATTTATTGGCTTAAAATTTTCATAAATTCTTTGAAGTTTTTCTTCTACATAGGATTCAAAAACCCCCACCAGATTATAAGTCCTTCTAAATGAATTTTTAATTTTTTTATTGTTCAAGAAAGGAATGAGATAATTATTGAGCATAAATTTAAATTCTTCTGGCACTCCAGGAAAAGCAAAAATTTTTTTTCTACCCTTTTCAATAAAAATTCCAGGGGCAGTTCCTTTTTCATTTTTTAAAACTTTTGAGGACTCGGGAATATAAAATTGATTTTTTGCAATCTCTCTTAATAAAACTCCCCTCCTCTCAAAATCCCTTTTTATTTCTTCCCACAAATTTTTTTTAAATTTTAAAGGGCACTTCAAATACTTTGAAAGCCCTTCCCTTGTAATGTCATCTTTTGTAGGTCCCAAACCACCACTTAATATTATTAAATCACAACTTTTTAAAAACCTTAAAGATTCTAATAAATCTTTTATATCATCCCTTATAATTATCTCCTTATCTATTTCCAAACCAAAATCAGATAAAACTGATGCTAATTCATTTTTATTGCTATCAAATTTATATTCCCATAAAAGTTCACTTCCTATGGCAACATATCCAATTTTCATAAAAATTCACCATAAATCATATAATATAATGGTTTAATAATAAAGGAAAGCAAACTCCCTTTTATTTTCTTTTCTGAAACAAAAGACCAAAATCTTATTATACTTTCATATAAAAAATAAAGAAAAACCAAAAAATGGGGAAGAATAAAATATAAAACATCCTGCCTTTGCATCACTCTAATTAAATCAAAAATTATTGAGGGAAAAGAAACAAAAAATGTAAGGATAATAGATAAATAAAAATTAAATTTCAAATTATACCTTTCATATCTTAAAAGTGAATACTGGTATTTTTCAGGAAGAAAACCCCATAAAGGAGAAAGAATTATTGACAAATCAGAAGAAATATTGAAATTTTTTTCCTTTTCTTTATCATATTCAGGAAACCTTTCATCAGACCTTTCAAGTTTAAAAAAATGAGTTATTTCTAATCTCAAATGTTTTGATATTTTATAGTTTCTTTCATTATAAGATAATCCTCCCCATTTAAGCCAATGGGGTTTTGGACAAGGCGAATGTATTATCAAAACCTTATCAATTTCTAATATATCATCATTAAAATCCTTATTTTCCTTTAATTTTAGCAAATATTTGTAAAACAAAGAAAAAACAAAAAATCCTTTCTTTTTTTTAAAAATCATAAGAACAAATCTAACTATGCTATCAATTATTAATATTGAAAAAAAAATTGTGATTAAAATTATCCAGAATTTTCCAGGCTTAAACTTTAAATAAAAACCAAGAAAGGAAGCCCAGAAAATAATAGAAATGATAATTGTAAAAAAAGAAGATAAGAAATTAAAATAAAACATTTTTAAATTGTTTTTTTCTCCATAAGTTTCTTGAAAAATTTTTGGCAAAAAGCCTATTAAAAAAGCATCTAATATCTTTTTCATTTCCCTTTAAATGTCAATTCTTTAAAAACTTTTTCAATACTCAAATAAGAAAAATCAAAATTTTCATCTTTGAGTGCCTTGGGATAAACTTTTAAATTTTTGCCAATAATATTTTTTATTTCTTTTCCATAAAAAAGTTTTAGCAAAAAAAAGGGTATTTTAAATAAGACCCATTTTTTATGAGCCTTTGCCCATTCTTTAAAAAATTCTTTTGCTTTTACTGGATTTGGGGATGTAAAATTATAGACACCTCCCTTACTATTTTCAAACAAAAATTCAAAAGCTCTTAAAAGATCTTTTTCATAAATCCAAGAAATATGATAATCACCACTACCTGGAATTGCACCCAATCCAATTTTAAAAAGTTTATCCATTTTTCTAAACATTCCACCTTCTTTTCCAAGGACAACCCCAAAACGCAAAATAAAAAGCTTTATTGGCAATTCTTTTAGTGGTAAAAGCTCACTTTCCCAATCCTTTACAACATCTGCCAAAAAATCATTATCATAAGGGGAATTTTCATATATAAGATTATTACTATCTTTATAAATTCCAATAGCAGAAGCTTGAAAAAAATATTTTGGATAATTTTTTGAATTTAAAATTGAATTTACAATTGCCCTTGTAGAATTTATTCTGCTCTTGTATATTTTTTCTTTCTTTTTTTTATTAATTCTTCCATAGATAGTTTCCCCTGCCAAATTTACAAAGACATCTGTCTCCTTAAAAATATCAGAACCCAATTTCTTCCCATCCCACAAAATGCAGTACTCGTTTCCAGAAAAACTATAAAAGCTTCCTAATCTTCTGCTTAAAATTAGAACTTTACTATCTTTAAAAGCAAGTTTTTTCCTTAAAATCTTTCCTATAAATCCCCTACCACCAGCAATACAAAAATTCATACTTTTTTTATACCATATTTTAAAGTATAATTCTATATATGATTGAAAAATTGAAAAAATTAAAGCTTTTTATCTTTGATATTGATGGAGTTTTAACAGATGGAAAACTTTTTTATTCCCCTTCAGGAGAAGAAATTAAAGTTTTCAATGTAAAAGATGGAATTGGCATCTGGCTCTTGAAAAAAGAAGGATTTAAAGTTGTTTTTCTCACTGGCAGAAAAGGGGATGCTTTAAAGGCAAGGGCAAGTGATTTAAAAATTGATTTATTAAAAGAAAATGTAAAAGAAAAAGAAAAGGTAATTGAAGATATTATGAAAAAATTTGGCTTCCAAAAAGAAGAAACATTTTTTATGACAGATGATGTTATTGATTTAAAAGCTTGTAAATTAGTTGGATTTGTGGCAACCCCTCAAGATGGAGCAGAAGAAGTAAAGAAAATTGCTGATTATATAACAAATAAAAAGGGAGGAGAAGGAGCTGTTAGGGAAATAATAGAAGAAATTCTAAAAGCAAAGGGGAAGTGGAATTTTTGAAGATAAAACTTCATCACCCAATAATTATAGTTTTATTTTATTTAGCAAAATTTTTCATCAAATTATTGCCATTAAATTTTCTTCCTTTTTTAGGTTCCCAATTGGGAAAGTATTCCTTTCTAATTTTGAAATCAAAAAGAAATTTGGTCTATGAAAATTTAAAGATTGCTTTTCCGCATTGGGATAAAGAAAAATTAAAAAAATGCGTTCTTGAAAATTTCAAGCACTATGGAATTACTTTCTTGGAACTCTTTAAAACAGAAAATCTATTAAATAAAATTGAAATTGAAGGGATTGAAAACTTAAAAGAGAAGCCATCTATCTTAATTACAGGTCATATAGGAAACTGGGAACTTATGGCACAGGCATTAGGGAAAAATGGAGTTCCTCTTTTTGCTTTAGCAAAAAAGTCATATTTAAATGTTTTCACAAAATTTTTAATAAATTTAAGAAAAAAAGGAAATGTGGAAACAATTTTAAGGTCAGAAAATGATAGTCCCAAAAAACTATTAAAAGCAATCAGGGAAGGAAAGGTTTTAGGTTTTTTAATTGATCAGGATACAAAGGTTGATGGAATTTTTGTGGATTTTTTTGGAAGACCTGCTTACACTCCAAAAGGTCCTGTTGAAATTGCTTTAAAAAAAAATATTCCTTTAAATTTTGGATATTTGGTAAGAAAAGGAAACCTTAAATATTATTTAAAGGTAGAAAGAATTGATAATATTTCATTAAATTTGGAAGAAATATTAAGAATAATAAACAAAAAATTTGAAAATATAATAAAAGCACATCCAACTCAATGGGTCTGGGTTCACAAAAGGTGGAAAACAAAACCTATCAATTAAAACCACTTGAAAAAAAACACTTAAAAGAGATGGTAATTTTAGATTCCTTATGTTTTCCAGAAGAAGATGCCTATCCATTTGAAGTTATGGATTATTATTTTTCAAGTCTTTTCTCTTCTGCCCTTGGATATTTTAAAGAGGAAAAACTCATTGCCTTTATACTCTGGGAAAAAAACCATATAATAACAATTGATGTCCATCCGGAACATAGAAGAAAAGGACTTGGAAAAAATCTTTTAAATTTTTCAATATTGAGAATTAAAAAAAAGGGGTATAAAAAGGTATATCTTGAAGTAGATTCAAACAATACCCCTGCCATATTCCTTTATAAAAAACTAAATTTTAAAATTGAAAAAAAATTTATTGAAAATAATAAATTAAGGTATTTAATGTCTTTGAAATTAAAAGAAAATACTGGAATTTTTGAATAGTTATAAGATTTTATAAATAGTGCAATAATATTTTAGGATATGTTAAAAAAATTATTTGGACATTAATTTAGCGCAGATTTTTCAATCTAATAAATAAAGGACAAAAAAATGCTTTCCAGCTGCTTAAATCTTTTCCCAGAGAAACTCAATTGTTTTTTCCAAAAGTAAATGCAAAATTTATGATTTCTATGTATTCAATATGACTGCCAATAAGCTTATTGAAAAAACAAAAAACATTGTAATAATACTCCTATTCCTCTGCCTTCTATTTAAAAAATTCACTTTAAATAAATAAAAAATTTTTCATCCTAATATATAATATAATCGCTTTTTTTCACTTTACAAAGGGAAATTTTATTTTGCTTAAAAATTTATTTTATTCGTTTGAAATAACCATAAAAATTTTTTGTGGTAAAATATTTAATTATGCAATTTAAAGTATTATTTTATAAAATTGAAAAGTTTAAGATACTCCCCTTTTCTTACCAGGAAGTAAATGGGGGCTCAAAAGAAACCCCTGATATTATTGTTACAAATTTTGGAATATTAAACGAAGAAGAGGAAAAACAATTATTGAATTATTTAAGAGAGAAACCTCTTTTTATTCATACAGGAGACCCTGTAAATAAACCATTTTACTCAAACCTTTGTTTTAACAAAAATTGGAATGAAGAAGGAATAAACTGGTTTGCTTTAAAAGTTTTAAATGAAATTTTTTCCATAAAAGCAAAAAAACTAAATGGCTTTGAAGAGTTTATAAATGAAATAAGAAATAATATTTGTGGTTTTTTTTCAATAAGGAGTGGAATAAAAAGGGTATCTTTTATATTAAATAATTACAAGATTGTTAATTTAAGCCATACAGAAAAGGATTTTCAAATTGGGAATTTGCTTCAAAATTCAAATTTAAGTTTTAATATTGAAGAAATATTAAAGGTGCAATATGAAAAAGGAGATTTTTTAGGAAAAATATTGATTGAAAAAAATATCATTGATGAAAAAACACTAATTGAAAAACTTGCCCATCAAGTAGAAACTTTATCTTCATTTTTTGGCCAAATGAAAAATCTTGAGTTTTACTTCTATCCTTTGGAAGAAATAAAAATAAATTTAAATTTTTATATTGAATTTTATCAATTTTTAAATGTATTTTTAAGATTTTTAAATTTTCAAAACATAAATAAGCCTATTTTTCTTTTAAAAGATACTGTAATTAAAGCAGAAAGTATTGAAGGAAGAAACATTAATCTTTCACCAACCCAATATTACATTTTAAATGAAGCAAAAAACCCAATTGAAATTAAAAAATTGCTTTATATTATTCCAGGGAAAGAAGAAGAAAAAGAAAAGGACTTAACATTTCTTTATGCTTTATCTTTAATATCAATAGTTAAGGAAGGAGAAAGATTAAACCCTTTTGAAGAAGTTTTAAAATTTGCAAAGGAAAAGGACAAAATGAATTTTTATGAAATATTAGGTGTAAAAGAAAATGCCAATGAAGAAGAAATAAGAAATGCTTATTTTGAAGCAGCAAAAAAATATCACCCTGATAAATTTTCTTCATTCCCTGAATTTTTCAATTATAGGTCAAAACTTGAAGATCTTTTTGCTACTATAAATCAAGCATATCAAATTTTATCAAATAAGGAAGAAAGAAGAAAATATGATTTGGAACTCAAAGGGGAAGTAAAGAAAGAATTCGATCCAAAAGAAAGAACAAGACAGCTGTTTCAAGAGGCAAAAAATGCAATTTCAGGAAGACAATTCCAATTGGCAATACAAAAGCTTTCAGAAATTGTATATTTAAAACAAGAAGATTGGAAGGTATTACAATTATTGGGAAAAGCATACTTGGAAGAAAATAAATTAAAAGAAGCAGAACAAGCATTAAGAAAATCATTAACTTTAGAAGAAAAGCAACCAGAAACCCATAGCTTATTAGGTGATCTTTATTTAAAAGCAGGACTTAAAGCAAGAGCTATAAAAGAATATCAAAGATCCTTAGATTTAAATCCAGCAAATATAGAAGTCAAAGAAAAATTGAATGCCCTTTTGTAATATAAAAGCAAAAAACATACATTTTTCTTATGGAAAAGAAAACATTTTAAAAGGAATTAATTTTGAAGTTTCAGAAAAAGATATTCTAATTATTAAAGGTCCAAATGGGTCAGGAAAATCAACCTTAATTAAACTACTTTCAGGTCTTCTTACAGTTGACAAAGGGGAAATTGAATACTATGTAGAAGATAAAAAAATTGAAAAATCAGAATTTAATATATTTTTTGGCTTTTGCTCTGTGGAACAAAATTTATATGAAGAACTAACGGTTTGGGAAAATCTATATTTTTTATCAAAATTAAGGGGTATAATATTAAAAGATGAAATTGAAGATTATTTAAAGAAAGCAGAACTTTTTAGTGCAAAGGATAAATATTTTAAAAATTTATCAAGTGGTATGAGACAAAAAGTAAAAATTATCAGCTCAATTTTGCACAAACCCCCATTTTTATTTTTAGATGAACCAAGCACAAATTTAGATGAGAAAGGTATAAGATTTTTATCAGATATAATTGAAGAACAAAAATTTAGAGGAATTTGTATAATTGCAACAAATAATGAAAATGAGTATATTTATGGAAACAAATCAGTTGAACTTGGCAAATAAAATAATTCTAATTTTTTCAAAGGAATTAAAAAGTGAATGGAGATCAAAAGTTTCAATAAATTCAATTGTTCTTTTTTCAGTTGTTACATTGGTTTTAATTTCCTATTCCATAGGACCCTATAAAATTGACGAAAATTCAAAAAGTGATGTTTTTTCAGCCCTTTTAATGCTTTCTTTGTTTTTTTCATCCTCAATAGGGCTTTCAAGGGTATTTGTTAAAGAAGTAGAGCAAAAAACAGAAATCACATTAAAAATATCTTCAGATCCCTTATCTATTTTCCTTGGAAAATTTTTATTTAATTTTATTTTAATTTTTGGAATTTCAATTATTATTACACCCCTTTTTTGTATTTTAATGGAATTTTTTATAAAAAACCTTTGTTTATTTTTATCAATAATGTTCATTTCTATGTTAGGACTTTCAATTGTTTCTACCTTTATCTCTGCCATCGTATCTAAGGCATCAATGAAAGGTGCTCTCTTCCCAATTTTAACCTTTCCAATCCTTATGCCTTTGATCCTTGAAAGCACAAAAGCCCTCTCTCTTTCAGCTTCCTCAGAAGATAAAAGTTTCTTCCTGCAAAGCTTTTTGATTCTGATATCTTATTCTGGAATTGCCTTTTTTGGAAGTATAATATTATTTGAAAAGGTTTGGAAGGAATGATTTATTTTGCTTTTTTTTGGGTTGCTTTTTCCATTGTATTATCTTTCCTTTATGCTCCACCAGCAGAAGGGTTTAAAGGTGAAAGTTATAGAATTGTTTTTTACCATGTCCCTGTTGCTTGGGTTTCAGTTTTAGCTTTCTTTCTGTCTGCTTATAATTCTTTTATGTATTTAAAGAAAAAAGATTATTTATATGATATAAAATCAAAATCCTTAATTTCCTTAGGGCTTTTATTTTCAATTCTTGCAACTATAAGTGGTGCAATTTTTGCAAAAATAGAATGGGGCGCTTACTGGAACTGGGATCCAAGACAGATTTCCATAACTTTGCTTCTTTTCATTTATTCTGCTTATTTGATTTTAAGGTCTTCAATTGAAAATCCCAGAAGAAGAGCAAACCTTTCTTCTGTTTATGCTCTATTTTCTTTCTTCCTTGTACCTTTTCTTGTTTTTGTTATACCGAGAGTTTATTTTTCATTGCATCCAGATTTGATTATAAGTTCAAAAGGGAAAATACAGATGTTTGGACCAATTCTCCATACATTTTTGGCAAATCTTATATCTTTTACTTTAATATTTTTATTAATTTATAAAATTGACTGGAAAATTGACTATGAAATATATAAAAAGGAGATGTCAGATGAATGATTTGGTTTATCTTACAATTGCAAATTTAATAATTTGGGTAGGAATTTTTCTTTATCTTTTATACATAAACAAAAAATTCAAAAGGATTGAAAAAGGAAAATGAAAAAGAAATATTATGTATTTGCTTTTTTAGGTCTTTTAATTTTCCTTGCTCTTTCTTTTTTTGCTTTCAAGAAATCCCTAACACCATATGTTTCCTTTGAATTTGCAAAAAAAAGTAAAAAAATTGTACAGATAGCAGGGACATTGGAAAAAAACAGCATAAAATATGATGAAAAGAATTCAAATTTAAATTTTATTATGAAAGAAAAAGAGGGAAATGGTCTAATGGAAATCTCTTACAAAGGACCAAAGCCATTAAACTTTGAAGATGCTACTTCAATTGTTGCCATTGGCACTTATGATGGAAATATCTTTTTAGCAAAACAGCTTCTGGTAAAATGCCCATCCAAATATCAAGGAACAAAATTAGAGAGAAAATATGAGTAACATAACAATATCGGGTTATACAATACATCTTGCTATAGTTTTTACAGCAATTTCAACTATAATTTATTTTATAAATTTTTTAAAAAATAAAAATTTTATTTTTGCAAGAAATTTTTATTACTTTTCTTTATTTTCAATTTCTTTATCCTTTTTATTTTTAGGATACCATTTTTTAACAAGGGATTTTCGACTATCTTATGTGGCTTCTTATTCTTCTTCTGATCTTTCAACTTTATATACAATTTCAGCAATTTGGGCAGGACAGGAAGGTTCTTTTTTGCTCTGGGCATTTCTTTCTCTTCTTTTAGGCATATTTTTAATTAAATATTTAAAAGAAGAAGAAAATCTTGGAATGCTTATATATAATCTACAAATATTAGGGCTCCTGTATCTTCTTTTAAGGCAATCACCTTTTGTTTTGCTTGAAAATGTGCCAATAGATGGAAAAGGTTTAAATCCATTGCTTTTAAACCCCTGGATGGCAATCCACCCACCTTTTATGTTCTTAGGTTATGCTGCCTTTGGAATCCCTTTCACTTTTGCACTCCTTTTAGCACTAAAAAAGAGTTTTAAAGATTTTTATTCTAAAACATATAAATGGGTAATTTTTTCCTGGGTTTCAATGGGGGCAGGGATAATATTAGGTGGTTTTTGGGCTTATGAAACCCTTGGATGGGGAGGATATTGGGGATGGGATCCTGTTGAAAATGCTTCGCTCATTCCTTGGCTTTTAATGACAGCTTTGATCCATGGAATGGTTTTACAAAGAAAATACAATACTTTTTATAAGTCAAACTTTTTACTTGCCACCTTTTCTTTTATCTTTGTTTTATATGGAACATTTTTAACAAGGAGTGGAGTGCTTCAGGATTTTTCAGTCCATTCCTTTGTTGATTTAGGAATAACAGGTGTTCTTTTAATTTTTTTATTATTTTTCCTAATTTTAAGTTTAGTAATTTTTTTCCTTGCTTTAAAAAATTTTCCAAAATCAGAACCCATAGATTCTTTTGCATCAAAAAAATCTATGATAATTTATGGAATTCTCCTTTTAATCTTTTCTGCTTTTTTTGTAACTCTTGGAACCTCCTCACCTATTATCACAAAAATATTTACTGAACCATCAAAAGTTTCCAATAATTTTTACATAAATACTCACCTGCCCATTGCCATTCTCCTCTTGCTTTTTCTTGGGCTTTATCCTTTAATTAAAAATTTTAAATATAATAATTTAATTTTAGCAATTTTTTCAGGAATTATTCTCACAATCATTTCTTTTATTTTTGGAGTTAAAAATCCTTTGCATCTAATCATAGTATTTTTATCTTTCTTTTCAATTCTTATTCAATATTTAAATCATAAATTAAAAAATGTCTTTTTCCTCCACTCTGGTGCTATATTATTCATTCTTGGCTCCCTCTATTCAACGGGCTATGATAAGCAGGAAAAATTTAAACTTATAAAAAGTGAAATTCAAAAATATAACCAATATGAACTAAAATTTGCTGACTTTGTTTTTCCTCAAGAAGGAAAAAGCTATGGGGAAATAGAAATAAGAAATAATAATAAAATATATATATCAAAGCCAAAGCTTTGGTTTAATGAGAAAACGAATCAAATAGTAGCAAATCCAGATATAAAGAAAAGATTTTTTGATGATATATATCTTTCAATCGAACAATATAATCCAGAGAAAATTGAAGATATAAGTTTTAAAAAAAATGAAAGCAAAAATGTTTATGGCTATAATATCTTATTTAAGGGCTTTCAAATAAGTGGTATGCATAGCACAGGCGGCTCCTTTGAAGTAAATGCTTTGTTTGATATAGAAAAGGATGAAGAAAAAAAGGAATTAATTTTAACATTTTCACTGGGACAAAATAAAAGAGAAGAAAATTTGGATAACAATATTTATCTTTCAATAGAAAGAATTGATGCAACGACAGGAACTGTCTTATTAAATTTGAGAAAAATAGATGAAAAGCCCTATATAATTATTTCATTTATGCAAATCCCTTTAATCAACCTGGTTTGGCTTTCAAGTATTTTAATCCTTCTCTTTGGAACTGTTTTACTATTTAAAAAACATTAATTTGAGAGTATTTCAAATTAAACCCTAACTCGGAAGTATTTAACCCGACTTGCACAATTGTAGTCAAAAAAACAACTGTTATCTGCATTTTCTAATATCCTT
>JBBISU010000053.1:0-873 GCA_037441225.1 Acidobacteriota bacterium
CATTGTTCCCTGAACCAGTTCCATTGCAAGTGTCCGTAAATGTTGATGACTGATATTTAAGGGATGGCACACAAGCAGAAAGTCTTGAGATCTCAATGTCATCAATATACCATCCTTCAAAGGTAACACTAACATCACTTGAAAAGTAAAATCTTAAATTTATCAAACCATTATAATTTGCAAGGTCTATATCTCTATAAACCCAACCATTTGAAATTCCATCATAAGGCGTAATTATATCAAACCAATTTGTTCCTCCATTTATACTTATTTGTATATGACAGAAATCAAAATATATTTCTGTCTGATAATACTCCCAAAACCTTAAATGATATCCATGCCCAGGTCCTCCCAAATCAATTGCTTTGCTATAAGTTAAATATGTATCGACATTATTTTCATAAATGCCAGGGCAGTCAACTGAACCTGCTTTAAAAGAATAGGAGCCAGAATTTGACTTGCAAGTATCTCTATGCCAAATGGAATTACCACCTCCGCTTGCAACCCAATCTCCTGTATTTGTTTCTACATCATCAAATAATGCATACTCCTTACCTAATGTTTCAAAGGAATAAAAGTTGCCATTATTGTCATCTGTTGCTTCATTATTATTTACATCCTTTGACTTCACAAAATAATAATACTTAGTACAACTTGAAAGTTGACTTAGATTTACAATGTGATTTGTTGTTAAGCCGGTGTATATCTTAGAATAGAGAGAAGGTGGAACTGAAGTATCATAAACAACTTTGCTATCTGAAATTTCATTTGTATTCCAAATTATATCTGCTGAACTATCAGTTATATTTATTGCCTGCACATTTGAAATTACAGGTGGAATACAATCTGCTGTTGCATAATCATATTTTGGTA
>JBBISU010000053.1:973-21021 GCA_037441225.1 Acidobacteriota bacterium
CCAGTAAATTCTGTTGTTGTAAAACTATAACATAAACCTCCATTGTCATCGGTTGAACTATTTCCATAGGGATCTGTAGAACTTACTATAAAATAATATGTTGTGACAGGCGTAAGTCCTGTAAGCACTAATGAATGATTTATTACATAAGAAAAATTTGACCTTTGATCTGTAAGAGATGAGCATGATAATCCATAGTATACGATGCTATTTGATACCTCATTTGTGTTCCAGTTTACTGTTGCTTTGTCCCCCAAAATATTTGTTACATTTACATTTGAAATTACAGGTGGAATACAATCTGCTGTTGCATAATCATATTTTGGTACATTGTTCCCACCTTGTCCATCATCTGCATCTATATACAAAGCAGTTATTGTATCATTATTTGCTACACTTAAAAATCCATCTCCATTAACTGGCGGGGATGATGTAGTTGGAAATACTCCTCTAAATATCCCACTATTTGCTGGATCTTCCGTCAATTGTACATTTTCACTTGTGCTTTCTGTTGTGCTGTAAACCTGTATTATGTGGCTTCCTTCACCTAATAAATCCAAATCTTCTAATCTGAAAGAAATTGTATCATTACAGCCATATATATCCCTTTCCATTTCTATTATCCCATTTGAACTATTTGCCCTACATGGTGCAGGTAAATTGTATAATAACTCTTCCATTGTCCCTCCACCAAAAGCATATATTCCTCCATCCCCTAAATTTATATCTGAATTTGCATAAACAGAACCAAAACCTGCTCTATCATATATCATTTCTGGACCTTCTATGAAACCATTTGATTGAATGTCATAAATATCAAGTTTCCTTGTGGAGTTCCAATTTGTGTCTAACCCACCAAAGATATAAATTTTTCCATTTGCATAAACTGCTTGATGATATATGTGTCCATTTGGAAGCTGTGGCAGGTTTGTTTCCCATTCTTCTGTTGTTGGATTAAACCTTACAAATGTATTTGGATTAAAACCTCCTCCTGTCAAATATATCTTTCCATCATAAGGTGAATAAACTGCAACTTGTGCATAGTCATAATAATCATTAAAACCTAAATCATACCAAGTATCTGATGTTGAATCATATTTATAAATGTTGGTATTTACATTATACCAATCAGGTGTCCCACCAAAGACATAAATGAAATTGCCTGCTTGTGCACAAGCATGAGCAGAAAGAGTTGTTGGCATAGATGCTTTTTCTTCCCAAGTATCATTTACTGTGTCGTAAGAATATAATTTGTCAGTGGGATAATCAGATGAATCATCTCCACCAGGAATATAAATTTTATCCCCTATAACTGCTGAGCAATATAAAGAATCCATATATTGTGGAAAGTCAGTTTTTTGTATCCATTGAAGCGTACTTGTATCATAAAAGTAGTTATAATTGCCGTTTCCAATTGAGTAAAAACCACAACCTTCAATTGTGGCTCCTACATTTCCATAATAAATATTTACAGGCATTGCTGTTGTCTCTGTCCAACCAGTAAATTCTGTTGTTGTAAAACTATAACATAAACCTCCATTGTCATCGGTTGCTAGATTTCCTGCCTCATCAGAAGAGCTTACCCTATAGTAATATGTCGTAAGAGGCGTAAGCCCTGAAAGCAAAACATTGTGGCTTGTAACATAACTTGATGAAGATGCTTGTAAGCTCAGGGATGAACAGGATAAGCCATAATCAACTTTGCTATTTGAATTTTCATTTGTATTCCATACTATATTTGCTTTATCGCCCATAATATCTATTGCTTGAACATTGCTTATAATTGGTGCTGTACAATCAATTGATTTTTCTATATCAACATTTACATTCGGTATTCCACACCAGTCAGGATCTATATATCTTATAAATAATGTATCTCCATCAGAGACCCTCACTTCTATAGGACCAGGCGTTGATGAAGTTGTTGTTGTAAAACTTCCAACAAAATTGTATGAACCAGGTGGATTTTCTGTTAATGTTATTATCTTATGAGTCCCATCAGTTGTTGACCATATCTCAACTTGAACGGGAAGAACTACAGTTGAATCTAAGACAGTTACATTTACAATATCTGAACAATTATAAGAATTTTTATCTGTGATAATACTTCCTGCACAAGGCTGAGGCGTTAATTCCATGCAGTTGCTCATTGGACTTACACAAGAATCATTGTTTGTTGCTGCTTGAATCCTATAATAATATGCTATTCCATTTGCAAGAGGTGAATCTGTAAAGCTTGTGTCTGGTTCCAATACTGTTCCAACCCTTGTAAAACCCCAATCACAGGATGTCTCATTCCTATAAATAAGATATCTTGTAGCATTGGGAATTGAATCCCAGCTTAAATTAATTGAATTGCTTCCTATTGTACCAGAAAGATTTGGAGTTGAAAGGTTAGGACAGGAGGTCTGGTTTTGATTTGCTGGATCTGAGGCATTACCACAAGCAATATTATGCCTTGCAAGTGCTTGATATATACAAGCGGCATGGGGCGTTCCATTTGCTGGTCCATCCCCATCATCATCTATTGCTCTAAATAATGTATATAATGTATTCCCACCACAGCCATTTGAAGAAGGGGGGGTACAGTTATACATATCTCCAAGCTGGGGCATAGAAGAATAAAATAATCTGTCAACTAATTGCCAAGCACTGCTTTGATCCATCCCACACAGAGTTGGAAGATCCCTCACTGCTAAATCCCATAAAGCTTGCGTTGAGATTCCTGATTCACAATGGTCTTCCCATCCACAAGGACCATTGTACCATCCTGCACCACCACAATCCCAGAAAGTCCCATAGTTTGCTGGTGTCCAGGGTGTGCTTGATGTATGCTTTTCCCAGTCAGCATCCCTTATACCAGAACAAGAAGTGCAGCAGTCACCATAACCATGACAGTTATAACCCGAACCACCTGGTTCTGCCCCACAACCCATATTCAATGTTTCAAAAAATCCACCACCTGCACAGGACTGATGGGTTTGCATTATTGCTGTCCAGTCTGCCCTTGTTTCAACTGGTGGCGAATCTCCACCAGATCCATCATTGTCATCCATCCCATGTCCCCATTCATGCAAAGATACCCCTGGCAACTCCCCTGTATTTCCACATCCTCCTCCACTTCTGAAAAAATTAACTGATGTTCCATCCCAATAAGCATTGCAGGTTTGATTTATGTTTACATTGTCAGTTAATAAACCTTGAAGCCAGGTGTTCTCTGATAGATATGTATATGCTTTTATCTTTATTTGTGCTACATTCCAATATTGTGTCCTTGAAGAATGGGTGTTTCCTTCTCCTCCAAACCCCGGTGTTGAGCAATCAGTTCCACCAGATGTTCCAAAATCAATTATTCCTTGTGCATCTGATGTCAAAGATATTGAACCACAATAATCATATATACCAACTGCCCCTACATTTCCTGCAGAACCAATCCTTCCAACCATTGTGGATGTCCCATTTGTACCAGGGAAAGAACCTGATATATCTGCATAAAGGTTTGAACCATAATCACAATATGGAAATGGCATAACTTCTTCAACCCTTGTTGGGTTCATATCTGTTTTATAAACCCCACCCTTTATTAACCCATATTTGTTTGAATCCACAAACTCAATTACCTCTCCTGTATGGGCATCTATCTTTGCGCTCCAAGTTCCCAATACCCCCTGCCTTCTAAATTTTAAATTATAAACTAAAAGATAATCAATACCTTTCCCAAAATTTCCATTAAAAGAATCAGGATCCATACCCTTTGGCGTTATTGGAACAATTGAAAGCTTTCCTTTTTCAATTACTTCATCTGAAAAATACAAATTTCCTTGTAAGTATTTCCTTAGAATTTCCCATACTTCATTTACCATAAAATTTGGAACTGGATCAATTTTTATTTCCCCAAGGCTTTGTAGTGATACATTTATTAGATTCCCATTGTTTATTAAAAAATAAACTGATCCACCTTCTACTTCAATCCCTTCATAATAAGCTTGAAACCTTAATGTATAAATACTATCCCCAATTTTTGTTGAACCTTCTTTATCTAAAGTTAATTGATATTTTTCAATAAGAAAAACATCTTTATAGGTTTCAAGAAAATTTCTTGCTTTTTTTTCCAAAAATTCAATTGATACATCTTTTTGGGATTTTGAAATCCATTGGATTGCTCCTCCTTCTAAGAGAGAAACCCTTCCTGTCCTTTCATCAATAAAGACCCTCCAATCCTTGCCTAAATTTTGAAGCATATTTTGATAAGAGGAGTAATTTGGAACTTTATCTTTAATTTCTTCCAGTTTTGAAATTGTCCTTGGAACTCTTAAAAAAGGTGCTCTGTAAAAGAACTTATCAAATTCTGTCTGATTTTCTTCCTTTTTAAAAGAAAAAACATTTAAAGCTAATAAAAAAATAAAAAAAAAATAGAAAGTTTTTTCATACAAACCTCCTTCAACTAAACTAATTATATTATAAAAAATTTTTATTGCAGTGTCAAGAATATTATTTTCTATTGCAACCTTGAAATTTATTGATAAAAAATTAAAATATATAAACCAACTAAAACTTTTTAAATTTATAATTTAAAATTCTGAAGATTTTTTTAAGCTCGTTCTATGTATTTTCCATCCCTTGTATCAACTTTTATTTTATCCCCAACCTCTATGAATTGAGGAACTTGAACTACAAGTCCTGTTGATAGTTTTGCTGGTTTGAAAGAAGCAGTGGCTGTTGCTCCTTTTAAGTGTGGCTCTGTTTCAAGGACCTCTAAAACAACTGTTTGAGGCAATTCAATAGAAACAGGGTTTTGTTCATAAAATTGAACATCTACTACTGTTTCTGGGACAAGGTATTGAATTGCTTCTTGCAAGATTTCATCAGTTAATACTACTTGCTCAAAGGTCTCCATATTCATAAAGCAATGTCCATTATTATCAGAATAAAGGTATTGCATTTGGTGTGTATCAAGTTCTGCTTTTTCTACCTTATCATCACTGGAAAACCTTTTTTCCCAAGCAATATTTGTTTTTAAATTCCTCATTTTTACATGGATTATTGCTCTCCAGTTTCCAGGTGTAATATGGGTCATTGATAGTACTCTGTGGAGAGCGCCATCTATATTTAAAACTTGTCCTGGTCTTATCTGTGTTGCTGTAATTAACATATTTATTTACCCTTTTCCTTTTTTTCTTTTTTCTTCTTTGGCTTAAAGACATATCCAACATATTCAATTAAAGCCATCTCTGCACCATCTCCATCTCTTTTTCCCAATTTTATAACCCTTGTATATCCACCTGCTCTATCCATAAATTTTGGAGCTAATTCTTCAAAGACCTTTTTTACCAATTTATGGTTTGGGATATACCTGTAAACCATTCTTTTAGCATGTAAATTTCCCTTCTTTCCCCAGGTTATTATTCTGTCAGCAAAATGTCTAAGTGCCTTTGCCTTAGGCAAAGTTGTTTCTATTCTTTCATTTTGAACCAGTCCTTTCAGCAAATTTCTAAACATTAAAATCCTATGTTCTGTCTTTCTTCCTAACTTTTTGCCAGCAACATTGTGTCTCATTTTTTTCCTCCCAATTAAAACTCAATTTTTTTGTATGCTATAAACTTTTATTTTCATATCATTCTTCTTCGGAATCATCATTTGAAAGAGATAAGCCAATTTTCTTTAATGCCTCTATCAATTCTGTTAAAGATTTTTTTCCAAAATTTTTAATTTTTTCTAAATCTTTTTGTGAATAAGAAATCAAATCCTTTAGTGTTTCTATATTATTATTTTTTAAGCAATTTATTGCCCTTGTTGAAATGTCAAGTTCATCAATAGGCCTGTCAAGGGGATCATCTGCGGCTACTTCTTTTTTCTTTATTTTTTCAATGTCCTTTTCAAATTCTTCTTCGTATGCCTCTGGATCTTTTAAAAATATTTCTAAGTGTTTAGAAAGAAGTCCTACTGCTTCTTTTAATGCTTCAAGTGGAGTTATTGTTCCATTTGTTATAATTTGAAGTTCCAATTTTTCATAAATTGATAGACGCCCTACTCTTGCAGGAGAAACCATAAAATTAACTTTTTTTATTGGAGAATGGATTGAATCTAAGTATAGAAAATCAATATCTAAATCAGATTCTTTGTTTTCCTCAGAAGTGACATAACCCTTTGCCTTTTTTACCCTGCACCACATCTCCAATTCACCATCATTGTCTGATGTTGCAATATGACAATTTGGGTCAACAATTTTTATACTTGAATCTTGATCAAAATCTGCTGATTTGATTTCCTTATAACCCTTTGCTTTTAAGTGAATAATTTTTTCATCACTATTATATAAAATAATAGGAATTTTCTTTAAATTTAGCAAAATATGAGTTACATCTTCCTTTATTCCTGGAATGGTCGAAAATTCATGTTTTACTCCTTTTATCTTAACTGCTGTTATAGCTGCACCTGGTATTGAAGATAAAAGAATTCTTCGGAGAGAATTACCAATTGTTGTTGCCCATCCCCTTTCAAAGGGTTGTGCAATAAAATGAGCATAAAAGGGGGTTATTGTCTTTTTATCATATTTCCAATTTTGAGGCATTTGAAAAGTCAAAGCCATAAATCCTCCTAAATAACTTTTAATTTTTTAAAACACTTTTTATTTTCCATATTACTTTGAATAAAGCTCAACAACAAGGGATTCCTGAAAAGGAACTTTTATGTCTTCCCTTGAAGGCATTGCAATTACTTTTCCAGTAGTATTTTTTATATCTAACTCTAACCATTGGGGAATTCCCCTTCCCCTTGCTGATTCTAAGTTTCCTTGAATTTGTACATTTTCTTTAAATTTTTCTCTCAAAGATACCTCCTGCCCAATTTTAACTGTATATGAAGGAATATCTACTTTTCTCCCATTTATAAGAATTGCACCATGTTTTATAAGCTGTCTTGCTTGAGCCCGTGAAGAAGCAAATCCCAATTGATATACCACATTATCAAGGCGTCTTTCAAGAAGAGAAAGTAAGTTTTCCCCTGTTGGTCCTTTCATCCTTTGTGCTACATCAAAGGTTTTTTTGAACTGTTTTTCTGCCAAGCCATAATAATATCTCATTTTTTGTTTCTCTTGCAATTGCAAACCATAGGCAGCAAGTTTTCTACCCTTTTGTCCATGCTGACCTGGTGCATAATTTCTCCTTTCAAAACCACACTTTTCTTTATAGCACCTTTCTCCTTTTAAGAATAATTTTGCATGAAGACGCCTGCAAACTCTACATTTAGGTCCTGTGTATCTTGCCATTTTTCCTCCTTTAAACTCTTCTTCTCTTAGGTGGCCTACACCCATTATGGGGGATTGGAGTTGTATCTTTTATTGATTTAATTTCCAAACCCGCTGATTGAAGAGCTCTTAAAGCACTTTCTCTTCCCTGACCTGGTCCCTTTATTTCCACATCTATTGAACGGATCCCAAATTCTTTTGCCTTGCTTGCAATATCTTGGGCTGCAAGTTGAGCTGCAAAGGGAGTTCCTTTTCTTGAGCCCTTAAATCCTACCCTCCCTGCAGAAGACCAAGCTATTACATTACCTTGTAAATCAGTTAGAGAAATATGAGTGTTGTTGAAAGTTGAAAGAATACATGCCCTTGCATGTGGAAGAGTTATTTTTTCCTTTTTTTTGATTTTCTTTTCTTTTTTTTGTTTTACCATAAATATTCCTCCTATTTCTTTGGTGCTTTCTTTTTCCCTGCAATTGCTTGTTTTCTTGGGCCTTTTCTTGTCCTTGCATTTGTATGGGTCCTTTGTCCTCTCACAGGCAAACCTTTTTTATGCCTTATTCCTCTGTAGCAACCAATATCTTGCAATCTCTTGATATTTTCAGAAATTTCTTTTTTCAAATCACCTTCAACCTTAAAATTGTCTGAGATAACTTTACTTATTTTTTGAATCTGAATTTCAGATAGTTCTTTGACTTTTATATTTGGATCAACTTCTGCCATTTTTAAAACAACTTTGCTATTTGATGGGCCTATTCCATAAATGTAAGTTAGTGCAACCTCAATTCTTTTATTTGGGGGTAAATCTACACCATGTATACGAGCCATAATTCCTCCTTATCCTTGTCTTTGTTTATGTTTGGGATTTTTGCAAACAACCCAAACTTTACCTCTTCTTCTAATTATTTTGCATTTCTCACAAATTTTTTTAACTGAGGCTCTAATCTTCATATTTCCTCCTACTTATACCTAAAAATTATTCTACCCCTTGTTAAATCATAGGGCGATAGTTCAACCAAAACCTTGTCTCCTGCAAGTATTTTAATCCAATTTTTTCTAATCTTACCAGATGGATGTGCTAAAACCCTTCTCTTGTTTTCAAGTTCCACCCAGAAAAATCCATTTGGTAAAACTTCAACAACTGTTCCCATTACTTCAATACTTTCTTCCTTTGGCATATTCAAATCAGCCCACTTCCTAATACCTTGGGACCTTCCTTTGTTATAGCAACACAACACTCAAAATGGGCAGCCATACCGCCATCTTGCGTTCTAACGGTCCAGCCATCATTGTCTACTTTCACTTTCCAATCTTTTTCCAAGACCATAGGTTCAATTGCCAAAACCATACCTTCTTCTAAGGCAGGCCCATCTTCTGGACTGCCATAATTAGGAACTTGTGGTGGTTCGTGTAACTTAGAACCTATCCCATGTCCCACAAAATCCCTCACCACAGAAAATCCTCGACTTTCTGCACATTTTTGTATTGCATAACAAACCTCTCCTAAATTATTTCCAATTTTACAATGTTCTATTGCATTTTTCAGACAATCTTTTGCTGTTTCAATTAAATTATGAGAAATAAAACTGATCTTTCCCACTCCAATTGTTATGGCACCATCTCCAAAAAATCCATCTTTTTTTACACCAAAATCAATTGATACAATATCCCCTTCCTTAATTATTTTATCTTCCCTTGGTATTCCATGGACAATTTCATCATTTATTGAAATACAAACAGAAGCAGGATAATTTGAATAGCCCAAAAAAGCAGGTTCTGCACCTTTTTCCTTACAAATCTTATAAGCTTCCTTGTCAAGAAAAAGAGTTGAAACACCCGGCTTTGCAATTTCCGATAAATATAATAAAATTTCATTTACAATAGCACAAGCTTCATCCATAATTATTAATTCCTTTTTATTCTTGTACATCTTTGTTATTGTTTTTCTCCAAACACCGCAGAATTAATAAGATTTGGTTCTTTATTTCTTCTACACTTCCCAAAGCAACTATATGTTTTAAGATATTTTTTTCTTCATAAAATTCAATTAAGGGCTTCGTCATTTCATTGTAAACTTTAAGGCGCTTTAAAACAACTTCTTTTTTGTCATCTTCCCTCTGGTAAAGTTTTGTTCCGCATTTATCACATAAATTTTCAGTTTTTGGTGGAAAATATTTTAAATGGTAAATTGTGTTGCAAGAAGGACACATCCTTCTTAAAGTCAATCTTGTAATCAATTCTTCTTCAGGAACATCAAGAAATAAAGCATATTTTAATGGTTTATCTAAATCTTTTACAATTTTATCAAGGGAAACAGCTTGATTTAAATTCCTTGGATAACCATCTAAAATATAACCTTTTTCAGCAATTTTTATTCTTGAGGAAACCAATTCTAACAACAATTCATCTGGTACAAGCTTTCCTTCTTCCATAAATTTTTTTGCCTTTTTGCCAATTTCTGTCATATTTTGAACTTCTTCTCTCAAAATATCACCAGTTGAGATGTGTAAAAAACCACATTCCTTTGAAATCATCTGTGCCTGTGTGCCCTTTCCAGAGCCTGGGGGTCCAATGATGAGGGCAGAGGTAAAGCTCATCCTCTCCTCCCCCTAATTCTGACTTTATTTAAAAACCCGTCATAATGTCTCATTATAAGCTGAGCTTCAATTTGCTGTAAGGTATCCATAGCAACCCCAACAACAATTAGCAAACTTGTTCCACCAAAATAAAATTTTATTCCCATACCTTCTGTTATGAACTTTGGAAGAACTTCATCAAGCCATGGACCAAGTCCTGGGATTGATTGAACTTTAAAGCCCGTCATTAAAAATTCAGGTAAAATTGCAATAGCTGCTAAATATATGGAACCAACAAAAGTTATTCTTGAGAGTGTTTTATCAATGTATTCTGCTGTATTTTTTCCAGGCCTTATCCCGGGGACAAAACCACCATATTTTCTCATATTATCAGCAGTATCAACTGGATTAAATATAATTGAAGTATAAAAATAACAAAAAAAGATAATTGCTGCAACATAAATTAAATTATAAAGAGGTTGTCCATAAGAAAACATAAAGGCAATAGTTTGCAGTACCGGATGTTTAATCATAGAAGCAATAGTTGCAGGAAACTGAACAATTGAAGCAGCAAATATTATTGGAATTACGCCACCTGTATTTAATCTTAAAGGTAAATATGTTTGTGTTCCCCCGTAAACCCTTCTTCCAACCTGTCTTTTTGCATATTGAACTTGAATTCTTCTTTGTGCCCTTTCCATAAAAATAATAAAGGCAATGACAGCAATCATAAAAGCTACCAGAAGCAAAATTTTAAAAATATTTGTTGCTCCTGTCTGCCAGTCCTGCCAGGTTACTGCAACTCCATGAGGAATTCTAACAATAATTCCAGCATAAATAATTAAAGAAATCCCATTACCAATTCCTCTCTCTGATATTTGCTCTCCAAGCCACATAATAAAGGCAGTTCCTGTTGTAAGTGTTATAACGGTTAGTAATCTAAAACCCCAACCACTAAAGGAAACAAGAGGTGCACCTGAAGGAGCTGTTTGATTCTCAATAAATAAGCTTATCCCAAGTGATTGAATTATGGAAATTATAATTGTTCCATACCTTGTATATGTTGTAATTTTTCTCCTTCCAAGCTCTCCTTCTTTTGAGAGTTTTTCAAGATAGGGCCAGACAACTGTTAAAAGCTGTAAAATAATTGAAGCAGAGATATATGGCATAATTCCCAAAGCAAAAATTGTAAGGCGTCCTAAAGCACCACCAGAAAACATATTTAAAAATCCAACAACAGTTCCTTCAAACTGTTTAAAAAACTCAGCAAGAGCTTGGGGATCTATTCCAGGTGTAGGGATAACTGCCCCAATTCTATAAACAGCAAGTAATATTAATGTGAAGATAATTCTTTTTCTCAAATCTGGTATATAAAATATATTTCTTACACTTTCTAACATAATTTATATTACCTCGTATTTTCCACCAATGCTTTCAATCTTTTTAATTGCATTTTTTGAAAAAGAATGGGCTTTTATTACAAGGGGCTTTTCAAGCTCACCTTTTCCCAAAATCTTAATACCACAATTTAACTTTTTAATTAATCCTTTTTCCAAAAGTAATGCAGGAGTTATTTCTGTATTTTTTTCAAAAATGTTTAGCTTTTCAATGTTTACAATTGAATAAACTTTTCTAAAAGGATTTGTAAAGCCCCTCTTCGGAATTCTTCTCACCAATGGCATTTGTCCACCTTCAAAATTTGCTCTCATAGAAGAGCCAGAGCGAGACCAAAAACCATTTGCACCCCTTGTTGCTGTTTTTCCATGACCTGAACCTGGACCTCGCCCAACTCTTTTTCTTTTGTGCGTTGCACCTTTTTTTGGCTTTAAAAGTTCTAACATATTACTCCTCCACAATTTTAACTAAATGAGGTATCTTTCTAACCATTCCTAAGATTGCATCGGAATTTTCTCTTTTAACAATCTGTCCAATTTTTCTCAAACCAAGTCCTTTTAATATTTCCCTCTGCTTTTTTGGGCACCCAATTGGACTTGAAACTTGCTTGATCTTAATATATTTTTTTCTCATTTCTCCTCCTCAACCTCTTCTAAACCCCTTAATGCTTTTATTTTTTCAGGGTCTTTTAACTTTAAAAGGCCATTCATTGTTGCTCTTATTAAATTATAATGGTTTGTTGAACCAATAACCTTTGTTAAAATATCAGAGATGCCAAGCATTTCAAGAACAGCCCTTACAGTTCCACCTGCAATTACCCCTGTTCCAGGTAAAGCTGGCTTTAAAATAACCTTAGATGACTTGAAATTCCCTACTACTTCATGGGGGATTGTTGTATTCACAAGGGGAATCTCTTTAATATTTTTTTTTGCTTTTTCCACTGCTTTCTTTACTGCTAAGGGAACTTCCCTTGATTTTCCTTTTCCAAAGCCAACCTTCCCCTTTCCATTCCCTACTACAACAAGAGCAGAAAATCTTATATTTTTTCCTCCCTTTACAACTTTTGCAACTTTGTTAACAAAAATTGTTCTGTCTTGCCATTCTTGTTCAAAATTTTCCATAGGTCCCCCTAAAATTCTATTCCTTTTTCTCTTAAAGCATCTGCAAATGCCTTTATTCTACCATGATATTTAAATCCAGCCCTATCAAAGACAATCTTTTTTATTCCTGCTTCTTTTAACTTATCAGCAAATTTTAAACCAATTTCTTTTGCAGAATGTATATTGCTCCCATTTTTCACAATTTCTTTTGCTTCTTTTGAATTGCTTGAGAAGGAAAGCAAAGTTTTTTGGCTTAAATCATCAATAACTTGGGCATATATATGTTTTAAACTTCTAAAAACAGCCAATCTCGGCTTTTCTTTTGTGCCTTTAACTGTTTTCCTAATTCTTATATGAATCCTTTCTCTTCTTGACAAAATTTTATGTGCCATAATTTATGCTCCTGTTTTGCCTGGTTTTAGATGCAGAATTTCGTCTGCATATTTTATTCCCTTTCCTTTATAAGGATCTGGAGGCCTTAAATCCCTAATTTTTGCTGCTGTTTGGGTTAAAAGTTCTTTATTTGCTGAGGTTAAACTAATGCGGTTTTGTTTTGGCTCATAGCTTACCTTAATACTTTTTGGAATTTGAAAATTTACTGGATGAGAAAATCCTAAATTTAGAACTAAAATATCTCCTTTTATCTCAGCTCTAAAGCCAGTTCCTACAATATCTAATTCTTTTTTATAACCCTTTGTCAATCCAACAACAGCATTTTCCATAAGTTTTCTTAAAAGTCCATGGTATGCTCTCGTTTGCTTTTCATCATTTGACCTTTCTATTTTTATTATATTTCCCTCCTTTAATACTTTTAGCCCCAGATACTTTGGAACTTCCAAACTCTCTGTTTTATTTTTTAAGATAAACTTCCCTTCTTCTTCCAGGAATTCAATACCTTCTGGCAAAATAAGTGGTTTTTTCCCTATCCTTGACATAAAACCTCCTACCAGATCTTACAAATGATTTCCCCGCCAACCCCTAACTTCCTTGCCTTTGAGTCTGTCATTATTCCATAAGGCGTAGAAATAACAGCAATACCCAAACCATTTAAAACCTTGGGAACTTCATCTTTTTTCACATAAATCCTTCTACCTGGTTTTGAAACCCTTACAAGGTTTGTAATAAGGGGTTTTCCTTCTTCATCATATTTCAAATGTATCTTTATTAAACCTTGTTTTGATTTTTCTTCTATTATTTTAAAATTCTTAATGTATCCTTCATTTTTTAACAACTTAGTAATTGCAATTTTTAAATTAGAGGAAGGAATTGAAACCTCATCTTTTCTTGCAATTATAGCATTTCTTATCCTTGTTAAATAATCTGCAATTGGATCAGTCATTGTCATAGCTCACCTCACCAAGATGCTTTCCTTACACCTGGAATCTGTCCTTCCAGGGCAAGCTTTCTAAAACATATTCTGCACAAACCAAATTTCCTATAATAACCCCTTGGTCTACCACATAACCTGCAACGATTTCTATACCTTACCTTAAATTTTAGCTTTTTTCTTTCCCTTGCAATCTTTGCTTCAGTTGCCATAAAATACCCTCCTATTTTGAAAAGGGCATTCCAAGCCCTTTTAAAATAAAATATGTTTTCTCATCATTATTGGAATTTGTGCAAATTGTAATATTTAGTCCCTTTGATCTATCCACCTTTGTATAATCCAATTCAAGAAAAATCAAATGATCCTTTATGCCTAATGTGTAATTTCCCCTTCCATCAAAAGAAGTGGCAGAAACACCTCTAAAATCCCTTACCCTTGGAAGTGCTATATTTATCAATCTATCCAAAAACTCCCACATCCTATTTCCTCTCAAAGTTACTCTTAATCCAACAGGCATTCCTTCCCTTATTTTAAAATTTGCAATGGACTTTTTTGCCCTTGCTAAAACAGCTCTTTGACCTGCTATAAGGGTTAGTTCTTCTAAGCAGCTATCTAAAAGTTTTTGATCCCTTGAAATTTCACCCAAACCCATATTCAGTGATATTTTTTTTAGTTTAGGAACTGCATTGGGGTTTTTTACACTGAATTTTTCCATAAACTCTGGAACCACTTTGTTTTTATAAATTTCTTTTAATCTTGGTACATAACCCATATATGCTCCTTATCCTATCATTCCATTACATTTTTTACAAAATCTTTGCTTGCTTCCATCTTGAAGAATTTTTTTTCCAACCCTTGTCGGGACACCACATTCAGGACAGATAACCATAACTTTTGAAATATGTATAGGGGCTTCTCTTTCTACAACCCCTCCTTTTACTTGTTTTGCAGGATTAGGTCTTGTATGCTTTTTAATCATATTTATCCTTTCCACTATAACACTTTCTTTTTTTTTCAAAACCCTTAAGACCTTTCCTTTTTTTCCTTTATCTTTTCCAGATAAAATTAAAACAGTGTCATCTTTTTTAACAAATAAAGCCATTATAACACCTCCGAAGCAAGGGATATAATTTTCATAAATTTTTTGTCCCTTAACTCTCTGGCAACTGGTCCAAAGACACGGGTACCCAATGGCTCTTTTGCCTGGTTTATAAGCACAGCTGCATTATCATCAAAACGGATATAAGTTCCATCTTTCCTTTTTACATATTTTCTTGAACGAACAATAACTGCTTTTACAACCTGCCCCTTTTTTATAGGACTATTTGGTATTGCCTCCTTAACAGCTGCCGTTACAATGTCCCCCACATAAGCATATTTTCCAGCAGAGGAGCCACCTAATTTAGTTATTGCCATTATTGTCTTTGCACCAGAATTATCTGCCACTTTAAGTAATGTTCTCATCTGTATCATAAGATACAGCCTCCTTTCCTTTTTCTATAATTTTTACTACTCTAAAATGCTTTAACTTTGATATGGGTCTTGTTTCCCTTATTAAAACAGTATCACCAACTTTGCATATTTCTTTTGAATCATGGGCTAAAAAGCATTTTGAAGAACGAATATATTTTCCAAAAGTCGGATGCTTTTTTAAAGTTGAAACTTCTACTTTAACAGTTTTTAAGCCTGATATTTTAACAACTTTCCCGATTTTTTCACTTAATGGCATAACCCTTCTCCTTTGCAATTGTTAGTATTCTTGCTATATCCTTTTTAATATTATAAATTTTCTTCTTATTTTCCAATTGTCCTAAACTTTTCTGGAAACGAAGCTTATATAAGGCTTCAAGATTATCAGTATACTGTTTTTTTAATTCTTCTTCACTCATTTCCATTAAAACCTTTGCTTTCATTATAAAACCTCCTGCTCTTTCCTTGAAACAATATTTGTTCTTATTGAAAGCTTATTTGAAGCAAGTCGAAGTGCTTCGTAGGCAATATCTTCAGGGACCCCTTCTATCTCAAAAATTATTCTTCCTGGTTTGACTGGAGCTACCCATCCTTCTACATTTCCTTTTCCCTTTCCCATCCTTGTTTCCTGTGGCTTTTTTGTTATTGGCTTATCAGGAAAAATCCTTATCCACATCTTTCCACCCTTTTTTATATGCCTAATAATTGCAATCCTTCCTGCTTCAATTTGTCTTGCTGAAATCAAACCCCTTTCCATTGCCTTAAGCCCATAATCGCCAAAGGCAACCTTAAACCCTCTTGTTGCAATTCCCCTAACCTTTCCTTTTTGCTGTTTTCTATATTTTACCTTCTTTGGCATTAACATAGCACATCTCCTTATATCTTTCTAAACTTTTCTTTGTACTGGTCTCCCTTATAAATCCATACTTTAATCCCCAAAATACCATAAGTTGTGTAGCTTTGGGCAAAACCATAATCAATTGAGGCACGAAGTGTTTGCAAAGGAAGACGGCCCTCTTGATACCAAACAGATCTTGCAATTTCAGCCCCTGCTATTCTTCCAGAGACTCTTACCTTTATTCCTAAGGCACCAAACCTTAAAGCTGATTCAATTGCTCTCTTTACAGCCCTTCTAAAAGCAATCCTTCTTTCCAATTTATTTGCAATTGATTCAGAGACAAGTTGAGCATCTAATTCAGGCCTTTGAATTTCTATAATATTAATATAAACTGGTTTTCCCGTCATTTTTTGCAATGTTTCTCGCAGTTTATCTACTTCTTGACCCTTTTTTCCAATTATAACCCCAGGCCTTGCAGTGGATATATCAATTCTAATTTTATTACCTGTTCTTTCTATTTCAACATCTGAAATTTGAGCTTCCTTTAATTTTTTATCCTGTTTTAAAAAATTACGAATTCTCAAATCTTCATGAAGATAATTAGTGTATTCTTTCCCTTCAAAATAAAAGCGGGATTTCCAAGTCCTGTTATAGCCAATTCTAAATCCATAAGGGTGTGTCTTTTGTCCCATTATACCTCCTTTTTTTCTTTTTGATCTAATACCAGCTGCAAATGTAACATACGATGCTTATATAAATGAAACCTCCCCATAGGAGCAGGTCTGCCCCTTTTAAATGAAGGAGCTGGGCCTAAGTTTACCTTTTTTACATATAAATTTTCTATATCCCTTATATCATGGTTATTTTGAGCATTTGCAACTGCGGATTGCAATAACTTTAACACTGCTTTGGTTCCTCTTTTGTTTGCAAACTTTAAAATTGTCTCTGCTTCTTCTACAGGTTTTCCTTTAATTAAATCAATTATTGGTTTCATCTTTTTTGGCGAATATCTGTAAAATCTTAAAAGTGCCTTAACTTCCATAAATCCTCCTATTTAAGTTCCGCCCCTTGTTCAGCTTTTTTCCCACCATGACCCTTAAAGATCCTTGTCAAAGCAAATTCTCCCAATTTATGGCCTACCATATTTTCTGTGATATAAACAGGAATAAATTTTCTTCCGTTGTGAACATGGATTGTAAATCCTATCATTTCTGGAACAATTGTAGATCTTCTTGAATAACAAGCTTTTATAACTTTTTTTTCTTTTTTTTCATTTAGTTCCTGTATTTTTTTCAATAAATATTCATCTACAAAAGGACCCTTTTTTACACTACGAGGCATAAATTATTTCCTCCTCTTAACAATATATTTTGAAGATGTCTTTCTAACCTTCCTTGTTTTAAAACCCTTTGTTGCCTTACCCCAGGGAGTGCAGGGATGCCTTCCCCCTGATGTTTTTCCCTCACCTCCACCTAAGGGATGATCCACTGGATTCATTGAAACCCCTCTGTTATGGGGTCTTCTTCCAAGCCAACGGGATCTTCCCGCTTTGCCCAGTGATTTATTTTCATGATCAATGTTAGAAACCTGTCCAATAGTTGCCCTGCATTCAAGTAAAACCATTCTTATCTCACCAGAAGGAAGTCTTAGGTGAGCATATCTTCCTTCTTTTGCTAAAAGTTGTGCTTGTGAGCCAGCTGCCCTTGCAAGCTGACCCCCTTTTCCTGGTTTTAGTTCTACATTATGGACAAAAGTACCAAGAGGAATATTTTTTAAAGGAAAATTATTTCCTGGCGCAATTTCTCCTTTTTCTGCTGCAATAATTTTATCACCTACTTTTAAATTAACTGGTGCAATTATATATCTTCTTTCACCATCAGCATACAAAAGTCGAGCAATCCTTGCAGATCTGTTTGGATCATATTCAATATGTTCAACTTTTGCTTCTATATTTCTTTTATCTCTTTTAAAATCTATTATCCTGTATAATCTTTTATGTCCTCCACCTCTCCACCAGATCGTTATTTCACCATAATTATTCCTTCCCCCTGAAGATTTTTTACCTCTTGTAAGTGGTTTATAAGGTTCTTTTGTTGTTATATCATTAAAATCATCTGTATCAAAAAACCTTCTACTTGGTGTTACTGGTTTAAATCTTATAAGTCCCATGCTTATACTCCTTCAAAAAATTCAATTGTTTTTTCACCTTCTTTAAGGCGAACATAAGCCTTTTTAAAGCCTGATCTATATCCTCTATATCTTCCATATGCCTTTGGCTTCCTCTTTAAATTAACTATTTTAACTTCCTGAACCTTTACCCCAAACAATTTTTCCACTGCCTTTTTTACTTCTATCTTGTTTACCTTTCTTGAAACCTCAAAGCATATTATATTCCTTAAGTTTTTAAGATTGGCTGATTTTTCTGTTTGAATTGGCCTTATTATAATTTCCTGTGGTTTCATTTTACATCGCCTCCTGCAATTTAAGAACTGCTTCTTTTGAAATAATCAAATTCTTATGTTTTAAAACCTCATAAGCATTGATTGAATCTAAGAAAAGACAATTTATTTTTTGTAAGTTTCTTGAAGCAAGTTTTAATTCTTTGTTGCTAGCAAAATCTACAAGGAGAACTGATTTTTTCAAATTAAAATTATTTAATTTAGTTACAAGTTCTTTTGTTTTTGGCTTTTCAAGTTTCATTGAATCAAGTACAATTAAAGAATTTTCTTTAAATTTTTGACTTAAAGCAATTTTTAAGGCCTCTTGTTTTTCTTTTTTATTTATTTTTAAATTATATTTCCTTGGTTTTGGACCATGAACAGTCCCTCCATGTCTCCAAAGAGGTGAGCGAATACTACCAATCCTTGCTCTACCTGTCTTCTTTTGCTTCCAAAGTTTCCTCCCAGAACCTGAAACTTCACCCCTTGTCTTTGTGGAAGCTGTGCCCTGTCTTTGATGAGCAAGGTAAACCTTTACATAATGCCACAAAAGATGTTTGTTTAAAGGTTCAAGAAAGACATTATCTTTTAGTTCTAATTTTTCAACAGATTCATTTTGCCAATTTTTTACATCTATTTCTGCCATTTAATTCCTCCCACTTTCTCTGATTAACAAATAACTTCCCTTACCACCTGGAACTGCCCCTTTTAAATAAATTAAGTTCCTTACTTTATCAACCTTTACAATTTCCAAATTTTTTACTGTAACTTTCTCACCACCCATTCTCCCAGCCATCTTCATACCTTTCCATACCCTTGAAGGATAAGAAGACGAACCAATTGAACCAGGAGCTCTATGAAACATAGAACCATGGGAAGCAGGACCACCTCTAAAGTGATGTCTGAAAACAACCCCTTGGAAACCCTTTCCCTTTGATATTCCTGTAACATTAACTTTTTCTTTTTCTTGAAAAATAGTGCACAATAATTTTTCACCTACTTCTTTATCAGGAATCTCTTCATACCTTATTTCCATCAATTTCTTCAAAGGTGCATTTGCCTTTTCAATATGCTTTAAAAAGGGCTTAGGAGTTTTATTATTTTTCATTGGTTCAATTAAACCAATTTGTAAAGCATTATAACCATCTTTTTCCTTTGTCTTTTTTTGAACAACTACACAGGGACCTGCTTTTACAATTGTTACTGGAGTGAAAATATCTTCTCTATAGATATGTGTCATTCCAATTTTTTTACCAATTATTCCCCTCATTTTAGACCTCTCTTTCTTTTATGGTGTTTTAATATCAACATGGACACCTGCTGGAAGTTCCATCTTCATTAAAGCATCTAAGGTTTGGCTTGTGGGTTCAAGAATATCAAGTAATCTTTTATGTATCCTCATTTCAAATTGTTCTCTTGATTTTTTGTCAATATTTTGATCTCTGTTTACAGTAAACCTTGATATTTCTATTGGCAATGGAATAGGACCTGAAACCTTTGCACCAGTCCTTTTTGCAGTATCAACTATTTCCATTGCTGATTGATCAAGCAATCTATGATCAAAACTTTTTAATCTAATTCTAATTTTTGATGTTTGCATAAAAAATCCTTATTCCAATATATCTGTAATTGTTCCAGCACCAACAGTCCTTCCACCTTCCCTT
>JBBISU010000054.1:0-20899 GCA_037441225.1 Acidobacteriota bacterium
ACCTTTTTCATCTTCCCATCATCTTTAATTTATCAAAAATTTTTCCCTCTGTCAAATGAACAAAAATTCTAAAAAGGATGAAAAGCAAAATTTTTAGATACTGAATTTTTTATTAAATTTTTAATTTAATTAAAAACAAAAAGATTTTTTAAATAATTTTAAATTTTAAGGGTTTTAATTTGCCCAGGCAGTTGTGTTTTGGGTCGTCTTTTGATTGCTCCCCACATTAAACCATTCTTTGAGAAAAATTTCAATATTTATTTAAAAATTGGCTTTTAGTTATTAGGATTTTTTTTCAGAAAATTTTCACTCTTTATAACAAATGTACGATTTCCATTTTTAAAACTTAATAAAAAAACCCGCCCTTTTTCAAGAGCGGGTTTGGTTTTTATCTTTAAATTATTTTAATACATTCCGCCTGGTGGCATCTGGGGCATTTTTTCTTCTTTTTCTTCTTTTATTTCTGCCACAACTGCTTCTGTTGTTAGGAGTAAACTTGAAATGGATGCAGCATTTTTAAGTGCAATTTTTGCAACTTTTGCTGGATCCATAACTCCTGCTTTCATTAAGTCCTCAACCTTGTCTGTCTGGGCATTAAAGCCAATGGACCCCTTCTTTTGTTTTAATTCCTGAACAATTACTGTTCCTTCATAACCAGCATTGTTTATAATCCATTTTGCCGGCTCTTCCAGTGCTTTCTTTACAATATTTACACCTTGAAGAACATCCCCTTCTGCTTTCACATTGTCAAGAACTGGAATAACTCTTAAATATGCAATTCCTCCACCAGGAACTACTCCTTCTTCAACAGCTGCTTTTGTTGCATGCATTGCATCTTCTACCCTTGCTTTCTTTTCTTTCATTTCCACTTCAGTTGCTGCTCCAACCTTTATAACAGCAACACCACCAACTAATTTTGCTAATCTTTCTTGTAACTTTTCTCTATCGTAATCAGAGGTTGTTTCCTCAATTTGTGCTCTTATCTGTTTTACCCTTCCTTGAATTGCTTCTTTTCTCTTTGGTTCTGATATATCCACAACTATTGTTGTGTTATCTTTGTCAACTGTTATTTTCTTTGCATCGCCTAAATCATCCCATTTTACATTTTCAAGTTTTATTCCCAAATCTTCTGAAATTAACTTTCCACCAGTTAAAATTGCTATATCTTCCATCATTGCTTTTCTTCTGTCTCCAAAGCCAGGTGCTTTTACTCCACAAACCTGCAAAGTCCCTCTTAATTTGTTTACAACCAATGTTGCAAGTGCTTCTCCTTCAATATCTTCTGAAACAATTAGCAATGGTTTCCCCTGTCTTGCTACTTGCTCTAAAATTGGAAGCAAGTCCTTCATATTTGAAATTTTCTTTTCATACAAAAGTATTTTGGCATCTTCTAAGACACATTCCATCCTTTCAGCATCTGTTACAAAATAAGGTGAAAGGTATCCTCTATCAAATTGCATACCTTCAACTATTTCAAGGGTTGTATCAAGTCCTTTTGCTTCCTCAACTGTTATAACACCATCCTTTCCAACTTTTTCCATTGCTTGTGAAATTATTTTTCCAATTTCTTCATCATTGTTTGCTGAAATTGCACCAACAAAAGCAATTTCATCATTTGTTTCAACTTGTTTTGAAATTTTTTGAATTTCTTCAACTGCTTTGTTTACTGCAAGGTCTATCCCTCTCTTTAAATCCATTGGGTTTGCACCTGCCGTTACAAGTTTTAATCCTTCCCTGTAAATTGCTTGAGCCAAAACAGTTGCAGTTGTTGTTCCATCTCCTGCAACATCAGATGTCTTGGATGCAACTTCTTTTACCATCTGGGCACCCATATTTTCAAGGGGATCTTTTAATTCTATTTCTTTTGCAACAGTTACACCATCTTTTGTAATTGTTGGTGCGCCAAATTTTTTTTCCAAAACAACATTTCTTCCCTTTGGTCCAAGTGTAACTTTTACAGCATCTGCCAGTTTATTAACACCTTTTAAAATTGACTGACGGGCATCATGTGAATAAGTAATTTGCTTTGCCATATTAACCTCCTTTTATTTTTTTTCTATAATAGCAAGAACTTCATCCTCGCGGAGGATGACATATTCATCATCTTCTATCTTTATGTCTGTTCCTGCATACTTACCAATTAAGACGGTATCACCTTCTTTTACTGTAAGAGGTATCCTTTTTCCATTGTCATCAAACCTACCTTCTCCTACAGCAATTACCTTTGCTTCTAAGGGTTTTTCTTTTGCAGTGTCAGGGATAATAATTCCTCCCTTAACCTGCTCTTTTGGTTCTAATCTTTGAACTAAAATACGATCATATAAAGGTTTAACTTTCATATAAACACTCCTTTCTTTTGGATTATTAGCACTCAATTTAAATGAGTGCTAACATTTTAATATATTCTCTTTAAATATTTTTGTCAAATAAAAATTTTTTAAATTGTTACCTGATTTGATAATGATATTATAATATTATTTTAAGAATAAATCTAAAAAATTTTTTGAATAATAATCAAGGAAATGTTCTGATTGACCTCCTGGAATTTCAAAATAACATTCTGGCTTTTCTTTCATTTCAACAATAAACCTCAAGGAAGGCAAAAGCACAATTTTGAAGTCAATTTCTGGCATAAAACCACCCATATTTATTGTATTTAAATCACCAGGATATGGAAATATTTCTTTGAAAAAAGGAAACCCAATCTTTAATTTATGAACTTCTCCCCACTTTTTTATTTTCTTACTTTCAATTTCTTTCACTGTTTTTATAACAATCTCTTCCATTTTTTCTTTCTCTTTTGTATTTACAACATCCCATAAGGGATTTTCATCGCCACTATAGATTGCTTCATCTAAGGCAGGATAGGACTGGGGGGTTAATTTTAAATAATCAAGATAATATTTTCCAAGTTCATCTTTTAATAAATTTTCAAAAAGTTTATAATAAAAAACCTCAAATAGATATGCCTCTTCTGAATTTGGATTTAAATATAAATCCCATTTTTGAAATCTTTTTTTCAAGTTTCCTTCTGGAAAGTATTTTAATAAAATTTTCAAAATTTTTTCTGCTTCTTTTGAATAAAAATCCCTTTGAATTTCTTTTAAGCTTTCAAAATCCAATTTTTCTTTTAAAATAATTTCTTTTAACCTTTCATATCTATAAGGGGCACACCAACTCTTTGATAAAGCTCCATTTGTCTTTTCATTTGCTGATACAATAAAATCTTTATCATATTTTAAATAAAGATCATAATTGTTTATAAATCCATCCCATTCAATTTCCTTTGTTGGGAAAAATCCAGAAGAACCTTTCCTTTTTGGAATCCTTCCTGAAACTATATGCCCCAAATTTCCTTCTTTATCAATTGCTATGCAATTTAAAACAATTGGGAGGTTTACAAAACCTTCAACAGAAGAATATAAATCATTTGCTTTGTAAATCTTTTCAAAAGCATCAAAAGGGCTTGATGCAATATCTTTTGAAAATTTTAAAAGTATTCCAGGCAAGCCATCTTTTGCTTCTGAGATTAAAACATCATCTTTTAATTTATAAACATCAATTTTACATTCTTTCTTGCCTTTAATTTTAATTATCTCTTCTTTTTTTTCAAATTCTTTTAAGTTTAAAGAGTCAATTATTTTTAAGTCAATTATATCTGCTAAAGAAGAAGTAAAACCCCAGGCAATTTTATCTGTATGACCAGTTAAAATTGCAGGTATTCCAGGTATTGTGGCACCACAGATTTCCTTATCTTTAATTTTTACTTTTGCAAGGTACCAGATTGGTGGAAATGACTTATTTAGATGAGGGTCTATACAAAGAAATGGATTATTTGTTTTGCTAAAATCTTTTCCAATAGCAATTGCATTTGATGCACCAAAATGCTGGAATTTATGGATTTCATCAAAATCAGCTAAAAGTTTTAATTTTGGAATTTCTTTTATTAAATTTACTTCTTCCAATTTTATACATCTTTCTCCAATGGAAGAATGAAAAAGATTAAAATAAACTTCTGGATTTATCTCCTTTGCTGTTTTTAAAAAAAATAGTTCTTGCTTTAAATTTCTGTTTAAATCAAAAATTAAAAGATATAATAAAAGATAAGTATCTGAGGGCTCCCATTTTTCAAATTCCAAACTTATAAATTTTGAAAGGAATGGCATCTTTATGTTAAATGTTGTTTCATTTACTCTTTTTGAATAATCTTTTAGGATCTTTGATGGATATTTTCCATAAGTTTCTTTTGATAAATCTGAAAAATTAAAAAGGCGCATTGCTTTATCAATTTCCAAAAATTTTTCGCCAAAGACCTCTGAAAGTCGACCTGCTGCAAATCTTTTTAAAATTTCCATTTGGGTTCTTCTATAAATTGAATGGCAAAAACCAAGGTAAGAAAAAGCATCAATAAAGTCCTCACTTTCAATTAAAGGTACTGCCATTGAATTAAAAGTAATCTTTGTTTTGCCAAAATTTTTTTCTTTCAAATCAGGTATAATGCTCTTAATATAAATTATAAAAATTATAAAAAAGAAAAATAAAAAAATAAAAAAAGATAATAGAAATTTTAAAAATTTTTTCATAAGAAAATTATACAATTTTTTAAAAAAGTTTTTATTTGTGAAATTTTGAATTTTAATCAATAAAAAAGCCCCCAAAATGGGGGCTTTATTTTAATTAAAAATTTTTTTTATTGAAGGCCACCCTCAAAGTTCCAGTAAAATTTTCCTTGATAATCTTTATATTGAGGATCAAGGGCTTTTACAGTGGCATTCATTGTACCAGTTAGGTAATTGCAGTTCAAAGTTCCATCAATTACATAATCAGCTGTTAAAACTGTTTTGCCGGAGCTATCCGCATATTCCACAGAATAAGTAATTTCAAATGGCTGTCCATCAGATATTGGAATTGGTGTTTCAAATGTTCCACCATAGCCAAGCAAAATTACTATATTAGCTGGAGTGATGTAAACAATTCCTCTGTCATCTTCATCCCATCCAACTATATTCCAGTTGTCAATTGTAACATTTAATGGGGCATTTATAAATCCTTCCCAATCACCATTGTTTGTTTGAACATAGTATCCAAAATATTTTCCATCTCCACAGGAACCACCACCATTTCCACCACCTGCTCTTGCAACTGAGCCATCAACATAAATTGGATCACCTGAATTGTTATCAACTTGTGATGAATAAGGAATTGCTGAACCAGAGACAACTTCAAAAGCAATTCTATAATTTGAAGCAGATTCAACACCAAAGGAACTTAAAATACCATCAATTTGCTTGTCTTCAAAAGCACCAAGTGTTACATCCTGTTGTGCTATATGTGTGCCATTTCCATCATATAAATGTAAAGTGGCAGTTGTACCATTACCAGATGTCTCTATCATTCCAAAGTTTGTTCTGAAATCTGTTGTGTTATCAATGTATAAAACATTTGATGTTTCCCCTGCTCTTACTTCATGGTCCTTTGGAATCCCAGGAATCCTTTGTCCATAAGTCCCTGTCTGCCCTTCTGGTGCAGGTGTCCAGGTCCTTGATTCTGCTAAGATATTGCAAGAAGAAGTTAAACGAAATCCACCAGCTGTGTTATCAGTAATTCCAAAAAGTGTTTCTAAGACATTTTCAAGAACTCTTACTTCCTTTGGGTTTAAACTAACTTCAGTTGAAGCAGCATGGCTTGCATAAAGTTGTCTTGGCAAATAATAAATAGTTACTGAACAAGCAGAATCAGAAGTGTTAAAAATCCTTAAGTCAGTTTTCCAAAAAGTCCCATAAGCACCAGTTGACCTTGCACCTGCTGGAATGAACAAATCCTTCCCTGGATTTGTTGCAAGTACAACACTGCTTAATAAAAGAAAAACAAAAAAACCTTTTAAAAACTTCATAGTAAATCCTCCTTTTTAAGATTTTCTAAAAATATTAACACAATTTTAAATATATTTCAAGGGGTAATTTTTGTCAAGGGTTCCTTACCTTCCAAAACATTTAAAACATTTAAAATTGCAAGATCTGCCATTTTAGTCCTTGTCTCAATAGTTGCAGAACCAATATGGGGAGTTAAAACAACATTTTTAAATTTGAATAATTTTTTATTTATCTTTGGTTCTCCTTCATAGACATCTAAACCAACACCAGAAATTCTTTTTTCTTCCAATGCCTCAATTAAACAATTTTCATCGATTATCTCCCCTCTTGCAGTATTTATAATATAGGCACCTTTTTTTATCAGTTTAAAATTTTCTTTATTTAACAAATGATAAGTATCTTTTGTCAATGGCAAATGGATTGAAAGAATGTCAGAGTGTTTTAAAATTTCTTCCAGTTCAAAAAATTCAAAGTTTCTTCCTCTTTTTTTTATATCGTAATAAATAACTTTCATTCCAAAGGCAGATGCTTTTTTTCCAACAGCCATTCCAATTCTTCCCAAACCCAATATACCTAATGTCTTCCCTTCCAGATCAACACCTAAAAACAAATCAGGTTTCCAACCCTCAAATTTTCCCTCCCTTGCAAATTTATCACTTTCAACAATTCTCCTTGTTGTAGCAAGAATAAGCCCCCAAGTTAAATTTGCAGTTGCTTCTGTTAATACATCTGGGGTATTTGTCACATAAATTCCTTTTTTTAAAGCATATTCAAAATCAATGTTGTCATAACCAACTGCATAATTTGAAATTATCTTTAAGTTTTTCCCTTTATCAATAACATTTTTTGTAATTTTATGGGACAATAGAATAATTATTCCATTATATTCTTCTATATTTTTTAAGAAAAATTCTTCCCCTAAGGGTTTTGAATAATTTAAAACCTTTACATTGTGCTTTTCTTTTAATTTTTTTAAATAATTTGAAAAAATTGGAAAGGTTATTAAAACATTTGCCATCAAAGTCCCCTTTCTAAGCGAGAAGCAAGATGTATTGGAAGGCCTGCATTCATAATGGATCTTTGGGTACTTTTATAATCATAATTTATTCTAAAAAGAGTTATGGAATAATTTTTTGAATCAAAGATTAAATAAGATGCCTTTGGATTCCCATCCCTTGGCTGACCAATTGAGCCAGGATTTATTAAATATCTCATCGTTTTTTTAAGTTTTAAATGAAGGTAATCACCTTTTATTAAAAAACCAGAAATATTATTCTTTTCCATTGTAAAAATGCAAGGTATATGGCTATGGCCAAAAAAAATTAACTTTTCTTTTGTCTTCACAAAACTTTCAGAAGCTTCATAATTACTTAAAATATATATATCTTCATCCATTGGAGAACCATGGCATATTAAAAAATTTTCAATTTTTATTGGACCTTCTGGAAGGGATTCCAAAAACTTATAGTTTTCTTCCTTTAAATTTTTTCTCGTCCATAAAATTGCAGCCATTGCAGGAAGATTAAAGGTGCTTTCTGTTCCTTCCATAACTGCAACCCTGTCATGGTTTCCCCTTACAATTTTAAAAATTTTCTTATCGCTTTTTATCTTTTCAACAACTTCATTTGGATTTGCTCCATAGCCAACTAAGTCCCCAAGGATAATTATCTTTTGGAATTTCTTTTTTGCAACAGATAAATACAAAGCATTCAATGCTTCTATATTTCCATGAATATCAGATATTATAAGGTACCGCATATATTTCTTTTATTAACCTTTCAATCCTTTTTATAATTTCATTAACTTCTTCATATCCATAAAAGTTTACCACAATATCTGCCTTTTTATAAATTTTATTTCTTAAAAGGTATACTGAATATAGATTTTCTATATTTATTTTTTCTGGCAGCAACTTTTTCTTTTCTTCAATTCTTTTTGCAATTACATCCCATTCAGGATTTAAATAAATAACTAAACCAATACTTTTAATAAAATCCATAATGCTCTCACTTGCCCCAGCACCAGAGGACAAGGCAACCACAATTTTCTCTTCCTCTCTTAATTCTTTTATCAATTCCCACTCAATTTTCCTAAAAAAATTTTCTCCTCTTTTTCTTATTAGTTCTTTTAAAGACATAGCTTCTTTTTTTTCAATTTCTTCATCTGTATCTACAAATTTATATTTAAGAGCTCTACTTAAATTTTTTCCAATTGTTGTCTTTCCTGACCCAATAAAGCCTATTAAAAATATTCTTGGAGGTATTGACCAATTCATCTATTTAAAATATCCTTTACGAACCTTATAAATGCAACCTTATCAACACCAGTTGATAAGACACCAAAGATATTTTCACCATTTATACCACCTATTGCAACGATAATTTTATTTTTTTTCACATAATCTTTTAAGATTTCAATCCCCAATGGCTTTTTATCCTTTAAAGGTGTTTTAAAAATTGGCCCAATTGCAATGTAATCAATAAAAGTATTTCCCAGAGCACTTTCAATTTCTTCCCTTTTATAACAAGATAAACCTATTATTATTTTATCTCCAAGTACTTTCCTTGCTTGAGATGGCTTTAAATCTTCTTGTCCTAAATGTATCCCCTGTGCTTTTAAATCTTTTGCTAAATCCAGATAATCATTTATAATAATTTTTCCATCAAACTCTTCTGCTAATTCTATGTAATTTTTTAATTCCTTTAAGTACTTTTCAAAACTTTCTTCTTTTTCTCTTATTTGTATCCATTTAATTCCCAATTTAAAAAGATCAGGTATTATTTTTATATCTTTTAAACTAATAAGAGGGTAAAGCTTAAAAAAAGGTATGTCTTTCCAAATATCTTGTTGAGAAGGCACCATTTAAAAATGCCTCATCTTCTAATATTTTTAAATATAAAGGTATTGTTGTTTTTACACCCTCTATAGTAAAACTTGAAAGAGATCTTTTTGCTCTTTTTATTGTTTCTTTTCTGTTTTCTCCCCATACAATTAACTTTGCTAAAAGTGAATCATAAAAAGGAGGAATACTATAGCCCTGATAAATGTGGGAATCTATCCTTACTCCAATTCCAGTAGGGAATCTTAAAAGTTCTATCTTTCCAACTGAAGGTACAAATTTTTGTGGATCTTCTGCATTAATTCTAAATTCAATGCAATGATTATTGCAACCTTCTCTTTTCTTTAAATATGAAATATTTTCGCCTTGTGCAATTAAAATTTGTGCTTTTACAAGGTCAACAGAACTCCCAACTTCTGTAACAGGATGCTCAACTTGGATTCTTGTATTTACTTCCATAAAATAAAAATTTCCTTCTTCATCTAAAAGGAATTCAACAGTCCCTGCTCCAATATACCCAGATTTTTTTATAAGTTTTTCTGCTGAGTCCTGAATTTTCTTTCTCAAAGAAGGGCTTACAGCAGGAGAAGGAGATTCTTCTATTAATTTTTGATGTCTTCTTTGAATTGAACAATCCCTTTCAGGGAAACAAATAATATTCTTATGAGTATCTGCAAGGACTTGAATTTCTACATGTCTTGGTTCTTCCAAATATTTTTCTAGATATAAACGTCCGTCTCCAAAAGCCTTTTCTGCTTCTGAAGAAGCAGATAAAAATACATTCTCAAAATCCTCTTCTGATGTAACAATCCTCATCCCTCTCCCTCCACCACCTGCTGCTGCCTTTAAAATAACTGGAAATTTTATTTTTTTTGCAATTTTTATTGCTTCTTTCAAATCTGATATTGGATCAAGCGTCCCCTGCAATATTGGAACTGAGGATTGGGAAGCAATTTTTCTTGCAGAAATTTTGTCTCCTAACTTTTCCATCATAGATGCCTTAGGTCCAATAAATATAATTCCACATTCTTCACATATTTCAGCAAATTTTGGATTTTCTGCCAAAAAGCCATAGCCCGGATGGATTGCTTCTGCACCAGAAACTTCAGCAGCAGATAAAATTGAAGTTAAATTCAAATAACTTTGAAGTGGATGGGGAGGACCTATGCATATTGCTTCATCAGCTAATTGAACATGTAAAGATTCCTTATCTGCCTCAGAATATACAGCTACACTTTTTATACCTAACTCTTTTAAAGCGTTAATAATTCTTATGGCTATTTCGCCTCTATTTGCAATTAAAACTTTTTTAAACAATTTTTAAAAGGTTTTTATAGCAAAAAGCTTTGCACCAAACTCAACTGCCTGGGCATTTTGAGCATAAATTTCAACAATTTCTCCATCCACATCTGATTCAATTTCATTCATAAGTTTCATTGCTTCAATAATACAAAGAACCTGACCTTTTTTAACTTTATCACCAACTTTTACAAAGGGCTCAGAATGAGGTGAAGGTGCTCTGTAAAAAGTTCCTACCATAGGGGAATAAATTATATGTAACCCTTCTTCTTTTTTTTCCTCTACTTTTTCAACAACTGCCACTTGTGATGCAGGGTTGCTCTTAGGTATAACATCTTGGATAATTTGAATATTTTGAGGATAAGCTCCTTGTATTTTTATTTTAAAGCCCTCCTTTTCTATTTCAACCAAGGGTATCCCTTTTTTTGATACAAGTTCAATCAACGCACATAATTCTTCAAACTTCAAACAAATTCCTCCTTTAATTGATAAGACAACTTCAATAGTTCATATCTTGCTTTACCAAAATAACCCTTTCTTTCAAGAATGCAAAACAAATAATAATCTTTTGTGATAGCAGATAGTAAATGAATATGTTCTTCACAAAGAAGAGCAAGTTGATTTAATTTTCCAATTTTCAATTCAGAATTTGCTATATTCAAATTTCTAATAAAAGTCGTAAGTTCTGCTGATAATGTCTCTATATCAAGATTGCTTTTTCCAATACTTTCAATTGGAATTCCATCAATTCCAATCAAAGATAATGATAATGCGCCGGGTATTTTTTCCTTTGTTTCTCTTAATTTTTCTTCAAAACTCATATTTGCCTCTTATTTATTTTGTTCAGAATTTTTCTTAACTTTAAAATTTTTTTTTCGCGAGAACTTAAAGGAGGATTTGCCAATATCTCTAACTCTTCAATTTTTTTTTGCAGCTCTTCATCTTGTGGAAAAAAAACCCTTAAAAACTTGTATTTTTTTATTGCTTCTACATAATCCTTTTTTTCTTCAAAAGAATTAGCAAGGAACTTTATTGCAATCGTATTTTCCTTATCAATTTTTAGCACCTCATAAAATGTTTTAATTGCCTTATCCCATTCCTTCATTTCAAAATATAATTTACCCAAGGAAACAAGTAAAGGTATATATTTTGGAAACTTTTCAATTCCTTCATTTAAAAGATTTATAGCTTCTTTAATATTATTTTCCTTTTTTAACTTTTCCATTAATTCAAGATAAAATCTTGGAGAAGAAACTTTCTTTTCTTGATCTTTTAAAGAATCAGGTATTTGGTTCAATTTTTTTAATTAAAAAATTATGGGCAAGCTGGATTTACCCCTGCTTCAATTGTGCCAGTTCCATTGCAACTTGCAGTTCCACCTGTGTTTGATATAGAAACTGAAACTACTTTTACCCCAGAAGAAGAATAATTACAAGTATAAACATTTCCAGCACCTGCACAAACTCCTCCACTTAAATCATTCCAATTATATGTTGCACCGCAATTTTCAGTGGCAGTGTATGTAATTGTACATCCACTTACTTGTGAAGTTATATTGCATTGTGGGGGATCAGTTCTGCATGTTGTGTCAGGGGGTATATAATAGAAGGAAGAAAAAGTATCGGAACAACCTGTTGATAAACTGCTAACTGTAATATCAACAGGAGTATTTATATTTCTTTTTCCTGCACAACCACTGGCATCAATACAATCTTCTGTCAGATATGTTCCTGAAAAGGGAGGAATACTAACAGAATCAATTTGACTATCACTAACATAGTTGTACCCCAAAGCATTGGATTCTCCAAAAAGAATTTCAAAAGGTGGATAAAATCCAAAACCTAAAATTGTAATAGTACCAGGATAACTTCCAGTTATAGGAGCAATTGATGTTATTCTCAATTCAGGTGAAACATAAGTAAAACAATTTGTGCAAGAAGCTGAAATACCACAATCTAAATCTGTAACAACAACATCTCCTTTGTGATCTGAACATTTTGGATTATCATAACTTTGTGCTCTTACAACAATTTCATTATTTGAAACACTTAAAACTTGTGCAGCTACCCCTACTAATGATACAGCAACAGGTGGATCAAAGCCTTGTCCATAAATTATGACATTCTCACCTCCACTAGTTGATATTTTATTTGGTCCTACAGCATAAATTTTAATATCAGGACCATATTTAAAAACATCAGAAAGTTGTGCATATAAACCACCACATACATTTCTAACCCTGATACTAACTGATTGGCTACAACTTTCCACACCTGCATCATAGGCAGGTGGTGCTTCAGCTATTATTTTTGTTTTTTCACATTTAACCACTTTTGCAGGCGCATCATTGAAATAGACAAGCACACCTTCAGAGCAATAAAAATCATTTCCATAAATTGTTACAAGGGTACCACCGTTATTTGTTCCATGGTTTGGATCAATCCCTGAAATTTGGGGTTCTGGAGCTTCAAAAGTATAAGAGAAGGACTTGCTTAATGTATAAGAATTTTCATTTGCTTGACCTGGGTTTAATAAAACCTTCACATCAACAATATCATTGCAACCACAACAAGAAGAAAGGTGGGAAGGGCTTTGGACAATTATTTCATTGTATGTATTAGAAATATATGTTGCTTTATTTTCTCCAAAATAAACTTCTAAAGGAAATGTAAAACCATTACCTGAAATTGTTATCTGCTCACCGCCAAGAGATGTACCTGTATTTGGAGATATGCTTGTTATCTTTAAATTTGGGTCAATTGAGAATATATATTTCCCTTTTGCTGAAGCTGTTCCACCAGCATCTTCCACCTTCAAATAAGCAGAAACCTCAAATTCCCCTTCATAATTGGAAAAAAGGGTTGCAGTTGCTTTACCATTTTTTGTTGTTACAAGATAAGAATTGGCAAGAGATTCGACAAAAGCGGCACCTTGGGTTTGAAAGTTTATTTGAGCAGTTCCATTATATATACTATTATTCTTTTTAATATTTACTGTTAAACTGACAGTTTCTTCTGTCGTTATAACATCATCTACATTTACATAAGCACTACCAGAGGAAGGAGATAGGGTTATTGTAAATATAGATTCAGGATTTTCACTTGGGGATTTTGGTTTTTCTGTACAAGAAAATAATATAAAAATTAAGGGAAGTAAAATGATTAAATACTTTTTCATTTTGCACCTCCATAATAGAATTCAAAGGTTGTATACATTGGACCTGCCACTAAATCACATCCCTGAACTGTATGACCATAAAAATAGGTCTCTCCTCGGCAAACTATAATGAGATTACCTGTTTCTGGATCCCGCCCGCCATTTTCAGGTAAAAGTTGAGTGAAAGGGAGTTCCAAGAGTTGCTCATCTGCCATTAAAGGAACATCATTTAAGGTAGCATTCCCACCTGCAGGGATTACCACTGTCCAGTTTAATCTAAAGGGTTTGGGGGCAACTGTCCCCCCATCAATTCTTTTCCAATAGGTAATCATATAATCAAGTTGAACATCATCCAAGGGGGTCAATTGAGCTGCTGGATTTTTTGATTTGCTGTAAAGGTTTATTGTTTTCATAGTCGGCGGGGATAAAGTTGTAATGTCAATCAAATAATTTGCATAATCCTTTGCCTCCGTTTCTATATAAACTGGGCAGGGGTCTTTTTCTTGATCAGTACAACTAATCAAAAGCAAAATTGAAAATAAGAAAAAAATAACAATTTTTTTCATAATACCTCCTATAAGTTTTGAACTATTCTTGGGGTTATAAAAATTAAAAGTTCATCATGCCTTTTTGAAATATTCTTGTTTTTAAAAGCATTCCCCAAGATAGGAATTTTATGCAAAAAGGGAATTCTATCCTGTGATCTGTTATCTGTTATTTGATAGATTCCACCAATAACAGTTGTTCCCCCATCTTTTACCATTATCTTTGTCTGTGCTTCCCTTGTGGAAATTGGAGCATTTGTTCCACCTACTACCATTAAAGCAGTCAAAGGTTCTCTTTTCTTAACATCCACTTGCATTGAAATAGTACCTGCCTCTGTAATCTGTGGGGTTACCTGAAGCATCAATGTTGCATCTATATAACTTACTGTATATGTATTATTTGCTGTTGTTTGGACTGGTATTTGCACACCACTTTGAACTTTTGCAGGAAGGTTATCTTGAGTTATAACCCTTGGTGATGAAATTATTTTTACAAGTCCTTCTGATTCTGCTGCTGTTAAAGCTAAATCCAAATTAAAAGAGCCAAGGATATTTCCAAAAGTAGCATCAAGCAATGTTGCTCCTTTTGGAAGAGTTACATCACCAACTATATCATAAGTATAAGGAAATTTTAAACCCGTCGGATTACCATGGACTGTATCTGCCACGCCAGTAAAACCCCAAATAATACCTAATTGTTGAGAAAAATTCTTTGTTGTTTCAACTATTCTTGCTTCAATCAATACCTGACGAGGTGGAATATCTAAATGTTTGATTAAATTTAATGCACGAGGTAAATATTTTTCAATGTCCATTATTATTAATGTATTTGTTCTTTCATCAATAAATAAATCACCTCTTTCACTCATAACCTTTTTAATCTTTGCTTGAATCTCTTCTGCCCTTGCATAAGATAGCCTTTTAATCATTGTCTGTATTGGCATATTCAAGTCCTCTTCTTTTTCCAGCTGCCTTTTTTGTTGTGCTTCTTGTGCCAATCTTGTGGAAGGAGCTATCCTCATTATGTTATTTTCTAAAACATAACCCAAATGATTTATTTTTAAAATTAATTCCAAGGCTTGATCCCAAGGAACTTGTTGTACTCTTAAATTAACTGTTGCAGTAACTCCTGGATCCAATACAAAATTCAAACCAGATAGTTCTGAAAAAGTATTAAGTACATCAACAAGAGGCGCATCTTTTAAAGCCAAGTCAATTAATTCCCCTGTATATTTTGTTGTTGGCTGGGTTATTGCCTTTGGCTCAAATTGAGAGACTATAGTTTCCTCAGAAGTTTGCGCAACAGGTGATGCTTCAGTAATTTCATTATTATCTTTAAAAGAAATTTTGTAGCCATTTTTTATTTTTTCAATGGCATTTTTATCCTTTAATGGAGTATATAAAACAACCCTTGTAATAGGATTGGGATTAATTTTAAATTGGGAAACTTTAAGTTTTGAAATCTCTGGTTGATTTATAAAAAAATTAGAGCTTTTATGAAGGTTTAATGTATCATCAAAATCAATTACCATTCTATCAGGATTTTCCAAAAAGATTACCTTTGGATCTGGAAGATTATTGCCAGAAATATAAACAACAGGAGAATCATTTTCAAATTCTACATCAACTTTATTTAAGGTTTTTTGAGAAGAGCCACTTAAAACAACTTTTAACCCATTTTCAGCTTTTAAAATATTTGGTTCCTTTTCTCTTTCCATTGGAATTGAAAATATGGTTTTGCCATTTAAAAAATTTATTTTTATGGGTTCTGGAAATTTCAATGTAGAAATTTGAGAAGGAATTTTTGGAGAAGGAAAAGTTTGGGGAAGTTCCAATATCCAGTTTTGATTTTCATCAAAATAAAGAGTGTAATTTAAATCAAAATCAGATATTAATTCTAAAGTAAAATCCTTTATGCCCTCCTCTGTCTTGATTTCTTTCAAAACCCTTTCTTGTCCTTCTAAAAACAAAGAAAAAATTAGAATAAAAATTACTGCAAATAAATATTTAGCTTTCATATTTAATCCTCCTTTTCATTTTGTAGTTGGGGTTTCTAAACATTTTTCTACATCCTCATAAGGGTTTATCTTTGTTGGATCATTTACTTTTTGCCTGTAATATACGCAATTTAAATCAATTTTTGTAATTTGTCCATCTGCCAATAAATCTCCTTCTTTTAATAAATATAAATCATTTTGCTTTGAAAGAATTTGGGCAACATAAGAACCTTTAACCTTCCATATACCATTTAATTGAATATCATCCCAATAAATGCATATTATCCCTTCTGTACATTCTTCTGTTGTTTCTTCTCTTTTTCCAATTAAAAGTGATTTAAAGGGATCTCTTCTTCCTTTTGGATCATAAAAATAATTAGAAGGTGCATTTATATCAACATCTGTTAAAATTTGCTCTATTTTTTCTCCTTCCATACTTTTTTCTTCTGGTGTTTCAGCTTTCTGGGCTATTAAAAAAGAAGAAAAAACTATTAAAAATAAAATTAAAAGTTTCTTCATTTCTTACCCCCCTTTTTTGCACCTTTTGTACTTTTCTTTTGTGCAGTTTCTTCTTCAGGTGTCTCTTCTTTATATATATAGCTTAAAAGAGTTATTTTAGTTGAAATTGTTGATCTTTCCCCTTTTTTTGTAACGCTTTTAATATCCATATCGGAAACATTTATTATCCTTGGAAGGGTCCTTAACTTATCAAAGAAAAGAGCCAAATTATGATAAGTTCCATCAAGATTAACAGAGATAGGCCATTCATAATAAAATTCTTTATCAATAAAGTTTTGACTTGGAACAAAAGATCTAAAGCCAAAATCACCTTCTTCTGCTAAACTTTTAATCCTTTTTAAAATAACATGGGTTTCTTTCTGAGGTGGAAGCATAATTTTAAGATCCCGCAATTGTTTATCTAATTTTGCAACCTCTTCTTGAAGTGAACCCAACTTTGTCCTTGCTGCTTCCCCTTTTTGTATCTCTGTTTGCAAACCCTGTAATTCTTTATCTAATTTGGATATTTCTTGTTTGAGTTTTTTTACTGGAATTTGTAAAACTAAGACAACAATAGCAATTAAAATTATAAGCCCAATTGCTGCTCCAAAATATATTGGTTTGCCTTCTAATCCTGTTTTAAATGCCATAAATTCCCCCTAAGAGACCTTATTTTCTTTCTTTTCTTCTTTTTGTTGTTCTTTCTTAGGCACAAAGCTAAAATTAACAGTCAAAGAAAAAGTATTATAATCCTTTGCTTCTTTCATTTCCTTTAAAGAAGGTTCCTCAAAATATGGTGATTCAGAAAGGCGCTGAAGAAATTCTGCCACCGAATTTGGATTAAAGGTATTCCCTTTTATTTCCATTGTATTCCCTTTCAAAGTCAAGTCTGTAAGCCATAAAAGATCTGGGATAAGTGACGCAAGTTCATCCATTATATGAACAGGTCCTTCCTGGTTTGCCCTTAAATCTTTAATTATTGTCAATTTTTTTTCTAATTTTGCCTTTCTTGCCTCAAAATCATTTACCTGATCTATAAATGGCTTTAACGCCTCTGCTTGCTCTTTTGCACTTTGAACTTTTGCACTAAGTTTGATTTTTTTGCTCTGATTTGAAAACCATAGCCAGCCCCCTATTAAAATCCCCAAAATCAAAAAGCCAATAATTATGTAATTGTTTAAATTTTCTAAAGGAACACCTGTTGGTATTACAGCAGGCTTTCTGGCTAAGGCAACTTTTGCTTCTGGTAAAAGGTTTATTTTTATCATAATTAATCTCCTACCTCTCTTATTGCCAGCCCTGTGGCTATTGCCATAGCAGGACCTATATCATTAACCCATGCTGGGTCATATATAGATTCATTGTATTTAATTTTTGTAAAAGGATTTAATATTTCAACTGGGGTTTGCAATTTCTGCTGGACTAAACTTGATAAATTCACAACCTTGCTACAGCCACCAGCTAATACTATTCTATCAATTTTATCTATTTGCAAAGAGGAACAACAAAAATCCAGTGTTTTTCTAATTTCATTTATTAGTTCTTCCGTTACAAGATTACAGACAGGGATTATCTCTTCTAAGGTATGACCTGCAACTGCTTCTCCTTTTTTTAATGCTTCTGCTTGTTCCGCATTTATTGAGAGTTCTTTCATAATTGCTTCAGTGTATTGGTTTCCTCCATATGTTATATCTCTCCAAAAGGATGATTGTCCATCCACTAAAACATTAAAATTCATAACAGAAGCACCAATGTTTATAAGAGCAATCTTCTCTCCTGAAAATGTTCCATAAATGGCTTCAAAGCAATTCTGTAAAGCAAAAGCATCCACATCTACAAGAACAGGGTTTTTGCCGCATTGGGTTACAACATTTGTATAATCAGAAACCTTATCCTTCTTTGCTACAACTAAAATTATTGACATATTTTGTCCGTCTGGCTCATCTCCCAAATATTGATAACTCAGGTTTACCTCTTCAATATTAAAGGGAACATATCCTTCTGCTTCCCACTTGATTGATTCAGCTAATTCCTCTTGTGCCATTATTGGGAGAGTTATTTTTTTGACAATAACTGAATGACCAGAAATTGAAATTCCAACATTTGGATTTTTAATGCCTAACTGATTTAGAAGCCCTGAGATTGTCTCAACAACCAAAGAAGCATCCATTATACCACCTTCAACTATTGCTTCACTTGAAATATTTGAATAGCCTATTTTTTCTGCAAAATACTCATCACCTTTTTTCTTTAGTTCAAGAACTTTTATAGATGATGAGCCAATATCTAAACCTATAATATTCTTACTTCTTCTACCAAATATACCAAACATTTGAACCCCCACCAATAAAATTTAGGCTCCAAAAAACATATAAATATTTCATTCTGTATAATTTTTTACCATATAATATACCCATTTGTCAAGCGGAATTTAATTTTAAACATATCCTACCCTTAAAAAGTAAGGAAATAAAAGAATAATAAGGGTATTTAATTTTTAAAATTTTTTTAAAAACTTATTTTATTCCATATAAAATTCTTCCTGAAAAATATGGAAAGCCATTCTTCCCAATCCTTCAAAACAATTTGGTCTATATTAAAAAATGGTAGAGTGGGGGTCGTTTCAAAAGAGAAAGGTGAAAGTCCAATATAAGGCAGATTACAACCATAATAAGAATTAAAACTATTAATGAATTCATTTGCAAGGAAGGTATAACCAAGAGCTGTTGGATGGACGCCATCGTAGCTAAAAAGCCCACCTTGAAGGAAATCTGATGTAAAATTCATTCCAGCAATTTCTATTCCTTCTTCACTTACATTATGAAAAAAACTGTTAACATCAAAGAAAGCATAACCTTGCTTTAAAGCTTCTCTTTTGATTACATCATTGTAAAAAGCAATATATTCATGAATAGTAGCTGTCTCACTTGGTGTTAAAACGGTAAAATCAGGAAGTGGTTCACCTTTTCCTCCTAATTCTTGAGGAATCCCATATCCTTGAGATATGTATTCTTTTGCTGTAAGTAAAATATAAGAATCTAAACTTACAAATGGAGACCCAGTGTCTGATTGACCTAAATAAGGGATTAAATTTCCATTTTGGTCATAAACAGGGAGACCTGTTGCTGGATTTACTATAAAAGGTGGAATTGTTGTAACAAATGGGATTGCCGTAACATCTGGAATATTTGCAACTATCCCATAAGGAACATATGCCTTTACTGTATTCAGTAATTGAATATAAAGATTTTCAAAGGTCTCTTTTGGAGTAATTGTCAAACCAATTATTACAGTACCCATAAGGGCAGCACCTAATGCATCATTGTTTCCAATCCATATTAAAATTACATCTGGCTGAAGTGATAGCGCTTGTTCAACTTGTGTCCCAAGCCCTCTTAATATTAAATCATTCATATCGCCACTTTTCTTGTTCAAACAATCATAAAGGTTTGCACCAGGAACTGCTAAATTATCATAAGGTCTTTCCAAATATAAATTTAAGGGCTCTCCATCTTCTTCTGATATTGGTTCAATTGTTACAGGAGACAATGATTTTAGTTCCAAAAGAGCAGGAATACCTGGATAAGAAACAAAGGGTTGTTGAAAATCAGAGATTCCAAACTGTTTTGCAATCAACGCAGGTATTGAATTTTTTTGATAGTCCACCATAAGCCCACCAGAGGAAAAGGCAGCAAATAAACTATCACCTATTGCAACTACTTTTTTAAAGTTTGATAAATCACAATTTGAAGAAAATGAAAATAAGGAAAATAAAATCAGAGAAAAAAATATTAATTTCTTCATAAAATTCCTCCTAAAAATTATAAGTTAATGAAAGCCCTAACAAGTGGGCATTATTTTCATACCATCCATTAAAACCATCCTGTTGAACACCCTTCGTTGAGCGATCTTTAAATTTAAGATACATATAACCAGCATCAAAAGCCATTGTTTTTCCTTTATATCCAAAGCCCAAACAATAACCAATTCTATCGGCATCTGGAAGCATTGGGTTCATATTTGAATTTGGCTGGGGGGTATCATCATAAACAATTCCAGTTCTCAAAGCCATCTTTTCACTGTAAAAATATTCAACACCAAATCTATAGTTATAAACATCATCCCAATTTGCATTATGGGTTGAGGAAAGCTCTGGATTATCTTTAAATTCAATTTCAAGCTTATCATAAGTTGACCATTGGGTCCAGCCAAGGTCAAATTCAAATTTGAAGTTTTCTACAATTGTAGTAGAAATTCCCAAAAAAGCCATAGCAGGAAATTCAATTGTTGTTTCAACTGGATGTTTACCTGTAGGAAAAATCTGTGAAACCATTGCATCAAAATCTGGATAACCAGTATAAATTTGTTTAAATTTTGCATATCCATCAAAGGCAACTTTTGCTTTACTATGATAAGAAATGCCTGCCTGCCATTTTGGAAAAAATTTATAAAGAATCCCAAAATCATACCCAACTTTTCCATCTCTTCCACCATCCATTCTTACATGTCCAATGTTAGTGTAGGTCTGTGTATAAGGGTTAACTGCTCCAACATATTGCTCCAAATCAATATCAGCCATAAAATAATGAAGCCCAATTGAAATTCCTAAAACTTCTTTATATTTATAAGCTAAGGCAGTTGCAAAATTATAACCCCTTACATCTGCTTTTGTGGAAAGGTATCTTCCAGAAA
>JBBISU010000055.1:0-20444 GCA_037441225.1 Acidobacteriota bacterium
AAGACATTTCAAAATAGTAATTAAGTGTGACATTTTAAAATTGTAACCACATTAAAATTTAAATACTTGACTTTTTTTTAATTTTCTGTTAAAAATTTAGTTTATGGATTATAAAGAAACTTTAAATTTACCAAAGACAGAATTCCCAATGAAAGGCAATTTGCCTAAAAGGGAGCCTTCTTTTTTATCTTTTTGGAAGGAAAAAAAGATTTATGAAAAGATACAGGAGAAATTAAAGAATAAACCACTATTGCTTTTGCATGATGGTCCCCCTTATGCAAACGGACATATACATATTGGAACTGCAATGAACAAAATTCTAAAAGATATAGTTGTTAAAAGCTTAACTTTTTTAGGTTTTAGGTCTCCTTTTGTACCTGGTTGGGATTGCCATGGGCTTCCAATTGAACTTGCTGTTGAAAAAGAAGGAAAGATAAAAAAAGGAAAATCAACACCTGCTGAAATAATTTCTGCTTGCAGGGAATATGCATTAAATTTTGTAAATATTCAAAGAGATGAGTTTGAAAGGTTGGGCGTCCTTGGAAAGTGGGGTAAACCCTATCTTACAATGAATTATGACTATGAAGCAAAAATTTTAAAATGCTTATATAATTTATTTTTAAAAGGATATATTTATACAGGGGTTAAGCCAATTTATTGGTGTTCTTCCTGTGAAACAGCTCTTGCAGAAGCAGAGATTGAATATGATGAACATATTTCACCTTCAATCTATGTTTCTTTTCCAATAAAAAAATTAAATAAAAACTTTCCTCAAATTGAAAATCCTTATGCAATTATCTGGACAACAACCCCCTGGACACTACCTTCAAACCTTGCAATAACAGTCCATCCCTATTTTAGGTACTTATTTTTTAAGAGTAAAAATAATTGGTATCTTGTTTGTGAAGAACTCCTTCAAAAGGTCTCACAAGAATGTAATATGCCAATAGAAGATAAAACAGAGACATTTAAAGGTGAGGAACTGGAATATTCAACTTATGAAAATAATTTAATGAAAAGAGAGGGCTTATTTATCTTAGGTGATTTTGTAACCCTTGATCAAGGTTCAGGGCTTGTCCATACTGCACCAGGACATGGTATGGAGGACTACATTGTTGGAATGAAATATAACTTGCCTATCTTTGCACCTGTTGACGATGAAGGTAAATTTACAAAAGAAGTTCCAAAATATGAAGGTATGGATGTTTTTGAAAGCAATGAAATTATATTAAAAGATTTAAAAGATTTAGGAATTCTTTTAAATAAATCTGATATAACACACTCCTATCCCCATTGTTGGAGATGCAAAAACCCAATTGTTTTTAGAGCAACAAAGCAATATTTTATATCTTTAAAGGATTTAAAAGAAAAAACAATAATAGAAATTGAAAATGTAAAGTGGATTCCAAAATGGGGTGGTGACCGTTTAAAAGAAATGGTTCAAAACAGAACTGATTGGTGCATTTCAAGGCAGAGGATCTGGGGAATACCAATTGCAATCTTTAAATGTAAAAATTGTAGCGAACCCTTGATTGATGAAGAAATCTTTAAAAAATGTGTTTCTGCCTTTAAAGAAAAGGGTTTAGGTGTTTGGTTTCAAAATGAATTAAATAATCTCCCTTCTAAAAAGGTCTGTGGAAAATGTGGAAAAAACGATTGGGAAAAGGAAACTAATATTTTAGATGTTTGGTTTGATTCTGGTGTCTCTCATATTGCTGTATTGGAAGAAAATGATGAACTTTCCTGGCCTTCTGATATTTATCTTGAAGGAACAGATCAATACAGGGGCTGGTTTCAATCATCTCTTTTATTATCTATGGCTTTAAAAAATCAAGCACCTTACAGAGAAGTCATAACCCATGGTTTTGTTGTAGATCAAAACTACCAAAAGATGGCAAAGTCCTTAGGAAATGTAATCCATCCACAAGAGGTAATTGAAAAATATGGAGCAGAAACCTTGAGATTATGGGTCTCTATGATTGATTACAGGGATGATGTCCCAATCTCTGAGGAAATCCTTGAAAGGGTTGTAGAATCTTACAGGAAATTAAGAAATACAATAAGATATATTTTGGGAAATCTTTATGATTTTGATAAAGAAAAAGCCTTAGATTTAAAGGAAATGCTTTTCATTGATAGGTATATGTTGCATAAACTAAATAGTGTATCTGAAAAAATAATATCTGGATATAAAGAATATGAATTTCACATTGTATATCATACCCTTTTGCAATTTTCTTCAGTTGATTTATCTTCTTTTTATTTGGATATTTTAAAGGATCGCTTATATTGTAGCAAAAAAGATGATAAAGGAAGATTATCTGCCCAAACTGCTTTGTTTTATATTTATAAGACAATTCTTCCTCTAATGGCGCCTATCCTTTCCTTTACAACAGAAGAGGCATACCAAATTTATCCTTTTTCTTCTGAAGAATCAATCTTTCTTTGTAATTTCTCTGATACAAAAAATTATTTTATAAATGAAGAAGTAGATCAATTTATGGAAAAACTTTTTGATTTGAAAAGAGAAATCTATATTGAAATTGAAAAGATGAGGGGAAAAGGAGAGATTGGCTCAAGTTTGGAATGTGAAATTTATTTGAGCAAATCAGAGGAAATTTTAAATTATTTAAATAATTATCCAGTTGATCTTGAAGAATTTTATATTGTCTCTGGTGTAGAATTTAAGGATGATTTAAAGGACTTTAATATCTCTTCTGCTTTTAAGGATTTAAAATTTAAAGTAATAAAAACAGAAAAAGGAAAATGCCCAAGGTGCTGGAAAAGGAAAAAAGGGGAGGGAGAGTTATGTGAAAGGTGTTCCTCAGCCCTTTCTTTATGAAAAAAATTTCTTATCCTTATCTATTTTTGTTAAGCATATTTTTAATTTATTTTGATCGTATTTCTAAATATTTTATAAATAAGTTAGATTTAAGTGAACCTTATGTTGTAATTAAAAATTTTTTCCAAATTGTGAAGGTTTATAATGTAGGAATTGCCTTTGGTTTTTTTTCAAGTTTATCAGCAAGTATTATGAACCCTTTAATTGTAGGAATTGGCTTTGTTGCAATTGGCTGGCTTCTTTATCTTTTGATTTCTGAAAAACATTCATTAACTTTAACTTTATCTTTTCATTTTCTCTTGTCAGGTGCTATTGGTAATATATGGGATAGATTTTTATATGGAGCTGTTTTGGATTTTTTAGACTTTAGTATAGGAAAATATCACTGGCCCTCTTTTAATATTTCTGATTCCTGTATTACTTTGGGCTTAATTTTACTTTTATGGGATACCTTAATACCAACAAAAAAAAATGTCTCCTAAACTTTATTATAAGAAGAAAGAGAAAAGAATCCTAAAAATTTAGTATATGCACCCTAAACTAATTACAATTGGCAGCTTCTTTATTCCAACTTATGGCTTTTTTCTATTTATAGGAGTCCTCCTTGCCCTTTTTCTTGCAAAAAATTTAGCAAAAAAAGAAGGAATTGATGGAACAAGAGTAGTTGATATGGCTATTTCTGTCTTAATATTTTCTTTTATTGGCTCAAAAGTGCTTTTGCTCTTTACTGACTTATCTTATCTTAAATCCTTTGAAAATTTTTGGTCACTCATAAGATCAGGTGGAGTTTTTTTTGGAGGACTTTTAACAGGCATTTTTGTTGCAATATACTATATAAAAAAATATAATTTTCCCTTAGGACCTTTATCAGATATTTATGGCTTATGCATCCCCCTTGCTCATTTTTTTGGGCGCCTTGGCTGTTTTTCTGCTGGCTGTTGCTGGGGAAAACCTTGCTACCTCCCTTGGGCAGTGGAATTTAAAAATACTTTTGCATCAGAATATGTTGGCGTTCCTTTATATATACCTCTTCATCCAACTCAGCTTTATGAAGCATTATTTCTTTTAATATTATTCCTGGTTTTAAGATTTTATTTTTATAATAAAAGAATTTTCAAGGGCCAGATTTTTCTTCTTTATGTATTATCTTATTCTTTTTTTAGATTTTTCATTGAATTTTTAAGGGATGATCCAAGGGGATTTATTTTTAATATAATTAGCACTTCCCAGTTTTTTTCAATTACTGGATTTCTTGTAGCAATATTTTTTTATGTCAGAAATTATAAAAAAATTAAAAACAGATAAAGAATACTCTCGCCTTGATTTATTTCTTTCAATAAAATTAAGTAACTTAAGTAGAAGTTATATTCAAAAAATAATAAAAAGTGGAAATGTGAAAATCAATGGGGAAGTAGTTAATAAAACATCAAAGAAATTAAAAGAAAATATGGAAATAGAAGTGGAAATCCCAGAAACTAAAAAGTTGGATGTTATGCCAAAAGAAATTCCAATAAAGATTATTTATGAAGATGAAGACATTGCTGTTATAGAAAAACCCCCTTATCTTTCAGTTCATCCGGGGGCAGGGGAAAGTGACACAACATTGGTCCATGGGCTTTTATATCATATAAAGGATTTATCTTCTATTTCTGGAGTTGAAAGGCCAGGAATTGTTCATCGCTTAGATAAAAATACAAGTGGGCTTATGGTAATAGCAAAAAATGATAAAAGCCATCAAAGTTTGGTAAAACAATTTTCTTCAAGAAAAGTTGAGAAGGAATATATTGCTCTTGTTTATGGAATCATAAAAGAAGATTTTTTTACTATTGATGCACCAATTGGAAGAAAAAAAAGGGATAGGAAAAAAATGGCACTTTCTTCAAGTGGAAGAAAAGCAATAACTGATTTTAAGGTATTAAAAAAGTATTATCCTTATGCAACTCTGCTTTTATGCCATCCTTTAACAGGAAGGACACATCAAATCAGAGTACATCTTTCTTCAAAAGGTTTTCCAATTGTTGGTGACATCCTCTATGGTGGAAATGTGAGGAGAAAAGCAATTGAAATTTTAAAAGAATTTCCAAGGCAGTTTTTGCATTCTTCAAAACTTGTCTTTTACCACCCTTCAAAGAATAAAAAAATTGTTTTTAGTAGTGATTTGCCAGAAGACCTTAAAAATCTTTTGGAAAAATTAGAAAATATGTTATAAAATATCCTTATGAATAAAACAATTTTATATTTAAATGCTTTTGATCCAACTGGTACAACAGGTATTTTTCAAGATTTAAGGATGACCCACAACCATAAACTTTATTCCTGTGGAATAATTACTGCCATTTATCAACAAAATACTCAAAACATAACTTCTATTTACCAAATACCTTTTGAGCAAATTGCTCAGCAAATTGATTGTGTTTTATCAGATTTAAAAATCCACGGAATAAAAATATCTGGAATCTTTGATGTATCTTTAGCTCGGCTTATCTCGGAAATACTTGAAGATTTTAAAAATAAATTTAAAGTCCCTATAATCTTTGATCCCCACTTTTTTTTCAAAAATGAAAAACCTTTAATCCCTCCAAATCAAATGGTTTCAATAATAAACTCAATTGAAAAAATTTCTTCTTTGCTAATATTTAATTTAAAAGAAACAGAGGTTATTTTAAATAGTCCTGTAAAGGACTTGAATGGAATGAAAGTTGCTGCACCTGAGGTTTCCAAAAATTTTAAATGTAAAAATATAATAATAACTGGTGGAGATTTGGAAGATAAAGCCATTGATATATTTTATGATGGCTCAAATACCCATACTTATGAATCCTCAAAACAACCAACAGAAAATTTGCTTGGTTTAGGAGATGCTTTTAGTTCTTTTATATTATGTGCTCTTGCAAAGGGTTTAGAATTATACCAAGCAATTCCCCAAGCAAAAATTTATACAAGAAAAACAATGAACCATAATTTTCCCATAGGGAAGGGGCTTCATCCAATAAATTTGAATATACCTATATAATGCTAATTGGCATTGGGATAGATCTTGTTTCAATCAAAAGAATAAAAAATATTTATGAAAAATATGGGAAAAAATTTTTAAATAAAATAGGAATTGAAGAAAATAATTTAAAGATAGAGGAAATTTCAGGTTATTTTGCTGCAAAAGAAGCAGCTTATAAAGCATTAAAGCCAGTCAAAGAAATTTTTAATCCAAAAGAAATTTATGTTTTAAAAAAGAAAGGAGGGGCACCTATTCTTTTTTATAAGGGAAAACTAAAAAAAAGATGGGATCTCCTTGGGAGACCCCAGATCTTGCTTTCAATAACTCACGAAAAGGAATATGCTTTGGCTATGGTAATACTAATAAAAAATTCAAATCAAGCGGGTTTCTTGAAAGGCAGGAAAAAGAGGAGCAAGTTTAAAAGCACTTTTTAACAAAACATATTTTTCAAGTTGTTCTTCATTTAAAAGAGCTTTAAAATTATCCCTATAAATCTCTTCATTTTCTTTCATTTCTTTTCTCAAAAGATCAATTTTAATTACAAGGTTTCCAACTTCTTGGGGCTCTGGATTTCCACTATTTAACAAATTTCTTAAATTTTCCTCTAAGGGCCTTATCTGATTTATAAGTTCATTTTGAGAGATTCTAAAATCATCTAAAATTCCAAGCCATAATTCCACTTGTTCCTCTGATAAATTTAGATATCTTGCTACTACTTCAACTGGATTTGGAGGAGGTGATTCTAAGAATCCTTCCTCCGAGAAAATAAAAGCAGAAATCAATAAAAATAAAAATACAAACTTTTTCATCTTTGCCTCCTGATTTGTTCATCATTAAAACCCCTATGCATTTTCTCATATTTTCCTTTTTGTCTCCTTTCCATAAACTGATCTTTTAATTTTTGCCATTCTTCAGCAGGAAGTATCTTTTTCAAATTAAAAAGAAATATTGTCCTTTCTTTCATTAAGTTTTTCTTCAAGTCAGAAATTTTTTCAATTGCTAAAGATAGTTCTTTTTCAGTTACATTATCATTTTCTAAGAGTTCTTGAAATTTTAAATATTCTTTTTGCAACTCTGCTTGAAGATCAATTACCTTTTCTCTATGCTGAAAGTGCAAATTCTTAACCTCTGCCATTAGATCAGGTGGCAAGTTTAAATCATCAAAAAACCAAGGACCTCCTCCAAAAAATGGAGGATTTAAAAAACCCAATAATGCAAAAAATAAATAAATCATAATTAAACCTCCTTAAATTATTTCAAAAAGAAGACGATTTGATTTCAAAAAAGGTTTACAAGGAATGTCAATTTTAAAAATTATTTTTAAAATCTTTAATCTTTATTCAGTTATATAAATTAAACCATTTATTTTTGCAAATTTATCAATGTAATATTTTATATCTTCATTTTTTAATCTGATGCAACCACCAGTTGAAGGAAGCCCAACCCAATCATCCCTGTTTGTCCCATGGATACCAAGAGAAAACAACGAATTATTATATTCTTTTCCTCTCCTGAATTGTCCCCTTGAGTTTTTTGTTTTTTTTGGTTTTTCTCTATCTAAGGGCTCTGTCCAATCAAAAGCAACAAAACCGTCTCCATAAGCACTTTTCCCAATTGGTTTTCCTGTTTTATACAAATCATGCCAAAAAATATCATTTAATTTCTTTAACTCTTCATCTCCTTTTTTAAATATATGTGTTATTTTAAATAAACCCTTTGGCGTAATTCTATCAAAATCACTTTTCTTTTCTTTATTTAAACCTTTATTCCCTCTGCCAATTCCGCAAGGCACTTTAAATAAAACATTTTTATTTTTATCTATTACATAAAGTTTCCTTTCCTTTAGAACAACAACTGTTAAGATTTCATTTTCCTTAACAATATCTAAAATTTTTTCAGGGATAATTAATTGTAATAAAATGTTAAGCGCGAGGATGAAACTTATCATATAATTTTTTTAGTCGCTCTTCTGTTATATGTGTATAAATTTGTGTTGTTGATATATCTGAATGGCCTAAAAGCATTTGAAGGGATTTCAAATCAGCACCATTTTCTAAGAGATGGGTTGCAAAGGAATGCCTTAAAATATGAGGGCTTATATTTTTTTCAATCCCTGCTGCTCTTGCATATTCCTTTATAATTTGAAAAAATCTCTGCCTTGTAAAGGGCTTACCCCAATTATTCAAAAAAATAAAACTGCTAAAATTTTTATTATATAAAGCCCTTACCTTTTCAAGATATAAATTTAGCCATTTTAATGCTTCTTCTCCAATTGGAACAAGCCTTTCCTTTGAACCTTTTCCAATTATCTTCAATAAGGGAACTTCTTTAATAAAATTATTCAACTGTAAATTTATCAATTCAGAGACCCTTAAGCCCGTTGCATATAAGATTTCTAACATTGCTTTATCCCTTATACCTTTTGAAGTATTTGTATCTGGAGAAGACAAAAGTTTTTCTACTTCCTCAAAGGTTAAAAACTTTGGAAGTCCTTTAAAAATCTTTGGTGTTTCCACCTCTTCAGCTGGGTTTTTTTCATACCATTTATTAAATTGTAAAAACTTATAAAAACTCCTCAAAGATGACAAAAACCTTGCCTGTGATCTGGGTGAAGAGCCCATTTTTCTTTTTTTCTCTATGTAGTATAAAATTTCCTTTTTAGTTAAACTTTTAACTTTTACTTTTTTTTCTTCCATCTCTTTTGCAAAAATCTTCAAATCATTTTCATAACTTAAAACAGTATTTTTTGAAAGCCCTCTTTGCAAATAAAGGTAGTCAAAAAAAGCTTCAAGGCAATTTTTCCAATCCAATTCCATTATTTATACTTCTTCCACAATTTTGAATTTTCCTGCAATACTTTGTCAATTTTTGCAAACAAAGAATTATTTGGGAACTGCCCATTTTTCTTCTTTTTTCCTGCTGGGATTCCAAACAAAATTTCTACCCCTTCAGTTATATTTTCAATTGCCCATATATGAAATCTTCCGTTTTTTATTTCTTTTAAAACTTCCTCTTTTAAAATCAAATCACCTAAATTTGCCTTTGGAATAATAACCCCTTCAGTTCCTTTCAAAGTTTTCTCTTTAACTAAATTAAAAAATCCTTCAATCTTTTCATTTATCCCTCCAACTGCTTGGACAAGCCCTTTTTGGTTCATAGAACCAGTAACTGCTATATCCTGTCTTACAGGAACATTTGAAATTGCTGAAAGGAGGGCATAAAATTCAGCACAGGATGCAGAATCTCCTTCAATTTCCCCATAGGATTGTTCAAAACAAATGGAAGCATTGATTGATAATGGTTTATCTTTTGTAAAGGTCTGTCTTAAATATCCAGCAAGAATTAAACTTCCTTTTTTGAAGATATTTCCTGCAAGGTCTGCTTCTCTTTCAATGTTTATTATTGAATCCTGCCCCAATGATACATTTGCTGTGATCTTTACTGGTTTCCCAAAAGAATAATATCCAAGATCATAAACAGTTAATCCGTTTACTTGTCCAACCTTTTTGCCTTCTGTTTCAATATTTAAAATATTTTGAAGAATCATTTCTTTAATTTTATCATCAGTTAAACTATGCCTTTTTTCCCTTTCCCTTATTGCCTTTATAACATTTTTCTCTTCTACCAAATCATTTTTTTCTTCCTTTGCCCAATAATGAGCTTCCCTCATTATATCTGCCACAGCATCAAAACGAGTTGAAAGTTTACCTTTCCTTCCAGCAAGTTTCATAGAATATTCTGCAACTTTTAAAACTGCCTCTGCTGTAAAATTTTTTAAATTTTCTTCATCAATTATTTTTGCCAAAAGTTGAACAAAGGATTGAAAATTTTCTTTTGTGCAATCCATTGAAGAATCAAATTCAGATAAAACTTTAAAGATCTTTTTAAAATCCTCATCAAGATAATAAGCTAATTGATATGTTGCAATATCTCCAATCAATATAACTTTAACTTTTAAATCAATTGGTTCTGGCCTCAATTGTGATGGTGGAGCAAAGAAATAATTATCTTCTGGCAGGATATATACCTTTTCATTCCTCAAAGCCCTTTTCAAAGAATGCCAAACACCTGGTTCCTGAATTAAATCATTAAAATTTGCAACCAAATATCCACCATTTGCCTTTAAAAGTGAACCTGCTCTTATTTGCATAAAATCAGTTTTTGAAGTAAACCTGCCTTCAAAAGACCTTTCTATTGTGCCAAATAGGTTTACATAACTTGGATTATGCTCAATTATTATAGGTCTTCCCTTTGTCATTTTATTATCAACTATTACATTTACTTTATAGGGAAGAAATAAATCCTCCTTCTTCTTTTCCCTTTCCTCTTGGGATTTAAGAAAAGGTTCGGGGTCTCTAAGAATATTTTTTTGAACTTCATCAAAATAATTTTTCACTTCCTCTTGTGGAAACTGCATTTTTAGTTCTGTAAAAAACTGATTTAAGATTGGTTTAAATACATTATGAATTAATATTTTAAATTGTTTTTCAAACTCGTTTTGAATTTCTTTTAATTCTAAGAGGGTATTTTCTAACTTGGAAACTAAATCTTCATAGTCCTTATTTATTTTTTTTATATCTTCACTTTTTAAAATTCCTTCTTTTTCTAATTTATCAATTTCATTTATATCTACAACTTTTCCCTTAATTAAAGGCATAGGAATAGATCTTGTCCCCATCTCCATTTGAACCTGGACAATAGTAAATTGCTTTTCCTTTAGCAATTCTTCAAATTCAGAAGCAATTTTTCTTTCTTTTTCTTTAAATTTCTCTTGCAAATTCTTTTTCTCCCTCTGAAAACTTTCAGAAGTTATGACTGATGGAAGGATTACCTTTAATGTTTCAACCAAGCGATCCATCGCTTGTGCAAGTTTTGTTCCTTCTCCTGCTCCTAAATGCAATGCTTTTGGTGAATTAGGATCTTCAAAATTATAAACATAACACCAATCACCGGGATTTTCTTGTTTTGATGCAATCTTTGAAACCATTGTCTGAATTGTTGTGGTTCTTCCTGTTCCAGAAAGCCCTATTACAAAAATGTTATAACCCATTCCATCAAGACCTAAACCCAATTTAATTGCTTGAACAGCTCTTTCCTGTCCAATGATTTCCTTTGTTCTTTCAACTTCTACTGTTGTTTTAAAATTTATAAAGTCCTTGTTCCACTTATAAATAGCATCCTTATAACTTATTTCATATCTTTTATTTTTTTTCATATTTTTAAATATAACTTATTTTAAAATTAAATTCAAATAAAATTTTGCCCTTTTTTATCTTGAAGAACTTTGTGGTTTATTTTTTCTAAAATAAAAAAAATTTTTGACAGAATCTTTTTTCTGTTATAAAATCTTTTTATGATATTTTTACTAATTTTCCTTGGAATTTTAGTTGGTGTCTTGGCTTCCTTTGCAGGTGTTGGGGGAGGAATTATTATGGTTCCTCTATTGATTTTATTAAAAAAAAGCCATAATCAAGCAGTTGGTACTTCTTTTTTAGCAATTTTGATTATCTCTGCTTCTTCCCTTTTTTTCCATAACAAATTAAATAATGTTATATATCCTTGGGGAATATACCTTGGGATTGGAGGAATTTTAGGTTCTTACATTGGAAGTCAACTTGCAATGCAGGTCTCTCAAAATACTTTTCAAAAAGTTTTTGGGATTTTCATAATAATTATGGGAATTTATTTAATTTTTAAAAAATGAATTCAAAACCTTGGGGATTAGGAATTGGAAGTTTGTTTTCTTTTATTGTCTTTGTTTTTTCTCAAATTTCTGCTTTTCTTGTATTATTTTTTGGAGGAAAGCTTTTCCCATATCTTTATGAAAATTTTGGCTTTTCCCTTACAATTTCTGCCTTTTTTTCTTCTGTTTTGAGCTTAATTTTAATCTATATTTTTATCTATCTTTCAAAATACCCTTTAAAAGAATATCTTTCTTTAAAAAAATTTTCATTTAAAGGCTTTTTTATATGGTTTTTTATCTTTGCTTCCTTTATTGGTTTTTCTGAATATATTTTGTATAAATTAAATATTTCAACAATTCCAGAATTTCTGGAAAAGGCATATAAAACAACAGATTTTCCCCTTTTACTATTTTTTTCAATAATTTTTGCTTATCCAATCTTTGAAGAGGTTTTATTTAGAGGTTTTTTCTTTAAATCTATTGAAAATTCAAAATTAGGTGGGATTGGAGCTGTTCTTATAACTTCTTTTTTTTGGTCAATATTACATATCCAATACAATTTAGCTATAATAATTATTATATTCATTGGTGGTTTAATTTTGGGCTATAGCAGATTAAAAACCTCTTCTCTTTACCCTCCTATAATCTTACATATTTTACAAAATTTTGCCTCTTCTGTCTTTTTTTATTTATCAAAAACTTAAAATTTTAAAGTTTCATTTTTTATAAAAGAAGTAAAAGTCATTGTATAAATATACTGTAATATTTGGTGGCAAAATATCTTTTAATCTTTTAAGATATGGACTATCTTTATGCCACAAAACCAAATAGGGCTTATTTGATTCAATTATTTCTTTTTTCAAAATATTTATATCTTCTTTGCTTAATTTAAAATCACACCATCCTAAATGTGAATTTTGAGAGGGTGGAAAAATAATGAGCTTATTTTCCATACCTTCTTTTTCTAATAAATACTCTATTGTTAATCCCCAAATTCCAATTGTGCATATATTTGCATCTTTGCCAAAGTCATTGATAATATTTGATATCTGGATAAGGGCTAAATTGGGCTTACAAATTTTTAAGAAATTATGGGCAAATAATAAAATAAGTATAATAATGAAAAAATTCCTGACAAAATCATAGGTTTTTCCGCTCTTTGATAGAAATTTTGAAATAAAAATAAAAAAAGGCACAAAAAAGAAGGACTCTACTTTTAAAGGTACATAAATGTTTTTATATAAATAACTAATTGAAAAAATTATAATGAAATTTAAAGCAAAAGGAATAGATAGATATCTTAATAATCTTTCCCATAAGCTTAAAAATAATATATAATATCCAAAAATCGAAAATATAAAATTTTTTAAAACTGGCTGAAAAGAATAAAGATTAATATTAGTATAAATAAAAAGGAAAGAAAAGAAAGTAAATAAAGAATAATTTTTTAAAAAATATTTAGTCCAATTAAGTGATTCTATAGGTTGGTCCTTTATCAAAAAAAATAGAGGCAGAGAAAGCAAAATTATAAAAGCAATAATTAAAATATTTTGCTTTTTTTTATAAAATATTAAATCATAGAGAAAATATATAATATATAAAAAAGATAAATAATGTGTATAATTCAAAAGAACAGAATATAATATTAAAGGGAAAAACCTTTTTTTACCTGTTATCTCATAAAATAATAAAGTGCTTAAAAAAATTATCAAAGCATAACATCTTGCCTCAGATGAAAAATAAAGAGGTAATGGAAAAAGATAAAAAATGTAAAAAGGAATTTTATTAATACTTAAATTTTTTAAAATTATCCCTCCCATAACCCCAGATACTAATATCAATATAATAGAAAAAATCCTCAAAGAAAAGATACTTTTACCAAAAACAAGATGAAATATATGTAAAATATAATAATATAAGGGTGCATTGTTGTCATTCTTTAATATATTTAAAATTTCACCAAAATCATTACTTATTAAATATTTTGTAAAAAGCTCATCCTGCCATGGATCTTTTATATAAGAAAGTATTGAAAAAATAATAGCAAAAGAAATAAAAATGAAAAAAGAAAAATTATTTTTTTTATCCATATAATTATTTTACAAAAATAAAAAAAGTTATGCTTAAATAAAAATTTAAACCCAATATATTTTTTTTAAATCTCTTTTTATTCCTCTTTTAAATTCATATTTTGGATACCCAATTATTATTGACGAGATGGCTTCATTTTCCTTAGGAATACAAAATATTTCTTTTAATTTATATATCTTATTAATTGCAGGCGGAATAAGTCCTATAATTGTAGATCCAAACCCTAAAAAATGGGCTGAAATCATGGCATAGGTTGTAAAAATTAAGCCATCTTCTTTATGTTCTTCTGAAGAAATTGGAGCGTGGAAAATTAAGAGTGTATGAGCGCCTCTTGTTATGCAATCATATTCATAAGAAAAACTCCTATATAAACCTTTATTAATATGTGGTAATATAAAATTATTTAAAGTATTAAATTGATCCTTTGGAATTAATAATTTAAGAATTAGATAAGTAAAATTATTTTTAAGCCATTTTTCCATTTTGTCATAAAATTTGCAAATTAAAGGGAGTGCTTCCATTATTTTTTCTCTTGAATTTATTACTGAAATTTCTACATGCTGATTTTTATCTCTATGGGGTGCTTGTGAAATGACCTTTAAAATATTTTCTATTTCTTCTTTTTTTAAAGCTTCTTGTTTAAACCTCCTTATTGAGCGCCTCATTTCAATTCTTGAAAAAAAATTATCTTCTTTTGAAAATTCAAAAAAATCCTTTTCATAATTAAGATTTTTAGAATATATTGATTTTGTCTCACATATAGCCATACATTGTCCGCAAGCTAAACAAAGATGTTTATAGCCATTTTTAAAATTTATATTTCCATTATTATTTTCTATGGCTAATACAGGACCTATTTCCACACATATCCCACATTTAGAACAACTTTTCAAGTCAACATAAAAATTTTTCACCTTTTATGTCCCTTCCTGCCAGGAGGAAAGGTATTTCTCTTGTTCTTTTGTTAATTTATCAATTTCAATATTTAGTGTTTTCAATTTCATAAAAGCAATTTCTTCATCAATTTCTTTTGGCACTGAATAAACTTTCTTTTCTAAACTCTTTCCATTATTTTTTAGATAAAGAGCAGAAAGTGCTTGATTTGCAAAGGATAAATCCATAACCTGTGGTGGATGCCCTTCTGCAGAAGCAAGGTTTATGAGACGCCCTTCCCCAAGCAAAAACAATGTCTTTCCATTTTTCAATTTATAACCAACTGTCTCATGCCTGACTTTTTCCTTTTTAACTGCCATTTTTTCAAGTTCTTCTATATCAATTTCCACATTAAAATGCCCAGAATTGCATAAAATTGCACCATCCTTCATACTTTCAAAATGTTCTTTTCTTAAAACATCTTTACAACCTGTAACTGTTATAAAGACCTCTCCAATTTTTGCTGCCTTATTCATTTCAAGCACTTCAAAACCATCCATATATGCCTCTAATGCTTTAATTGGTGATACCTCTGTAATATATACAATTGCCCCCATCCCCTTTGCTCTCATAGCAACACCTTTTCCACACCAACCATAGCCAGCTACTACAACCCTTCTACCTGCTAAAAGAACATTTGTTGCCCTTAAAATTCCATCAATTGTGCTCTGTCCAGTTCCGTACCTGTTATCAAATAAATGTTTTGTATAAGCATCATTTACTGCAATTACTGGAAAAGGAAGTACTCCATCTTTTGCCATTGCTTTTAATCTAATGACACCTGTTGTTGTCTCTTCTGTGGAACCAAAAATATTTTTAACTAAATTTTCTTTTTCTTCTTTTTTTAATTTATCTGCCCAATTTTTAACAACTGGATCTACGGATTTCAAATTATTATTTGCAATTGCAGTTATTGATGAGACAAGGTCAGCCCCATCATCCATTGTAATGTTTGGAAAATTTTTAATACAAGATAAAATGTGCTCATAATACTTCTTTTTATTTTCTCCTCTTACAGCAAAAACAGAAATTCCTCTCTCAACAAGGTATGCAGCCACATCATCTTGTGTTGACAAAGGATTAGAAGCACATAAGGAGATTTCTGCGTCACCTGCCTTTAAGGTTTCCATCAAGTTTGCTGTCTCTGTTGTAACATGAAGACAGGCAGAGATCTTTAAATTTTTAAAGGGTTTTTCTTTTTTAAATTTTTCTTTTATTAAATTTAGAAGGGGCATATTTTTTCCTGCCCATTCAACCCTTTTTTTCCCTTCATTTTTTAAACTTAAATCTTTAATATCATAATTCATATACTTACCCCAATATTGCTTTCCTTAATTCTTCTGCTTTATTTGTCTTTTCCCATAAGAATTCTTCTTCATCTCTTCCAAAATGGCCAAAGCAAGCAGTTTTCTTATATATTGGTCTCAACAAATTTAAATAATCTATTATTCCTTTTGGAGTTAAAGGAAAGATTTCTCTTACAATTTTTATAAGCTTTTGTTGATCAATTTTTTCACCATCATAAATTTCAACAAAGACAGAAACAGGATCTGCTACGCCAATTGCATAAGCAAGCTGCACCAAACATTTAGAAGCAATTCCAGAGGCAACTATATTTTTTGCAATATGCCTTGCCATATATGTTGCAGATCTATCAACCTTGGTTGGATCCTTACCAGAAAAGGCACCTCCTCCATGAGGGGCAGCCCCGCCATAGGTATCAACTATTATTTTTCTTCCAGTCATACCTGTATCTGATTGAGGACCACCAACTACAAATTTGCCAGTTGGATTTACATAAAACTTTGTTTTTTTATCAATTAAATTTTTGGGAAGTACTGAAAGGGCAATTTTTTCTATCATCTCATCCCTTGCTTTATTAGTAATTTTTTTCCCTGTCTCATCAAGTATATCTTCTGTATGTTGACAGGCAAGGACAACTGCATCAATTCTCACTGGCTTACCCTTTTCATATTCAATTGTCACCTGTGATTTTCCATCAGGACCTAAATATGGGAGAATTCCTTCAACTCTTACCTTTTTCATTTGAATTGTAAGCTTATGGGCAAGGTAAATTGGAAGGGGCATATAGGTATCTGTTTCATTTACAGCATAGCCAATCATCAATCCTTGATCCCCTGCACCACCTACATTAACACCTTGTGCAATGTCAGGGGATTGTCTTCCAATGGCATTTAAAATTGCACAGGTTTCATAATTAAATCCATATTTTGAATGGGTATAACCAATATCTTTTACAACACTTCTTACAAGGTCTCCTACTTCAACATAAGTGCTTGTTGTAATCTCACCACCAACAATTACAAGCCCAACTGTTATAAAGGTCTCGCAGGCAACCCTTCCCTTAGGGTCCTCCTTTAAAACTTCATCTAAAACAGCATCAGATATTTGATCGCATACCTTATCTGGATGTCCTTCTGCCACTGACTCTGAAGTTAAATAATATTTTCCATCAACCATAATAACTCCTTAAAAATTAAAGTTATATTATTTTATCATATCTGTATTTTTTATTTGCATATTTAAAACAAAAAATTTAAATTGCCCACATTGATAGAAATTCAAATCTTCAGGGAATATCTTTATCAAGTCCCTTGAATAAGGATCATTCTTTTGCCAAAAAACTACAAATTTTTTGCCCGATTCTAAGATATTCTTTTTAAAATATTCCAATTCCTTATCATTTAATTCCTTATAATAATACCATCCAAGGTGCTCTACCTGTGAAGGAGGAAAAATTATTAAATTATTATCCATTCCTTCTTGCTCAAGATAATAAGAAGTAGGCAATCCCCAAATTCCAATTGTGCATATATCTGTATCCTTTTCAGCCAATTTCAATATTGGCAATATTTCAGGTTTGAAAGGGTCTTTTATTAAAATATTATTATAATTTGCAAAAAAAAGTAAAGAAAATAAAAGTAGTATAAGAAATTTTAAATATTTTTTTCTTTCACTTAATGAAACAGTAAAAACCATAAAAAATATAAAAAAAGGAATAAAAAAGAATACCTGAGTTTTGCCTAACATATAAATATATTTATAGGTAAAGCTAATTAAAAAAATTAATATTAAATTAATTAAGAAAGCATAAAAAATTTTTTTATATTTTTTCATAGTAAAACTGTAAAAAAACATAAAATAACCAATCAGAGAAAAGATTAAATACTTAATGCTGAATTGAAATATTTCAAGATTTATATTAAAAAATAAAAAGAAAAAAGAAAAGAAAAAAATTGGTGAATATTTATCTTCAATTGCCCTTGTCCAATCAATTGCTTCAATTGGCTGCTCTCTTATAAGAAAATATAAAGGAGAAGTCAAAATTACCACAAAAATAATTATTGTAAAATATTTTTTTTTCTTTTCAAAAATCAAAGCTGAAATTAAATAAAAAATATAAAAGAAAGAGATGTAATGGGTATAATTTAAAAGTGTGGAATAAAGAATTAAAGGAAATTTTCTTTCTTTCCCCAGAATTTCATAGAAAAACAAAGAAGATAAAAAGAGAACTAAAGAATAATTCCTTGCTTCTGCAGCCGAAAACAAGGGAATTGCAAAAAGGTAAAATAAATAATAAAGGGAACTTGACATATTTATATTATTTAATATTTTCTTTATCCATAACCCTGACAACAAAACTAAGATGGCTGAAAAACATCTTAGAGAAAAAATAGAAGTTCCAAAAATAAAGGTAAAAAATTTTAACAAAAAATAATAAAGAGGAGGACCACTATCATTTTTAAGCAATGAAAAAATTTCTATAAAATTTTTTTTCATTAAATATCTTGTAAAAAGTTCATCATGCCATGGATCTTTTAAAAAAGAAAGCAAAATAAATAAAAAAGCAAAAATAAAGAAGGGAATAATTTGTTTTAAAGATTTAATTTTTAAGCCCACCTTTTTTATCACAAGTTTTAAAAGAAAATTTTATGCAAAAGAAAAGAGATCAAAAAAGTAAAAGGAATTGTAAAAATCCAGGCAAGGACAACATTTCCAGCAATCCCCCATCTGACAGCAGAAAGGCGCTTTGTGGAGCCAACCCCTACAATTGCCCCAGTTATAGTATGTGTGGTAGAGACAGGGATTCCAAAATAGGCAGTTCCAAATAAAGTTAGAGCAGAAGAGGTCTCTGCAGCAAATCCATCAATGGGCTTTAGTTTTGTAATTTTCATACCAAGGGTCTTTATAACTGCCCATCCACCGACAAGGGTACCTAAGGCAATGAATAAATAGCAAATTATAACTACCCAAAAGGGTACATAAAATTCATCTCCAAGCATACCATTTGAATACAACAAAATTGCAATTATTCCCATTGTCTTTTGTGCATCATTTGCCCCATGTCCTAAACTATAAGAGGCAGCTGAAAATAATTGAAAAATCCTAAAATATTTATCAATCTTTGAAGGTGGGAAACCCTTTACAATCCATGTAGTTACAATTATTAAAAAAACACCAGAAAAAAAACCAATAATTGGAGCAAGAAAAATAAAGATAAAAATTTTTATTACTCCTTTAAAAATCACTGCTGAAATCCCTGCCTTTGAAATCCCTGCACCTATCATTCCACCAATTAAAGAGTGGGAAACAGAAATTGGGAGCCCTAAATGGGTTGAAATGGCAGTCCAGACAATTCCAGAGATGACGGCAACCAGAATTAAATAAGAATCTACAATAGATGAATCAATTATTCCCTTTCCCATTGTCTTTGCAACTTTTACACCAAAGAAGAAAGCAGCAAGAAAATTAAAAATTGCTGCCCATAAAACAGCAATTTTTGGAGACAGGACCTTTGTTGATACAATTGTTGCAATTGAATTTGCTGCATCGTTCATTCCATTGTAAAAGTCAAATAAAAGGGCAAGGAAAATTATAATTATTACAAGGGTTATCATGTATTTTTTAGAATTATTGCCTCCATAACATTTGCTACATCTTCACAGGAATCAATGGCATTTTCAAGGTTTTCATATATTTCTTTTCTTTTTATAATTTCAATTGGGTCTCTCTGGCTTTCAAATAAGTTTGCAAGCCCTTGCCTCAATGCAACATCTCCTTCATTTTCATGTGTATTTATCTCAACACAAAGCTCAAGTATTTTTTTTGGTTTTTTGAAATTTTTTAAATCCTTAATTGCTTCATAAACAAGCTCAACTGAAGAGACCAAAATTTTTACAAGTCGCCTTCCTTCTTCTGTTGGTTTTTCTATTTTGTAAAGATAAGTCCTCTGGGAAGCAGCATCAATAAAATCAAGGATGTTATCCATTTTTGTAATCAAAGAATGGATATCTTCCCTATCAAAAGGGCAGATAAAGGTCTTGTTTAAATGTTCAAGGGTCTTATGTGTTATTTTATCGCATTCGTGTTCCAATTCCTTTATCCTTTCAACCCTAACTTTCAAATTATCAAAATTATCATAAAGCAAATTTAGTTCATTTGCCCCTTCTTTGATTATTTTTACTGCTTCTTCAAAATAAACAAAAAAATCAATGGATTTTGGCAATAAAAATTTCCACATAGCAAAATATTATACCAGATTTTTAAAGTTTTATTACTTATCATTGAATTTCAATTGCCAGTCAATAATTAAATTTAGAAACTTGATTTGCTTTACAAAAAAAAATTGACTTAAGTAAATTCACTTCCCTGCTTTCAGGAAAAACTAATTTTGTTTGACAAAATGGTTATTTATATTATAATAAACAGAAGCATTGGTTACCGATAATATTTTATTGGAGATATTGGCTTTATGAAATTAAAAAATTTTTTTTTGAAAATACTAATTTCAGCAAGTTTACTTTTATTTTATGCCAGAGCAGATCAAATAATTCCTGTTGCTGCAAACACACCTGGAGCTTATGGCTCACAATGGAGCA
>JBBISU010000056.1:0-16955 GCA_037441225.1 Acidobacteriota bacterium
TCCTTTAGACCGCGTGAATATAGGATACAAAAAACAACGCAAAAATAAATATTGCAGCTACAAAATCTTTTAACGGATAACAGAAAACGGACACGAGGAACGTTCATCGGGCGGGGACAAGCCCCGTCTCTACTGAAACCAAAAAAAATAAAAATATAGGGGGCGAGCCGGTTCGTCCCTCCTGATTATTATATTTCAGCGCAAAGTTTTATTATGCTAAATTCTAAAAAAAAATTTTAGAGTTAAGATTACCTTTTTTATTAAGGAAATTTATACACCAATGAAATTTAAAAATAATTAAAGAGTTCAATAAATTTTATTCTTAAAAATCTATGCTTTTAACAAACCTTACAGCATCGGCAATTACAACTGCGCCAGAAGGAGCGTTATCTGAAATCTTTATCTTTGCAGTTGATGGATTTAATTCAAAATTTCCTATATAAAACCACTGGCTACCATTTTGCTGTTGATTTACATAAATTGTTACATCCCCTGTAGAAGTTGTAATTGTATAAGGTGCTTGTTGGCTTCTGTTTGCTCCACTTCTATACCATACATAAACATCATAATTTCCTGAACTATATAGAAAAGGAATCCACTCTGCATAATTTGAACCATTCCCACCTGTTGACCTCCAATAGTAATCCCCATTATATCCCTCACTTGATATACTATAAGCCCAAGCTCCAACAAAAACTGCCTCATCATCATCTAAAATATATTCATTTTTTGGAACAGGAAGAAATTTTAAAGCATCTGCTATAACTGCTTTATTTGAGGCACAAGTTCCATCGGAAATAATTGTTTCATAACCAATATTTTTATTAAAATTATAAGAACCTAATGAATACCAGATTCCCCCATTTGATGTCTGATCCATATAAATCATTGAAGAGCCACTTGAATTATTTATTGTATATTTTGTAGCACTGCATCTATTTGTAGTAGCAGGATAAAATGTATAAACTTCATAATCATAAGTAATACAATTTAAAAAAGGTAAAAAGTGGGCTTTATTTGAATCATTTCCACTCCCCCAGGAAAAAGAATAATTTTCCCCCCACCTATCGGGCTGAGAAGTTGATTGATTCCAGTTCCCTTCAAATATTGCTTCCACATTGTCAATAATCGTCTCAATTTGACAAGGAAGAGACCTGTTCCCAGAAGAATCTTCAAAACTTAATCTATAAAAATAATTATCAGAAGAAGATAAATCACTCAATAAAATTGAATTACTTTGTGCTTGTGTATGATAAACCAAATTTTGTGGATTTGTCCCTCTGAATATATTTGTTTTTGCAACATTTTCAAGACCACCATAAATGTTTTGGGAAGGCAAAATCCAATTTAATAAAATCTGGTTATTTTGTTTTGATAATCTCAAAGAAGTATTGTCAGCAGGTAGGGAAAGGTCTTTTTGTGTAAAATTTATATTTAAATTGTAAGTAGAAGAAGAAGGACCGTCTACAATTAAATAATATTCACCTGCTTGCAAATATTTTGAAATTGCTGAATCTCCAAAGGATATGCAGGTATAATTTGTACAGGACTTTGTAAGATAGAGATCCAAAGGAGAAGATGGTGAAATGGAAGCATTTAATATTCCTTCAGCTGCAATTGTTAACTTATAGACAACTTCTCTTCCTGTGCTATCAGCCAAGGAATTGCAATTATAATTAGAAAGATTTGCTAATGTATTATTGTTGTTTGAAGAATGGTTATAAGGAAAAGAAGAGACAATATAAGGGTTTGAGCAGTTCCCATAAATTATATTTGAAACAGTTATAGCAGAAGATAAAGTATAAGAAGTTAAACTTAAATCAGAAGAAGTTATTTGGTTGTCTTCATCTACATCAAGCCATATTGCAACAATTAAATCATAAGTCCCTTCTGGTATATTTGAAGGTGTTGTAAACTGCCTTGAAGGGCTATTTGAACCAGGATTTAATGTTATTTTATTATCATTTGAAGGATCTGAAATATAGCCAGTTGAAGAACTATATAAACTTGCACCAAGCATAATTTGAGAATGAGAAATTTCAGCATAACTTGTCACATTTAAATTAATTGTAAATGAGCCCCCTGAAGAAATTGTCGATGGCACTGGTGAAACTGAGCTTATTAAAAAGGGGCTTGTCATATAAGCAGTCCTCAAACCAGAGCCAGAGCCGTTGTCATTGTAATAATGATTTACAATCCACTTCCAAAGTTGGCTTTGATAGTATGCCCACCTTTGGGTTCCCCATTGACACATCCCCCTCCCATGTCCATAGCAACCATAGCCACTGCAGGGGCTATCAGAAAGGCAAGGCCAAGAGGCAGAAGGTGAGCCAGCATATCCATCGCCACAAGATAAATCAGAGTTAGAACAGGTCTTTCCATCGTTTGGATCATCCCAGGAATTGTTTTCTGCTGAATATTCAGAGCGAAAAACTGAACCACTCCTTTGAAGCAGAATCCCTGCTGTTTTATCTGTTGCAATATTTGTTGAAGTGGCTGTATCAGTATCATTGACCTGGCAACAAGTGGAAGAACAAATATCATAATTTGAATTAATTGGATGGTAAACATAATAAGTTCCATAAGATCTATAAGCAATTGAGCCAGCCCTTAAAGAGTGAGTATTCCAGGAGGAAATCCATTCATCATTTAGCCCTCTCTTTACATAGGTTTCCAAGCTTAAAACATCAACAGAGGAACAGGTTGTACAAGAACAATTCATCCCAACTCTTATTGTATCTGGCGGATCTATTATTTGTAACAATAATTGTGGAGGGATTTTATCAGAAAGTATTATAAATTCCAAAGGGTAATTATTTAAAACCTCTTCCTCTTCAAAAGAATCAAATTTTTCATCATAAAAAAAATGGTGTTCATCTTCAAATTTTAACTCCCCTTCCCCTTCTTCCATATCAATTATGTAATTTGTTATCCCTTCCAAATTCAATATTCTTTCTAAACACAAATCTTTATAATTTTTTTTGTAAAAACAAAATTTTATTGTTGGTATCTCCTCTCCAAAATCAAAATCCCTTGAAGGAATCTCAACTTCAAAAAAACCATCCCTTTTAGAAAAAACCTCAAAGCTATCTCCTTTAATTATTACATCTTCCAAAGGCATTCCCTTTTCTTTATCATAAATAAATCCTTCAACTTTTGTCTTTCCCTTTATTTCTTTTTCAAAGGAGTTTTCTGCTAACTTATCTAAATAAAAGGTTATGGATTTTAAATTAGAAGGAAAGGAAAAATTTGAAGAAAGTTCTTTATAACCCTCTGCTTCAACTAATATATTATAATCTCCATCTTTAAAATCAAAAAGATTTTTGCCTTTTTTTAAATTTATCTGCTGGTTAGAAAAATAAAGGTTACAATCCAAGAATTCCCCTGTTAAGCTATCTCTGCAATAGATTTTTAACTCTTCTGAAAATAGAAAGTTGCTAATTAAAATTATAAAAACAAATAATTTCCTCATAATAATATTATACAACATTTGAAATAAAAATTAAAATGTGTTTATAATAATTTTAGGAAATTTTATGAAAAATAATTCTTATTTTGATAACACTCAAGATCTGGCATTAAAGAGGACCTTTGAAATTTTTCCTGATCCAATTGCTATTCACTCAGAAGGGATAATTAAATATGTAAATGAAGCTTGTGTTAAACTCTTGGAAGCAGAATCAAAAGAAGAAATTATAGGGAAAACAGCCCTCTCCTTTGTCCATAATAGTTATAAAACCTTTGTTGAAGAAAGAATAAAAATATTAAAAAAAGGTGAAATATTAAAAGATTTAGTGGAAGAAATTTTTATAACTTTGAAAGGAAACAAAATTTATGTAGAAGTTGCAGCAGCTCCAATTAAATTTGAAGGAAAGGACTCAATATTAGTTGTTTTCAGAGATATAAGCAAAAGGAAAAAAGAAGAACATAAGATATTGCATCTGGGCTCACTTCTTCAAGCAATCCACAATATTGACCAGACACTTTTAAAAGAAAAAAAAGAAGAAGATCTATTAAAAGATATCTGTGAAAATTTTAGAAAAGTTAAAGGCTATAGTTTTGTAAGATTCAGCAAAGTAATTGGAAATAAAATTTTTTCTCTTGTTGGATGTAAGGATGAAGAATTTGAAAAAAAAATAAAAAAAATAAAAGCAAAAATTCCTGAAAATATTTTATTAAAAAAAGGAAAAACTATCCATGGAAAAATACCATATAAATATGATGAGTTTAAGGAATGGAATGAAATTTGTAAGGAATATGATTATAAGAGTTTTTGTTTTATTCCAATTAAAGTAAGGAAAAAAATTTGGGGCATTTTAAGCATCTATGGTTTGGAAGAAGAATTTTTTTACAAAGAAGAAAGGACACTCTTACAGGAGATTGCTTCAGAAATTGGAATGATAATTTATTCATTGGAATTGAAGGAGGAAGAAAAAAAGGCAAAAAAAGAATTAAAAATTTCAGAGGAAAAAATGAAGGCACTATTAAATTCCTTAAAAGATTCTGTTTTTTCGCTTGATAGGAAAGGAAGGTTTACTTTTTTTCACTCTAATATAAAAGCTTATCCCTTTTCTTCAGGAAACCAACTCCTTGGAAAAAATTTTAAGGAAATTTTTCCAGGAGATTTTGCTACAAAATTAGAAGAAGCTTTTAAAAAGGCACTATTGGGGGAGACAAGAGAATTTGAGTGCTGGTATCCTCTCAATGAAAAAATATTATGGTTTTCAGTAAAACTTTCTCCTCTTTATTTTAAGGAAAATATAAAAGAAATAGTGGCTGTTGCAAGGGATATTACAGAAAAAATAATGCTGGAAGCAGAAAAAATTAATAATTTATATAAAATACAATCCACCTTAGAATCTACGGTTATGGCATTGGCAAGTGCAGTAGAACTTAGGGATGCAACAACTTATGGACATCAAGCAAGGACAGCAAAGCTTGCTTGTGCCATTGCAAAAAAATTAGGACTTACAAAGGAAAAAATAGAAGGATTAAGAATTGCAGCACATATCCACGATGTTGGGAAAATTGGAATCCCAGCAGAAATACTTTCAAAGCCAGGAAAACTTCTGCCCATTGAATTAGAATTAATTAAAACCCATGCTCAAAAGGGGTTTGAACTGCTAAAAGAGATTGAGTTCCCCTGGCCTGTCTCTCAAATTGTATTGCAACATTCCGAACATATAGATGGCTCTGGCTATCCACAAGGTTTAAAAGGAGAAGAAATGTTAGAAGAATCAAAAATCCTTGCCGTTGCTGATGCAATTGATGCAATGCTATCCCATAGACCTTACAGGCCAGCATTACCTATTTCTGAAGTTGTAAAACAAATTAAAGAACTTTCTGGTAAGTGGTATGATAAAAAAGTTGTTGATGTAGCAGTAGAATTATTAGAATCTGGTTTTAAGTGGTTTTAATCCTTCATTTATAGTCAAAATAAATTAAATAAAAGAAGAAACATAGTTAAGATTTAAATATCAGCATTTTATTTAAAAAAACAAATACTAATTAAAGAGCAAAAACATAAACCATTTGAAAATAAATTGAAAAGATTTTTGTAATAAGTTATAATATCTATAATATCTTAAGAAAGGAGAAAATTTATGGGACTTATAACAAGAGAAGAAGCTTTAGAGTATCACTCTTCAGGGCGAAAAGGAAAAATTGAAGTTGTAGTTACAAAACCCTGTATAACTCAAAAACACTTATCTTTGGCTTATACTCCTGGTGTTGCAATCCCCTGCCTTGAAATTGAAAAAGACCCAGAACTTGCTTATGAATATACAGCAAAGGGCAATTTGGTAGCAGTTATTTCAAATGGAACTGCTGTTTTGGGTTTAGGCGATATTGGTGCTCTTGCAGGAAAGCCAGTTATGGAAGGAAAAGGTGTTCTTTTTAAAAGGTTTGCTGATATTGATGTTTTTGATATTGAAATAAATTCAAAGGATCCCGATGAAGTAATAAAGGTTTGCCAGTTATTAGAGCCAACTTTTGGTGGAATTAATTTGGAAGACATAAAAGCACCAGAATGTTTTTACATTGAAGAAACCTTGAAAAAGACAATGAATATTCCTGTCTTCCATGATGACCAACATGGAACAGCAATTATATCTGCTGCTGGTCTTATCAATGCTTTGGAAATTTTTGGAAAACCACCTGATAAGGTAAAAGTTGTTTTCTCTGGTGCAGGTGCAGCAGCCATTGCTTGTGCAAATCTTTATATTAAGTTAGGTGTTAAAATGGAAAATATCTTAATGGTTGACACTGTTGGCGTAATTTACAAGGGAAGAAAAGAAAAGATGAACCAATACAAAGAACAATTTGCACAAGAAACAAAAGCAAGGACATTGGCTGATGCAATGAAAGGAGCAGATGTTTTTGTAGGACTTTCTGTGAAAGGAATTGTATCTAAGGATATGGTAAAGTCAATGGCAAAAGGTGCAATTGTCTTTGCAATGGCAAATCCAGATCCAGAAATTACTTATGAAGATGCAACTGATGCAAGGAAAGATATTATTATGGCAACTGGAAGGTCTGATTATCCAAACCAAGTAAATAATGTTTTGGGATTTCCTTTTATCTTCAGAGGTGCCTTAGATGTAAGGGCAAAAGCAATAAATGATGAAATGAAACTTGCTGCATCCAAAGCCCTTGCCCAACTTGCAAAGGAAGATGTTCCTGATTCAGTTATAAAGGCGTACGATGGAAAACCAATTAAATTTGGAAAGGAATATATTATTCCAAAGCCCTTTGACTATAGAGTTCTTTTGTGGGAAGCACCTGCAGTTGCAAAGGCAGCAATGGAGACAGGCGTTGCAAGGAAACCAATTGCAAATTTTGATGATTATGTAAAAAGTTTAGAAAAGAGAATTTTTAAATCTAAGGCAATTTTGCATCCTCTTTTTGAAAAAGCAAAAGCATCACCTAAAAAAATAGTTATGCCTGAAGGGGAAAACGATAAAATAATAAAAGCTGTAAAGACAGCAATTGAAGAAGGAATTGCAAAACCAATTCTTTTAGGGGATAAAAAAATATTAGAGGAAAAACTAAAAGAGCATAATGTTGATAAAAGTGAAGTTACAATAATTGACCCAAAAAATTCATCAAAATTAGAGCAGTATGCAAAAATATTCCACGATATAAGAAAAAGAAAAGGGATAACTTTAAATGAAGCCAGAGAAATGATGCAAAAGCCAAATGTTTATGGTTGTATGATGGTTCAAGAAGGTGAAGCAGATGGTATGCTATCAGGTCTTACAATGCATTATCCAGATACAATAAAACCAGCCCTTCAAATTGTAAAGATGAGAGAAGACATTAAAAAAGTAGCAGGGCTTTATATTTTAATGATTCAGGATAGGGTTTTCCTCTTTGCTGATACAACGGTTAATATAAATCCATCAGCAGAAGAATTAGCAGAGATTGCAAAAATGGCAGTAGAAAAGGCAAAACAAATTGGAATTGAGCCAAAGGTTGCCTTTTTATCTTACTCTAACTTTGGAACAAATAATGAAGAAGAAGTAAAAAAGGTTCAAAAGGCAGTTCAAATTGCAAAAGAATTATGCCCTGATGTGCCAATTGAAGGAGAAATGCAGGTAGATGTGGCAGTTGAACCAGATATTGCAAAAGAACAATTTCCTTGGAGTGCCATACAAGGTGATGCAAACATCTTGATTTTTCCAGACCTTGAATCAGCAAATATTGGATATAAACTTGTTTGGCGTCTTGCAAAGGCAGAGGCAATTGGTCCAATTTTGATGGGGATAAATAAGCCAGTCCATGTACTACAAAGAGGTGTAGATGTAACAGATATTGTGAATATGATGGCAATTTGTGTAAGTGATGCCATTGATAGAGAAAAAAAGAAGAAAAAGTAATTAACCGGAAAAATATAATTAAAATTAAATTTTGATTACGAAAATCCTTTTTTTCTTATAATAAAATGCTTTTTAAAAAAAGCAAAAAAATTTTTTATAATTTCTGGAACTTCAACCCTTAGAAGTTCACTTTGGTAATTAATATTTTTAAAAAATTGTTATATAATCTGTGCGTTTTCCGTTATCCGTTAAAAGCTTTGAAAATTAAAAATATTTTAGCCATTTCCAAATATTTAAATTGTAGGGGCTTCAGCTTGTCCCCGCCCGAACATTTGAAAAATATTTGGTTTTTGTAGCCGCAACATTTATTGTTGCCTTGTTTTTTGTATCCTATATTCACGCGGTCTAAAGTAGGCTGTCCGACAATCTGGTATATTGACTTGTCGTACACAATATATATGGTATAATTAAAAAAGATAATACAATATATTGTATAACAATTTTAAAAATTTTAATTACCAGACAGCCTCAAAGACCTGCAGCTACAATTATTTATTTTTTTTGTTTTTTGTTAGGGCGATCCTTTTGGTCGCCCGCAACATACAAATAATAAAAGGAGTTGAGGAGTTGATAGGTTTCTAGAATTGCTTAGATGGAGGAAATATTAAAAAAGAGATTTTTGAGGGCGGCTATGCCCGCCTCGCATATTTTTTTTAAGTGATTATAATTTTAAAGCGGACAACGGGAAACGGATAAGGAAAACGGACTTCTACTCTGCTGTTTCGGGCGGGGACAAGCCCCGCCCCTACAAATTGCAACAATAATTCAAATGAAACACGGACGACGGATAACAGAAACGGACAACGGCCTGCTGCTCCACAGCTCTGCTTTTATATCATTTTCAACTGCATTTTTTAGCTAAAAATTTTATATTTGAATTTTTAATTTTGAAAATTTTTCAGGATAAGTCTTTATAATTTTTTTAATTATTGAGAAATAAATAGCAATTCCATTGTCCATTGGAGAAATTTTTTCCATTCCATAATAAAAAATCTTTGCCTTTTCCCAGTCACCTTTTGTACAAGCACCAGCAAATTGGAGATGCAAAGGACCAGTTATATAATTTTTAATAAATTTTTCATAGTTTTCGGGATCTGGTTTACCTTCGCAAATTTTTGATAAAAAATAAAGGGCAGCATTGTCTTCTTGTTCTATGTCATTTAAACTTTCCTTAAAAATTTTTACTGCCCCTTTTATATCTTTCCTTAAAAGCATCATTAGTCCTTTTTGATAAACTTTATACCTGTACCATATGCCTTCCTTTGAAAAATCTTCAGAAGCCAAATAATAATTAGCCCCTTCCCAATCTTCATTTAAGATTAAAGCAAAGGTGGGATATAAATTTACTTCTGCTGTTCTGAAACCTTTTACTAAAGCATTTTCTTCCCATAATTTTATTGCCCTCTCATAATTTCCAGAAAGGTAATTTAAAAGGGCTGCTTTTGTGTTTAATTCAATGCCATATTTTTCGTATTTTTTTCCATAATCAAGACAAATTTTTGTAGAAAGTTGAACATTGCCTTTTAAAAATTCTAAATCAGATAGAAATTCAGCAAAGACAACCGTCCATCCATAAAGTTCAAAAATTTCAGAGATCTTTATAGATTCTTTTATTAGTTCCTCTGCTTTCTCCAAGTTTCTATTTTCAAGGTAAGTTTTAATTTTTGCATAATCAGAAATAAATTTTACTGTAATATCTCTCGTACCTTCTTTTTGCCCTAAGAGTTGACCATTTGGCTCTAATATTAAATCTTCTCCTAAAACTGAAATTTTAAGTTTTCCATTTTCAATTTTATGTTTGGTTAGTAAATCAGAATGACAAAAGCCTAAAAAATAATATGAAATAATTGGTGCAACAGTAGATTCCTGTTCAAAGCTCAAAAAAATATCTTTTTCTTTTTTGGATACTGCTAAAAAAATTTGATGGAGAGCTAAATTGTTAAATCCAATTAATATTAACTTATCCTCCCATTCAATTAAATATTCAATATGTCCTGGATTTGAAATGATAAAGGAATCTGTTTCTTTATCATTTAGAAAACTTATTATGCAGGGATAAAAACGGTGAATTGTATTTGCAAGGTAACCCTTTTTTTCAGTCCCATTATTTTTTATAATTTTGTAAGGCATAAAATTTGTGCTATAATTTAAGGAAAATTTTTGAAAATAAGAAAAATGCATCTCTTTTGCACTTAAATTCTCTTTTATCGATCCTTTTTTATTTAAAATTTCAGCAATTTTTATTTTTTTTGTATTATCTTTTGAAAAATTTTCTGGTTTTATATAATAGCCAATAGCAATTTCATCCTTTCCAATTATTTTTGCTTCTGAAATTTCTTTATCCATTTCTTTTTCAAATAATAATTTGCTTTTGCCATAAACCTTTAATTTATTTCCTTTAAACTCTAAAGATATAGGACTTTGAAGCAAGATTTTAGGAATTAAGAAAAAATAAATAAAAACAATTAAAAGTATTGAAAATATTGATAAATTTATTAAATTTTTTTGCTTCGGAAGGAGGGGCAGTTTTTTATCCTCTAAGTATCTTTGTATTTCTTCATAACCCCACCTGCTTTTTGAATCCTTTAATGTTAGCCCTCTTAAAAGTTTGTTAAATTTCTTAGAACCTTCAATTGAAGGGACTTCTTGTGAAAGATGGTTTTTTATAATTTCTCCAATTGTTCCAGAAAAAGGAACATCCCCTGTGAGCATCTCATAAAGGGTAATACCAAGGGAATAATAATCTGACTTTTCAGTAAGTTCTTCCCCTGTCAACTGCTCAGGAGACATATAGGTAGGGGTTCCAATTGTTTGATTTGTTTTTGTTAATCTTTCATATTCCTCTTTTAAATGGATTATTCCAAAATCACCTAATTTCATTTCGCCATTTTTTGTAATAAAAATATTTGCTGGCTTTATATCCCTATGGATTATTCCGTTTTTATGTAAAAAATCAATTATATCAGTTAGTTTTAAAAGAATATCTTTTATTTCTTCTTCTTTTAATTTTCCTTCCCTTCTCAACTTTCTTTCAAGTGTTTCGCCATCTATGTATTCCATTATTATAATTAAGTAATCCTTATCCTCATTTATATCATAATATTTTAAAAGATTTTTATGGGATAAATTTCTTGCAACCCTTACTTCCCTTAACAATCTTTCCTTTCCCTGTTCATCCAAGCCATCTTTTGGTATCAATTTAATTGCCACATATTCCTTTAAAACATTGTCATATGCTTTATAAACTCTCCCAGACCCACCCTCTCCTAAGAATTTCAAATTATTAAACCTTGAAGAGGAAAAAAAACTCTGCCTCTTTGAAAATTCATCTAAAGGAATTTTTAATGTCTTATCCTTTTCATTTTCATCTTGCATAGATATAAATTATATCACAACTAAATTTTCGCCTTCTTTTAATTCAATTCTTTCTTTCCAGATTGTGCTATCTTCAAACAAAATCTCAATTTCAACTGGTGATATTAAATTCTTATAAATTTTTTCTTCCCCAAATAAAATTTTTTCTTTTATAATGCCATTTTTGAATCTTAAAATTAGTTCATAGGGCTTATTTTTATCCTCAAGATTTTCAATTTTTATTTTTAAAGAATTTCCTACTTTTAAGTTTATTTCAAAAGAAAATAAATTTTTATAAATTTCAAGTTCCTCCTTTTCAAGTAAAATAAAACCCTTTTCTGATTCAGCATATAAAAAATCATAATAAAAATTTTCAGAAGGAAAATCTATAATGCAAAGTCCATTTTCATTTGTGCTTTTACTTAAAAACAAGGAATTTTCCTCTGTCAAGGGAACAATGTTAATTATAACACTTGCATAAGCAGGCGTCTCATCAGGGTTTTTAATTAAAATTTTTATCTGCTTTTCTTCTTCTTCCTTTTCTTTTAATTCTAAATTGATTGTCCCATAATCATAATCTTTCCCTGAATAAATTGTAAAAGGTGAAGAAGTAAAGGGCTTAAATTTTTTTCCTAATATTTTAAATGTATATGTTCCTTCTTCTAACTCACATTCGTAATCCAGTATATCCTTGGTAATCTTAATTTGAGCTTGCCTAGCGGTTATTTTTTCATCTTCTTTAAAAATCTTCAATTCTTTAAAAATATAATTCATCAAAGAATAATCAAAATCTTTTGAAAGATATATTTTTGCTTTAAAAGTTCCAAGACCTTTTAATATTATTATATCTGACAAATTTTCTGAAATTTTTTCTCTATGGATTGAATATCCTATCTTTGAAAAAGTGACATAGTTTTCTACGCCTTCTTTTATTTCAATTTTAAACTTTCCTTCAAAATCTGTCTTCCCTATTTCTTTTCCTTCATAATATATTGAGACATCTGGAATTGGCTCATTTAATTCTGATAAGACCTTTCCTTCCCATATTTTAAAATCTGGCATTTCAAGTTCTATAAATTTTTTTTCGCCTTCCTTTAAATATACTTTTTCTTCAAAATAAGTTCCCTTATAACCTGGGCTTATTCGAACTGAAATCTCAGGGATACCAATCATAGCCATTGTTTCTTTTTCAGATTTATAATCAAGATATTTTCCTTCTAAAAAGGTATATTCAGGGCTATCCTTTATTATATAATCACCACTTTTTAAGTTATTAAAAGCAAAGTAGCCCTTTTCATCTGTCTTTGTTTCCTTCAATGGTATTGTTTCATCATTATAGTAAATTGAAAGGGGATATTCCTTTACAGGATTTCCTTTTTTATCCTTTATAAGTCCTTCAATTTTCCCTAATCTATTTAAATTTATAAAAAATTTTTTCCCAATTTCAATTGACTTAAAAACCTTTGAAAAAACCCCCCCACCTTCACAAAAAACATCAAATTTGATATTTGCCTTTGAAGGAAAAGTATAATAAAAATTTGAGCCCTCTTTATAATTAAAATTTTTTAAATCTTCACATCTCTTTCCATAATTTGAAACCTCATAAGTTATCCTGCTTTTACAAAAATCAAACCTTTCGCCCTTTTGATCACTTACGAAAATCTCACTTTTAAAAGAAGGATAAAAAATCAATTCATTTTCTTTAAAATCAGCAATTTTAGGATAAAAGTATTTCCCTTCTAATTCTTCAATTTTATAATTTCCTTCTTTTAAATAAATTTCCTTTAAATCCTTTAGCAAAAGGAAGTAATAATTTTTATCAAAAGGAAAATCTTTAATCTCTTTTTCAGGCGTAACTTTGAAAAATCCTTCTACTTCACTTAAATCTTCACATTCTTTAAAACTTAGGGTAAATTTAATCAAATTCTTTTCTTCAAAAAAGATTTCCTTTTTATTACCCTTAAATTTATAAACAATTGGTGGTTTTCCATTTGGATAATAAATTAAAAAACCTTCTTTTATATGAATGTCCTCTATTTTTGGAATATTTGGATGATCATACTCTTTTAAAAATTCCTTTTCCTTTGAAAGCAAAGTTAATTTAAGGTATTCCTCAGAAAACAAAAAAGTAGAAAAAAGAAAAAATAATATTCCTTTCATAAATTTATTATAACAGATATTATGTTAAAATAAAATATGTTTTTTAAAAGGTTCCCTCTTAATTTTTGGCTTGTAATTATGATGGAATTTTTTGAAAGGGGTGCTTTTTATGGGCTTATGTCTGTCTTATCTGTTTATCTTGCTTTGCCAAAAATTGAAGGGGGCTTGGGCTTCTCAAAGGTCTCAATTGGCATTATAAAATCAACAATCCAGCCAATTTTATATGCACTTCCAATTTTATCAGGTGCTCTTTCTGAAAGATATGGCTATAAGCCTTTTTTAGTTTTTTCCTTTTTCTTTTTATCCTTGGGTTATTTTCTTTCTGGCATAGTTGAAAGTTATAAATTAATCTTTTTAACTTTAATTATTATGGCAATTGGTGCTGGTTTTTTTAAGCCCTTGATTGTTGCCACAATTTCAAGGACTACAAAAGAAAAAGATTCTTCCTTTGCTTTTGGAATTTATTATTGGTCTATAAATTTAGGTGCTACAATTTTTCCCTTTCTTGTGGGCTATTTAAAAATTTTATCTTGGAAATATGTATTTTACTTGTCCTCCCTTTTAACTTTTTTAATGCTTTTCCCTTCCATTTTTTTATATAAGGAACCAGAAAAAGAAAAAAATTTAAAACCCTTAAAAGTTGTTTTAAAAGAAATAATTCTTGTTTTAAAAGATTTCCGTTTTATTGGCTTAATAATAATTTATTCAATTGGCTTTTGGGTTTTATATTTTCAAATGTATGATTCTGTTTTATGGTATTTTAAGGACTATATAAATATGGAACCAATAAATAACTTTATAAATAAAATATTTAATATAAATTTTCAATTCAATGAAGCCCACATAACAGTTTTAAATGCTTTCACTATAATACTTCTTCAAATATTTGTTTCAAAGATTACAAATGAATTTAAACCACTTCCAACAATGATTTCTGGAATTTTTATTGCAATTTTTGGAATGTTTTTATTTGGCTTTTTCCAATCCCCTTATACCTTTGTTTTAGGAATATTTATTTTTTCAATTGGTGAAATGGTTGCCCATCCAAAGTTTATATCTTATATAAGTATAATTTCTCCAAAAGATAAAAAGGCATTGTATATGGGGTATATATTTTTATATGGCGTAATTGGTAGTGGAATTGGCGGAATACTTGCGGGCTTTTCTTATCATTTTTTTGTGGAAAAATTAAATTCCCCTAAAATTTTGTGGCTCTTCTTTTGTTCAATTGGTTTTATTTCTATAATTGGGCTTTTAATTTTTAATCATTTCTTAAATAAAAAATAATGGCATTTCTTTTAATGATTTTAACAACTTTTTTATTTTCTTCAATGGCTGCCTTAATTAAAGGATTGGAAGGTGAAATACCCCCAACGGAAATTGTTTTTTTAAGATCCCTTTTTTCTTTGCCTTTTTTATATATATTAAATAAATATTTCCACCAGCCCTTTTTTTCTAAAGATAGGTTTAACATAATGATAAGGTCTCTTTCTGGTTTTATTGCAATGATATTTTATTTTAAAGCCCTTCATTTACTCCCCCTTGCCCTTGCTTCTTTCTTATATAATTCCCAGCCAATCTTTGTTGCAATTTTTTCTCCCTTTTTTTTAAATGAAAATATAAAGAAAAAGACAATATTATCAGTTTCTTTTGGAATTTTAGGTATCTTTTTAATATTAAAACCAGGTTTTGAATTTAATAAAGCATCAATTTATATGTTAATTTCTGCTTCTACTGCTGCCATTGCCCATATTTTCATAAGAAAAACTGGCTTTGAAGAAAATCCATTGACTATTGTATTTGACTTTACATTTATTTTGACAATTTGTTCTGGAATTATAACAATACCTTTCTTTATTTTTCCATCAAAAGAAAGGATATTGCCATTGATTTTAATTAGCTTATTTGCTGCATTAGGTCAGATTTCAATGACTGCTGCCTATACACTTGAAGAAGCACAAAAAATTGCACCAATTGGTTATTTTGGTGTTATTTTTGCAACAATTTATGGTTTTTTATTTTGGAAAGAAATACCTGATATTTTAAGTTTTTTAGGTGGATTTTTAATTGTGATTGGCGGAATGATATTATTTGGTAGAAAAATTTTGAGTTTCTTTTTTGGCAGCTAATTTTAAATTATTTAGGAATCCTATTGACTTATTCAAAAATCCATAGTAAAATATAAAAAAATATTTAAGGAGGCTTTATGAAATTTTTAAAGATCTTTTTTCTCTTTTTCTTCCTTTGTTCAATTTCAATTTCAAAGGAACAAAAAAGCCTTTGTATTGATTGCCACTTAAAAGTGACACCAGGGATTGTAAGCCAATTCTTTGAAGGAAAAATGTCCCAAGCTGGTATGGATTGTTCTTCCTGCCATGGTTCAAACCACAAAAAAATGGATGATTCAAATTTAGCAAAACTTCCAACTCCAAAGATCTGTGCTGAATGCCATAAAAAGCAAGTTGAAGAATTTGAAGCTGGGAAGCATAACTTGGGATGGATTGCTGCATCAGCAATGCCTATGTGGGCACATCAGCCGATTTCTGTTGTTGGTGAAGGTTATAAAGGATGTTCAAGTTGCCATAAAATTGGGACAAAAGGGGATTATGAAAAAGGAATTTATAGATATGGAAATGCACAGTGTGATTCTTGCCACACAAGACATTCTTTTAAAAAGGAGGAAGCAAAAGATCCAAGAGCTTGCCAGACCTGCCATATGGGTTTTGACCATCCACAATGGGAGATGTGGTCAACTTCAAAACATGGAACTATTTGGCAGATAGAAGGAAATAAAAGTATGAGAGCCCCCACTTGCCAGACCTGTCATATGGAAAATGGAAATCACAATGTTATGACTGCTTGGGGTTTCCTTGCTTTAAGACTTCCAGAGGATGACAATGACTGGTTAAATGATAGGATAACAATTCTTCAAGCTTTAGGTGTATTAGATGAAAAAGGCAATCCAACTCAAAGACTTGAAGTTGTAAAAGCAGGAAAAGTTGCACGCCTCACCAAAGAAGAATTTCAAAAGGAGAGGGATAGGATGATAAATATTTGTTCAAAATGCCATAGCTTATCTTATGCAAAAAAACAACTTGAAGCAGGTGATATGGTGATAAAAGATGTAGATAAAATATTTGCAGAAGCAATAAGAATTGTAAAAAACCTTTACAAGGAGGGGATACTTGAAAAGCCATCTAATTGGGATTTTGCACCAGATCTTTTGCAATTTTATGAGGCAAAGAGTTCTATTGAACAAGATTTGTACCTTATGTTTCTTGAATACAGGATGAGGGCTTTTCAAGGTGCCTTTCATATAAACCCCGATTATATGCATTGGTACGGCTGGGCTCCAATGAAAGAAACATTGCAAAAAATCAAAGATGAAGCAAAGAAATTGAAGGAAGAAAAATCCTCAAAGTAGAATATGTTTAGTGCCGCACCAATGGTTAAAGGGACAGGGTATGTAAATAAAATAAACCCTTTTCTATTCACCAATCTTGTTTCCCCGTACCCCATACCACGTACCCCATAACAATATTGGGAGCCGTCGGTTCAAATAAA
>JBBISU010000056.1:17055-20232 GCA_037441225.1 Acidobacteriota bacterium
CCTTGGGAAAAATCCTTTTTCCCAAACCCTTTTGGGAGCCGTCGGTTCAAATAAATAAAAAGAAAATTTCCGCCAATATAATCGAAAGAAAAAAAAGTCGGGGCGAGAGGATTTGAACCTCCGGCTCCCTGCTCCCAAAGCAGGTGCGCTACCAGTCTGCGCTACGCCCCGTTTTTTTCTTTTCCTTCTTCTTTCTGAGCTTCTTGTTTTTTCTCTTGGATTGCTTTTTCGTCTTTGTAAATATACTTTATTGCATGCTTTTGTATAACCACATTTGGCTCATTCTTCCTTGATATTTTTATAGCATTTTGATCCCACCAATCAATCTGTCCATATATTTTTTCCCCATCCATTAAAACAACTACCATTGGTGTCTTGTTATGCATCTGTTTTTGATAATAATAAATTTCTGCAAAGGTCTGTCCAGAAGGGATTGGTTTTTTCCCTTTTGTTAACTTTTGCTGTTTCTCCTTAATCTCTGATAACTTTGGTCTTATAAGTTTTCTTTGAGTCATAATTTTCCTCTTATTATATTATACAACATCGTCATCATATTCGTAAAGAACTTTTTCTTCTTTTTCTTCTTCATAATATTCATAATATAAGCAACATTTTAACCTACCACAAACCCCTAATATTTTTGAAGGGTTCAAAACAAGCCCTTGATATTTTGCCATTTTCACTGAAACTGGTGAAAATTCATTTAAATGAGAAGCACAACACAAACTATACCCACATATACCACATCCACCCAACAATTTTGATTCATCTCTTATTCCAATTTGTCTCATTTCAATTTTAATTTTAAGTTCTCTTGCCAAATCTTTTATTAGCTGCCTGAAATCTACCCTTCCTTCAGCAGTATAAATAAATGTTGCTCCCTTTAAATCATAACTATATCTTACTTGAATGAGTTTCAATGGTATATTTAAAATTTTACAGTAATTTTTACAAACATCAAAGGCATTAAGCTCAAGGTTTACTTTATCTTGAAAATATTTATTATCTTCCTCTCCCATAATTTTTATAACTTTTGGAAGGTTTTGAAATTTATTCTCCAGTCCTTCTATTTGAACTTTTTCCATAAATTCAGCAAATTCCATACCCTCTTCCCCTTCTACAACTAAACCATCCTTTTCTTTTATAGGAATTCCATCCCATTTGAATATTTTTACCCTTGCCGTTCCAAAAATCCTTGCCTTTATTAATTCCATAAAATTTTATGCATAATGCATTTTCTTCAGGACATTTTGCCCAATATCGCTTCTATAATATTTATTTTCAAAGTTTATTGCTTTAACCCCAAGATAAGCTCTTCCAATTGCTTGAGCAAGAGTTTGCCCATTTCCACAGACATTTAAAACCCTCCCACCATTTGTATGAAATATTCCATCCTTTAAAATTGTCCCAGCATGAATTACTGTTACGCCTTCTACATTTTCTGCCTCTTCAATCCCTTTTATTGGGAATCCCTTTTCATAATTTTCAGGATAACCTTTTGATGCCAAAACAATGCAAGCAGTTGCTTCCTTTTTCCATTCAATTCTTTGAATCTGCAATTTGCCTTTTGAAGCTTGATACAAAATTGGAAATAAATCATCTTCCATCCTTAAAAGAACCGATTGTGTTTCCGGATCCCCAAACCTTGCATTAAACTCTAAGACATAAGGTCCTTTTTGAGTAAGAATAATACCTGCATATAATACTCCTTTATATTCTCTTCCTTCATTTGCAAGTCCTGATATTGCAGGAAGCATAATATCGGTCATAATTTTTTTTGAATTATCTTTATCTAATATTACAGCAGGTGAATGGGAACCCATGCCACCTGTATTGGGTCCAGTATCATTTTCACCTAATCTTTTATAATCCTTAGAAGAAGCAAGGGGTAAAGCAACCTTTCCATCTGATATTACCATAAAAGAGACCTCTTCACCTTCTAAATACTCTTCAATTAAAATCCTGCTGGCTGCATTTCCAAATCTTTTATCTAAATAAAAGCTTTTGTGGGCTTCCTCTAAATCTTCCTTTGACTTTACAACAAAGACACCTTTTCCCTGTGCAAGCCCATCTGCCTTTAAAACATAGGGAAAGTTCTTTTTTGAAACAATTTCCTTAAACTCCGCTTCTGAATTAATTATTTCTGCCTTTGCTGTTGGAATATTATTTCTTTCCATAAATTGTTTTGAAAAGACCTTTGAGCCCTCAATCTCTGCAGCAAGTCGTGAAGGGCCAAAAATATTTAGACCTCTTTTTTGGAATTCGTCTACAATTCCAAGCATAAGTGGAAGTTCAGGACCAACAACAGTTAAATCAATTTGCAATTTTTGTGCAAAATCACCTAACTCCTGAATATCTTCTTGAGGAATAGGAACGCAAGTTGCAATTTTTGAAATACCACCATTTCCAGGGGCACAAAATATCTCTTTTACCTCTGGACTACTCTTTAATTTAAGACAAAGGGCACACTCCCTTCCACCGGAACCAACTACAAATACACGCATATAGTATTATAATGCCACTTTTTTTTGATTTTGTCAAATGAAAACAATTAAATTAATTTAAGTCCTTATACCAAGTATTTTATAGAGTCCACAAAAACCTGTAATAGAAGTTATTATAAAAACAATTGAGAAAATTAAAGATATTATACCCAAAACTCCGCTTACTGTTTTCGTAAAAAATAATACAAGCAAAATTGCTGAAATTATTAACCTTAAAATTCTGTCTAACTTTCCAATATTTTTTTTCATTTATACCTCCTTGTTTTATTTTAACACAAAATTATATTTCTTTATTCCAATGAAATAATTTAGTAATTTTATATGTTAAAAAATAAAAAGGAGGTTATATGGAAAAAAAAGGATTAGTAAGTTTTAAAGGAAATCCATTAACACTTTTAGGAGAAGAATTAAAAATTGGTGATAGTGCACCTGATTTTAAAGTAATTGGAAAAGATTTAAAAGAATATACTTTAAAAGATTTTGAAGGGAAAATTAAAGTTATAAGTGTGACACCTTCCCTTGATACTCCTGTATGCGATATGCAGGCAAAAAAATTCAATGAAGAAGCAACAAAGATATCAAAAGATGTGGTTATATTAAATATCAGTATGGATTTGCCTTTTGCAATTAAAAGATTTTGCACAATAGGGGGTATTGAAAATATTGTAGTATT
>JBBISU010000057.1:0-15806 GCA_037441225.1 Acidobacteriota bacterium
TTTTTTATATCCCTTTTTGCTACAATACTTTTTCTTACAATTGGAATGTTTTTTATCTCTGATTTTGAAGGAATTTTTCTCCCATCTCCCAATGCCTTTTCAATATTTCTTATAGATAAAACCATTTCTTTAAATTCTTCTGGCTCAAGGGATGCTTTGTGGTCTGGTCCTTCCATATTTTTGTCCAATGTAAAATGTTTTTCTATGACCTCTGCACCAAGGGCAACTGCTGCAATTGGAACTTCAATTCCTAATGTATGATCTGAATAGCCAACTTTTACATTAAAATTATTTTTTATTGTCAACATTGCTTTTAAATTTATCTCATCAACTGGTGCTGGATATTCTGTTGTGCAATGCAGTACCCAGATATTTTCTTTTTTTGTCCCATTTTTAATTAAAATATATAATGCATCCTTTATCTCTTTTAAATTTGCCATTCCTGTTGAAAGTATTACTTTTTTTTCCAAACTCCCAATTTTTTCGAGGTATGGTAAATTTGTTATTTCTCCACTTGGAATTTTAAAAACTTCCAAGCCAAGTTTATTTAAAAAATCAATACTTTCTAAATCAAAAGGAGAAGATAAAAATAAAATTTTTTTCTTTTTGCAATATTTGAAAAGTTCTTCAAAATCACTAAAACTTAATTCAAGTTTTAAAAGCATTTCAAGTTGTGAGCCACCTTTTTTTAAATTTCTCCTTTGATAATCTGCTTTCTTTGCATATTTTGATACAACTTCCTTTGCTTTAAATGTCTGAAACTTTATTGCATCTGCCCCACAGTCCTTTGCAGCATCTACCAATTTTTTGGCAATTTCTAAACTGCCATTGTGGTTTACCCCTGCTTCTGCAATTATAAAAGTTTTATTATTATTTAAAGAACTTCTACCCATCTAACAGGTGGACCTTCTAAGAATTTCTCTGGTTTTTTTGATTCCTTTGCTTCTTTACAAATAACCATTGCTTCTTCAAAAACTTTCAATGTCTTTTCAATATCTTCTTCCTTGTGCATAAACATAGGAAACATCTGCCATGCCATTAAAACTCCCCTTTTTACTGCTTCCTGTAAAAATATTGATTTTATAATTACATCTTCTTCGCCCTTTTCATTTTTATAATTTATATAAACCCTTGGCGGATAGCCAATACATTTAAAATCTATGCCAATCTTTTCTGCAATTTTATTTGTCCCTTTTTGCAATTTTTCCCCCAGTTTCCAAATCCTCTTAATTACATTTTTAGTTTTTAAAACTTTTATATTTGCTAATGCAGCAGCTAAGGAAAGCATTTCGCCACCAAAGGTAGTAGAAATAAAAATTTTATCTTTTACTTTTTCAAATATTTCTCTCCTTCCAACAACACAAGATAAAGGCATTCCATTTGCAATCCCTTTACCAAATACAGCCAGATCAGGGATTACATTAAAAAATTTCTGTGCACCACCCAAACCAAATCTAAAGCCAGTAACAACCTCATCAAATATAAGCAAGGCATTGTTTTCTTTACAAAGTTCCTTTAAATTTTCTAAAAAGTTATTTTCCGGTGGTATCAATTGAACTGCTTCAAGGATAACAGCAGCAACTTCTCCTTTCCTCCTTGAAAATATTTCTTTATATTCATCTAACTTATTATATTCTGCATAATAAACTGTGTCAAATAGTGCTTTTGGTATTCCAGCCCTTCTCTTTGACCTTGCCATTGCCCAATCATGCCATCCATGGTATTCACCTTTGATTATAACTTCCTTTCCAGTATAAGCTCTTGCAATCCTTACTGCTGCTGCACAGGCATCAGAGCCCGTCTTTAAAAACCTCACCATCTCTGCACAAGGAATAATTTTGCATAATGTTTCTGCTAACTCTACTTCCAATGGATGGATTAAGCCCAAATTTGAACCTTCTTCCAATTGTTTTATAATTGCTTTTTTTACATCTGGATAACCATAACCAAGGATAACAGAACCAACACCTGATGTATAATCTATATATTTATTCCCATCCACATCCCATACATACCCGCCTTTGCCTTTTTGAAGATAAGTAGGGGCAACACCAAAAACATTTATCATTGGTCCTTTGCTATAAAGCTGTGTTCCATCCATAATCACTTTGACTGCCCTGTTCCAATAAGCAATTGATTTTTTCAAAGATCTTTTCTTAACTAACATTTTTTTCTCCTTATAAACTTATATGTCTTTTATTTAGAGAACTTTCTTCTGCTTTATAAAGAATGTCTAATATTTTTTTATCTTCTTCAAAAGAATAACCAAAGGGTTCAATTCCTTTTATTGCTTTTAAAAATTTTTCTATTTCTGCTATATACATATTTTCAGAATGGATATAGCCCTCTTCAACTTTTCCTTCTGGCTCATTATATTTTTCTAAGAGTTTATTTTTTGCATCATATATTAAAATTTGTTTCTTGCTCCAATCCATTTCAATGACCCCTTCTTCACTTAATATCCTGCATATTCTATAAGGAATCCTTGAAATAACATCTACTAAAAGGTGACCAATTGTTCCACTTTTAAATTTTAGCAAAATTTGATAAATATCATCAATTTCTGTTTCAAGTTTAGTTAATTTATCCTTCAAGCAACTCAAACTTTCCAAATCTCCAAAAACCCAAAGAAGCCAAACAAGTTCAAAAGGAACTATTTCCCTGCATGCGCCTGTTTCCCTTTTTGAAACATAAAAATTTCTATAATCTTCCCAGGGGTGCCAATCAGGGAGGTACTGCCCTGAATGATAAGTAAAAGCCAAAATTTTACCAATTTTATTTTCATCAATCAATGATTTAATTTTTTTTATTAGATAATTAAATCTTAATGTGCAGGAAGGAACACCTACAATGTTTTTTTCATTTATATATTTTATTATTTCATCATAATCTCTGTTATCAACTGATGCTTCTGTAAAAAAGTGTTTTCCTTCTTTTGCTGCAATTAAAGCATAATAGCTATGTAAATCTGGAGGAGTTGAAATAATTAAAACATCGGGATTTATTTTAAAAGCTTCTTCAAAAATCGAAAAGGTCTTAATGTTATATTTGCTTTCAGCTTCTTTCCTCCTGTCTTCCCTTAAATCAAAACCATAAATTTCTTCTTCTCCCAAAGCTTTAAGGCACCTTATTCTTCTTTTTCCCATAGATCCAAGACCTACCTGTAAAAATTTCAATTATTCCTCCTTTAATTTAAATTTTCTATGTTCTTTATTAAATCTTTCCCAGTACTTTTCATTTGCTTTTTGGTTTATTTTTACAATTTCTGGGTTTTCATCTAAAAATTTTATTATCTTTTCTAAACTTAAATTTTCAATTCCCAAACTTAAAATAACTTTTTTAAAAAATTCAAGGTCCTCTTCATAATCTAAGGTCATTCTATAATCTTCCTTTTTAAAAACTTCTTCTGCTTCTATTTCCAAACAATTAAACAGACCTGATTCTTTAAAATATTTTCCCCATCCTTGAGTATCTTTTTCCATTTTTAAATTACAAACTTCTCTTAATGCTTCAACCTTTACACCAATGGGAGCACCACCTAATGGTAAACCTTTTATATAAATATAATCAGCTTTTGATGAATGGTAAATATCAATTATTTTATCCACATACTCAGTTGAACAAAACAAATCATCTCCATCTACATTTACAAAAAATTCAATGCCATAAAAAGAAGCAGCTTTTAAATACCTTAAAAGCACATCTTCTTTGTCTCCTCTGAAACAAAGCCAGCCATTTTCTTTTGAAATTCTTTCAATTTCATCATCTTCTTTTTCAAAAGAGGTACAAACAACTTTTAGATCTGCTTTTTCAACAACTTTCATCCTTTGAATAAGCCACCAGAGAACTGGCTTACCATCTATTTCAATGAGCATTTTTTTTGGCAATCGAGTGGAAGCAACCCTTGCTGTTAAAAATAGTCCAATCTTATTTGTTTTAAATCCATATTCCCATTCAGCCAGCTCAATATTTCTTTCTTTCAAAAATTTTCTTGCTTTTTCTAAACTATCACCCATAAAATAAAAAAGATTAGCTGTGGCAAAAGCATCTGCCCTTGTCTTTTCAATTCCCTCCAAAAAATGTTCAAATTTCCCAACTCCTCCTGCTGCAATTATTGGCACTTTTGAATATTTTTTTGCTTCCTTTAAGGTTTCAATATCATAACCCATCCCTGTGCCATCTTTATCAATAGAATTTAAATAAATTTCTCCTACACCTAAATTTTCTGATAACTCTATTGCTTCTCTTACAGATAAATTTGTCTTATCCCTTCCTTTATCTGTATATACAACTGCCTTATCTTTTTCTTTTTTATAATCAATTGAACCAATTACAGATTGAGAACCAAATAAATTTACAAAATCTTTTACAAGTTCAGGCATTTTAAAGATTGGAGTATTTACAATTATTTTATCTGCACCAGAAGCAAATATTTTTTTTGCCTCTTCTATTGATCTTATATTTCCACCAGCAGCCAAAGGCATAAAATAATTTTTTGCAAGCTTTTTTAATTCTTCACAAAATTTATTTATATCTATATTTTCCCTTTCAACATTTAATATGACCAATTCATCTATAGAAAAAGCAATTGAATTAAAATCATAGTATTTTTTTATCCAATCCAAATCTCCAACCCTTTGGAGCCGGAAATTCCTTGAAAGCATAAAATTTCCATTATCAAATAAAAGAGTAAAAATTAATCTTTTTTTTATCATAAATTTGAAAAATTTTGAAGCACCCTTAAACCATTAGATTGGCTTTTTTCAGGGTGAAATTGAACCCCAAATATATTTTCTTTTTCAATTGAAGAAACAAAGGTTTCATAATAATTGCAAATTGAAGTTATGAAGTTTTCCTCTTCACAGATAAATCTATAACTATGCATAAAATAAAAATCACATTTTCCACCTAAATTTTCAAAGAGTTTACTATTTTTGGGGAAAACTGTATTAAATCCAATATGAGGAATTTTTGCTTCTATATTATTAAAAGAAAATTTTTGAACTTTTCCTTTTATAAACATAAGACCTTTTTGTAGCCCGCCTTCTTCTCCTTCTTCTGCAAACAATTGAAATCCAAGGCATATCCCTAAAATTGGGACTTTTTTTATCAATACAGCTTCTTTTAATGGCTCTTCTAAAAAACTTTCTTTAATTATTTTCATTCCTTCGGAAAAAGAACCAACACCTGGAAGTATTATTTTATGTGCCTTTAAAATTTCTTCTTTTGAATTTATAACTTTATATTTTATATGCAAAAATTCTAAGGCATTGCATATAGAACCGATGTTTCCTAAACCATAATTTAATATTGAAATCATAATAAATATTAATGGGGTTCAAAGGTTGGAACCCATCTTCCCTTTTCTTTTCTAAATAAATTTTTATTTGCCCATTTATCCAGAACAGCATCAAATTCTTCTTTTGTCATCCTGAAATATTCTAAGTATTTTTCAATATATGGTTCTGGATATTCTCCATCGTAAGCTTTCACTAATTTTAACCCTTGTTCTCTTGTCAAAGCACCCCTCCTTATATCAATTCCAACATCTTGGGTACATCTGCCAAAACCAAATTTTAAATACATTAAATAATAATGTAAATCATAAAGTATTGTATCCAATTGACCAAAGTTATTGTAAGTTCCTATGCACCTTTGAGGAAATTCTTTAAGTCCACAATTTTCTTTTGAAAATAAATAATGTTTATATGGATCCCAATCTTCAAAGTAAGACCAGTGGGCAATTTCTAAATTTACCCTTCTCATTTCCTCTTCGCTTGGATAAAGCCACCAGTAAAGTTCTTTTTCAGAAAATTTCTTTGTAAACTGCCTTGGATCTATTCCTGACAAATATACTTTAATACTGAATTCAACATCATAAAAAGGAACATTCTTTAAAGCAGAAGATCCCCCATATTCAACTTCACCTTCTTCACCAAACATAACTAATGGTATATTTAATATACAAGCCAATCTAAAAATAGATGCTTGAACAGCAATCATAAAACCCATAAGGGGCTGTCCATATTCAATGAAGCATTCTTTTGCAATTACTCTCCCAACTTCTGGATTTGGGGTAACTCTTAAATTGTCAAACCCGCAATTTAAAAAAATTTCAAGATTTTCATCGCCAATTTGAAAAGGAAGTGGAGCTCTTAGTGTTACTGTTAAAGGATGCATACCTATTTCTTTCATTTTTGAAGAGACATAACTGGAGTCCTTTCCACCACCTGCAGGAACTATGCAGTCAAAACTATTTGGATTTCTTTTTTTGTTCCTTTCGCAAATTTCCAATAACTGTTGCCAACGGAAATTCCAATCAACCTTTGTTTTCTTTTCTTCTGCCCATTGGCAGGCATTGCAAACCCCTTCTTCATTAAAAGTAATCCTTGGCCTTGTGTCTGGCATTAAACATCTTGTGCAGTACTTCATTTTAACCTCTGAATGGCTTCTTTAAATTCATCTTTGAAAACTCCATAAATAAGATGATCACAATATTCTCCAAACATAAAAAGTTGCTTCCGCAAAACGCCTTCTAATTTAAAACCAAGTTTTGGAAGAATTTTTTGAGATGCTATTAGAAGTGAAGGAAGCCCTGCTGTTATTTTTCTTAAGCCTAAGACATCAAAAGCATAAATTAAAGCAGTTTTCATTCCATCAGTTCCAATACCCTTGCTCCAGTATTTTTTTTCTCCTATCATCATTCCCAAATCTCCTATTCCTGCTCTCCAATCAATATGTCCTATCTTTAATGTGCCAACAAATTCATCATTTTCTTTTAAATAAACAGCAAAAAAACAATCATTTTTACTTTCAAATAATTTTAAAACATACCTTTCAACTTCTTCAAATTGAAAAGGCATTAAATATTCCAAACGATATAACATCTTTACTGTCTCTAAATCCTGAAGCCATTTAAAATATTTTGGATCATAAAGATTTTCTTTTGTAAAATCTTGAAGATAACAAATTTTTCCTTCTAATCTCATATATCCTCCAAGAAATATTTCCCTAAGCCCAGGGATATTTATTGCTATAATGTGATTTTAAATCTCCCAACTCAACAGGTATATTCTGGCTTTCAGCAGATTTATAAGCAGCAACTAAAACAGAAATTGCATTCCTTCCATCTTCACCTGAGGGATAACCTTTTCCTTCAAACATTGTCTTTAAGACAAGGGAAGTTGTATTTATAATATCTGGCGGACTTACCTTAATTATTTCCTTTTTACCTGGCATTGCATATTTAGTGGTAGGCAAATTTAAGTATTCCTTTTCTCTTATGAAATAATGGATTTCTCCATTTAATTCATCTGCCAAAAGGATTCCATTTTTCCCTGCATAAGTTACCAAAATCCAGTGCCCTTGATCTGAGCCAATTTCAATGTAAAACCTTTTTCCACTTTTTGTTTCAACCCTTATCTGCCCTGCCCTGTCTTCAAATTCAGGACCCCTTGGATTTAGAACAATTTCTTTTGAAAACCAAGCAGTAACATTCCAAGCCATTTCATTTGTCAGGTATCTGAAAAGTTCAAAATAATGAGTACCATTCATAGCAAAACCCATATTACCTGCAACTACATTTACACTTGCAAGTCCTCCAAATTCTTCACTTTCAATAATTTCTTTAACCTTTGTGTATTGCTCCATAAATCTCATTTGATGGTTTATTCCTAAAATACAGTTATTTTTTTTACAAATTTCAATCATTTCATCACATTCAGCAAGGGAAGTTGCCATTGGCTTTTCACAAAGAATAAAAGGAATCTTTGCTTCTGCTGCCATTTTTGTATAATAAAAATGAAAATTTGCAGTCGTAGCAATTATAAGGCAATCTAAATTTTTCTTGATTAAATCTTCAACTGATTTGCAAATTATATCATTTTTTATATTTTCTTCTTTTATTGCTGATTCAATTGATCCTTTCCTTATGTCAAATACACCTGCCAATTCCAAACCAAGGTGTCTTACAACTTTTATGTGCCTTCTCCCCATTCTCCCTAAACCAATTATCCCTGCTTTCATTTAAATCTCTCCTTTATTTCTTTTTTTGGCATATAACAAAATTTATACTTCATTTATATCTTTAACTAAAATTTTTTTAATTTCCTTTTCAAAAAAATTTTCCATCTGGCTTTTTTCTATTTTTTTTATCAAAACAATATCTTCAAATCCTTTTGGAACCTTTAATAATTTATACTTCAAAATATCAGAAATTCCTGAAACTTCACATTTTTTTTCTGCAAAAGAAAAAGCATCACCTAACGAAATTTTAGATTTTTTTAAAGAAAAATAAAAATCTACATAATCTTTTGCTTCATTCCTATCAGAAATTGCACATAATTTATTTATCATAATATCTAAAAAACTATCAATCATTAAACCATTTACTATTTGGTGTTTTTCTAAGTTTTTTAAAGGATACCATACAAATTCTACATTAAGCTTTGAACCATTTTTAAAATCTAAAAGAAAAATGTTTCTATCAAAAATTTTGCTATGTTTTATATTTTCTATAAAATTTATATTTTTTAAAAAATTTAAAATTATATAAAAAGGAATCTTTTCTTCAGAAAAAAAAACCAAGTCATAGGAATATCTATGCTCCAGATAAAAGGCAGAAAGGGCTGTCCCTCCACTTAACCTGAAAATTTTTTTTAAATCTGACCTAATAAAACTTTCCAGAAAGGAAATTTGTTCTTTTGTCAAGATTTTATTTTCTTTTATTTTTCTTTTTACTTTTATCATCCCATAACTCTTTATATAATCCAATTAAAATGTACTTACCTTCTTCTATTTTAAGCTTATCTCTATTTTGATATAGCAATTCTATTGTTTCTTTGTCCGTACCAATTGAAGGGAAAAACATAGAAATTCGTTGAAGCTTCCAGATAAGGTCGTTTATTGGCTTTTTGTAATCCCAAACATATTCTTTTTTTATCTTAATTTTTTCCATAAAATTCTAAAATTCTAAATAATCTTCTTTTATAAATCTATGCCACCAGGATTTATATTCTTCTTCCCTTGAAAGATGAATTTGAAATGGAGAAAAGGGATCTATTTCTTTTTTTATCTCTGTCCTTATTTTTCTATTTTTTTCCCAATCCTTTGAAAGTTTATTTGATATGATTAAAACATCTATATCACTTGAAGGACCCCAATTGCCTTTTATAACAGATCCAAAAATCAAGACCCTTACATTTTTTCCAAGATATTTTGAAGCAACCTCTTTTATCTTCTTGCCCCACTCTTGAAAATTTTCAAAATATTTTTTATTTTCTTCCCATATCTTTTTATTTATCAAGGTTAAATTTTTCATTTAAAATTTCCTCAAGGAATTTTAAAAAGTTTTCATAACTTTCTTTTAATTTTTGAGCTAAACTTTTGGTAAAAATTTTAGGGATATAGCGAGCAGTAAAATAAACATCAGTTAGGTCATCAAAAAAAATTTCATTATTTAAGTAATAATCTAAAATCTCTTTTTTTTCATATACCTCCGAGAGTCTTTTTATCAATTCATTTAAATAATGAGTTTTTGGCCAATCACCCACTTTTTTTGCAATCAAATATTTTAAATAAAGTTGACAGGATTGTTCTAAATTAAAAGCACAAAGGTCATAGTCGCCCTTTTCAAAAAGTTCAATGGCATTTAAATAAAATCTTTTACTTTTTTCTTTTAAAAATCCAATATCTTTTTCAAACATAACTAAAGCTTTGCAAAATCTTCATAATATTTTTTGAAGCTTTTTTGTTATTTTTTGTATTCCCCTTGAATTCTTTGAAATCCCCTATAAGTTTCCTAATTTTATTTATATCCAAATCAACCACAAAATTTCTCTTTTCTTCAACTGTTTCAAGCCATTCTGTTTCTTTTCTTAAAGTAAAACAAGGTACCCCAAGCCAGAAGGATTCCTTTTGAACACCACCAGAATCAGTCAAAATTGCATAGGAATTTTTTTCAAGGGTAAGCATTTTAATATAACTTACTGGCTTTATTATTTTTGTATTTTTTGGAATCTTTATATTAAATTCCTTAACCATTTTTTCTGTCCTTGGATGGATTGGAAAAAGTATATCAAAATCCTTTGAAAGTTCTTCCAATATTTTATAAATCTTCAAAAGACGTTCTTTTTTGTCTGTATTTTCTGCTCTGTGGATTGTAACAAGCAAATATTTTTTTTCTTTTAAACCCAATTCTTTTATAATTTTTTTATTTTTTTCAATTTTTGGAAGGAAAAATGTTAGGGCTTCTTCCATCACATCTCCAACAAGATATACATATTTTTTGTTTATATTTAATATTTTTTTTCTACAATTATTCGAAATCCCTTCTTTTTTTAAATTTTCAACTGAAACCTTTGTGGGGCAGAAAAGTATTGTTGAAATCCTGTCAGTTAAAACCCTGTTAACTTCTTCTGGCATATCCATTCTCAAGCTTCTAAGTCCTGCTTCAATATGAGCAACTGGTATTTTCAATTTTATTGAAGCAAGGGCACCTGCAAGCGTTGAATTAGTATCACCATATACAAAGGTTATATCTGGCTTTTCCTTAATTAAAACTTTTTCAATTTCCAAAATCATCTTTCCCGTCTGTTCACCTTGCAATCCACTTCCAATCCCTAAATGATAATTTGGCTCTGGAATTTCCAGTTCTTCAAAAAATACTTTTGACATCTCATAATCATAATGCTGGCCTGTATGGATTAAAACTTCTTCAAATTCAGGAAAATTTTTAATTTCCTTATTTACTGGAAATTCCTTTATGAATTGAGGCCTTGCCCCAACAATACTTGCAATTTTAATTTTCTTTTTACTCATAATCTGTTAATTTCTTTTTTTCATAAAGATATTTCAAATCTTCCTTGTCTTTATCCCTTAAAATATTTTCCTTATTTTTAATTAAATCCGCCAATCCAACATAGTAAATTTTAAAAAATTTTCTTCCACTTTTCACTTCCTCCTCTTTTCTATTTTTCCAAGAATCTTCAAAAGCAATTCCTGTTATTTTACCCATTAAATCTATTCTATTTGGAGGAACACCATATTGAATTATCTGGTCTTCTATTTGTAAATCCTTTTTATCCTTAATTCCGGGAATTTCACTATCCCAAAATTCTTCCAAGGCATTATATAAATTTTCCACATTATCATTACAAGTATCATAAAAAATGTCAATATCTCCAGTTAATCTTGCATAACCATAATATATAACAGCCCTCCCACCTACAATTAAATACCTAACTTTGTGTTTAAATAGTAAATACAAAAAAAAGCTTATGTCTTTTGAAAATTCACTTTTATGCATCTAAAGTATTTACTTTCTCTTACATCAACTGTTTTTTTCCCATAAAAACAAATTTCAAGTTCTTTTGCTGCCTTTATCCTTTCTTCTGGAGTCATACTGATATTTTGCTTTATATCCCATTCTTCTGCTTCTTTGAAATTTTTTGAAATATTAAATATTATTTTTTTCATAATAATATAAAGCTCCGCCCTCGTGGATTACATTTTTTTTATTTACCATAATCCACATAATCTTAAATTATAACACATTTTTAATTATTTTTCATTTCTGCTATCATAATAAAATGAAAGAAAAAAGATTTTTTGCTTTGGTTGACATTGGAGGAACTTATACAAAAATTAGGATTTTAGAACAAAGAGATAAGAATTTTAAAAAAATTTTTGAAAAAAAAGAAAAAATAAATTCTTTAAATAAACTTTTATTTTTTCTAAATAATATATTTAGCAAATCTAAAAATGTGAAATTTTCTTATTTTTCGATTGCAGGACCCGTCTTTGGAAACTCTGGCTTTATGACAAATTGGGAAGGAAACCCTGAAATAAATTTAAAGAAGCTAAAAAATTTATTGAAATTAAAAAATTTACATCTTTTAAATGATATGGAAGCACAGGGTTATGGATTGATTTCTCTAATTGAAAAAGGAAATTTTTTTAAAAATTTTAAAGATATTTATAAGCCAAAGAAAATAAGGAAAAATGAAAATATGGCACTCATTATTCCTGGGACAGGCCTTGGCACTTGTTTTATTTACAAAAAAGAAGTTTTACCAATGGAACTTCAACATTCAACATTCTTTCCTTTAAAAAAAGAAATGGAGAACATATATTCTTCATTTATCCAAAAGGGCATTTATCCTTCTTATGAAAGTTTTGTTTCAGGTGAAGGGCTTTTTAATATTTATTACAATCTAAGAAATTTAAAAAATTTTAATAAGAATGTGAATGATAAGGCAGATTATGTAAGGAAAAAGGCAATTAAAGGAGAAATGCAAGCAATAGAAGCAATTAAAATTTATTTTAATGTTCTTGCACAATATTCTCAAGCAGTTGCCCTTTCAACAAAGCCATCTTCTGGAATTTTTATTGGAGGGAAAGCAATTAAAAGAAATATTAAATTTTTTAAGAAAGAAGATTTTTTAAAATTTTATTTTGATAATCCAAAACAAAAAAAATTAATTCAAAAAATTCCAGTTTTCTTTGTTGAAAAGGATTTAATTTTTGAAGGGCTTTCATATTTTATGATAAAATATTTAAAAAATTCAGGAGGTTTTAATGAAAAGATTTAGATGTACAGTTTGTGGATATATTTATGATCCTGAAAATGGAGACCCAGATAATGGAATTTCACCAGGGACTTCCTTTGAAGATCTTCCCGATGACTGGGTTTGTCCAATTTGTGGAGTTGGAAAAGACCAATTTTCTCCTGAATAGAAATAAAAGAGTAATTTCTTTTGTTAAATCAAAGGAAAAAGTTTTTAGGAGAATTAAATGGAAGTTTATTTAGATTTTGAAAATGGATGTCCCCTGCCTGAGGAAGTTTTAAATGAAATGTTACCATTTTTTAATAAAAAGGGCTTTGGACATTCTGCCTTAACCCATAAAAAAGGTTGGGAAGCTTATGGGATTATTGAAGAAAGTGCAAAAGAAATTGCTAATCTTTTAGGTGCTGAACCAAATAAAGTTAACTTCACTCATGATCTTGTAGAAGCAGCAAATCTTTCAATATTAGGACTTGAACCAAAAGATAAAAGAAATAAAATTTTAATTTCAAAAATAGAGCCCCTTCACTTCCAATATCCAGTTGAAGAATTGGGAAAAAAGGGATTTGAAGTAATAAAAATTCCTGTTGATAGCGAGGGCTTTTTAGATGAAGATTTTTTATTTAAAAATTTAGATGAAAAAACACATCTTTTTGTTTTCAGCTGGATAAACCATGAAATTGGAACAATCCAGAGATTTGAAGAAATTTGTAAAAGGGTAAAAGAAAAATTTCCTTTTGTTTATATTATCTCTGATCTCTCTGATACAGTTGGAAAAATAAATTTTAAATTAAATGATAACCCCACTGATGTGGCTATATTTTCTGGTTATAAAATTTATGGTCCAAAAGGCATAGGAGTTCTTTATAAAAAAAGTGATGTAAAAATAAATCCAATAATTTTTGGTCCTTTTTCAACACAACCCCTATGGCCTGGTGAAGAAAATATACCTGCAATTATTGGCTTTCGTTATGCTTTAAAAAATTTAATTAAAAATTTTAACAAAAATAGTGAAAAATTAAAAAAATTACAAAAAAAACTAACTGATAGGCTCCTTAATATACCTCATACAATTTTAAATGGTTCAAAAAGTATGAGGGCTTTTGATAATGTAAATATTTCTTTTTTTGGATGCGAAGGTGAAGCATTGACAGTGGAATTATCTGATTATGGAATTTATATCTCTTCTGGAAGTGCTTGCACAAGGAGGATTTTGCAGCCAAGCCATGTCTTACTTGCTTTAGGGAAAAAATATGAAGAAGCCCATGGGAGTTTGCTTATGAAATTATGGCCCTATCATAGTGAGGAAGAAATTGATTATGTTATAGAAACATTTCCTAAAGCAGTGGAAAGGATAAGAAAAATATCAGGATTTAAAGGAGGATTATAATGTCAAGGACACCTTTGCCATATAGTCAAAAATTATTGGAATATTTTAGAAACCCAAAAAATCAAGGTCCAATGGAAAATGCAGATGCTGTTGCAAAAGCTGGCTCCCCTGCTTGTGGTGATATGATAACATTTTATATAAAAGTTGAAGATGAAATAATTAAAGATATTTCTTTTGAAAGTTATGGCTGTGCTGCAAATATTGGCACTGCATCATATTTAACAGAAATTGTAAAAGGAAAAAATTTAAAAGAGGCATTTGAAGTAAATTGGAAAAGATTGTCTGACGAATTAGGAGGACTTCCAAAGGTAAAATTTCATTGTGGGATTTTAGCAACAGGGGCACTGCGAAGGGCAATAAGGGAATATTATTCAAAAATAAATAAAAAGCCAGAATGGTTACCAGAAAATTTAACAGAAGAAGAAAAGGGTGCCTTAGAAGAGGAAGAATTGGCAGAGAAGATTGAAGAAAAAAGGTCTAAGTAATGGATATAAATGAGATAAGAAGGGATTTTCCAATTTTAAAGAGAAAGATAAATGGGCATAATTTAATTTACTTTGACAACGCAGCAACAACACAAAAACCAAAGCAAGTAATTGATGCAATTTCAAGATTTTATAAAGAAAAAAATGCAAATATTCATAGGGGAGTCCATACCTTATCACAGGAAGCAACTTATCTATATGAAGAAGCACATAAGGTGGCGGCAGAATTTATAAACTCAAAGAAATGGGAAGAAATAATTTTTGTAAGAAACACAACAGAAGCTCTCAACCTTTTATCGTATGTTTTAGGAAAAGGTTATCTTAAAGAAGGTGATCTGGTTTTATCAACAAAATTAGAACACCATTCAAATATTTTGCCCTGGCTTCTTTTAAAAGAAATTAAAGGAATAAAGGTAAAGCTTGTTGAAATTACAAAAGAAGGAATATTGGATTTAGAGGATTTAGAAAAGAAATTAAAAGAAGGTGCAAAGATTCTTGCTATGACCCATACATCCAATATAACTGGCTGGATTACACCACTGAAAGAAATTGTAAAGAAAGCCCACAGAGAAGGGGCAATTGTTGTTTCAGATGGAGCACAGGCAGTTCCTCATTTTAAGGTAGATGTTCAGGACATAGATGTGGACTTTTATGCTTTTTCAGGCCATAAGATGCTTGGACCTATGGGAATAGGTGTCCTTTATGGCAAGGAAGAACTCTTATCTAAACTTCCACCTTTCTTATCAGGTGGCGATATGCTCGATACTTTATCTTTAAAAAATAAAACCTGTCAGTTATGTTTAAAAACCCTCCCTTGGAAATATGAAGCAGGAACAAGCAATGTAGAAGGGGCAATAGGATTGATGGAAGCAATAAAATATATTAAAAAAATTGGCTGGAATTTTATAGTTGAAAATGAAAAAAAACTTCTAAATTTTGCTATGAATAATTTAAAAGAAATGAAAAATGTGGAAATTTATGGTCCCTTTGAGGAGGAAAACAAAGTTGGAGTAATTCCTCTTAATGTTAAAGGTTTTTCTTCAAATGAAGTTGCCTCCGCTTTTGATCAATATGGAATTGCCATAAGATCTGGCTACCATTGTGCCCAGCCATTCCATGAGGCATTGGGGATTCCTTCTTCTGCAAGGATGAGTTTTTATCTTTATAATACAATTGAAGAAGTAAAGAAAGCAATTAGTGTTTTAAAGAAATTAAAATGAGCTGGGAAAAGTACATTAAACTTATTGAAGATTCCTGTGGAAAAGAAAAAGATTTCATAATTCTATTGGAACCAGAATATAAAGATGAAGCAATAAAAAAGATAAAAGAAAAAATGGAAGTTGAAAGAAATATTTCAAATATAATGCT
>JBBISU010000057.1:15906-20192 GCA_037441225.1 Acidobacteriota bacterium
AAATATTGATTATTTTAAATTTTTGGAGTAAAATAAGAATGAAATGATTAAATATATTTTAACAAAAATAATTGGCACAAGAAATGAAAGGGAATTAAAAAAGTTGCAACCCTTTTTGCAAGCAGTAAATTCCTTTGAGGAAAAACTTCAAACACTTTCTGATGAACAGTTGAAAGGAAAGACAAAGGAGTTTTTAGAACGCCTTGAAAAAGGAGAAAAATTAGAAGATTTTTTGCCAGAGGTCTTTGCAGTTGTAAGGGAAGCAGCAAAGAGAACACTAAATATGAGGCATTTTGATGTGCAAGTTATAGGTGCAAAGGTTTTATTTGATGGAAAGATTGCAGAGATGAAGACAGGTGAAGGAAAAACATTGGTTGCAACTATGCCTGCTTATGCAAGGGCTCTGGAAGGAAAGGGAGTCCATATTATGACTGTAAATGATTATCTTGCAAAAAGGGATTCTGAATGGATGGGGAAAATTTATAGATTTTTAGGTCTTGATGTTGGCTGTATCCAATCAGGTATGGATGATGATGAAAGAAAAAAAGCATATAACTGCCACATCACATATGGAACAAATAATGAATTTGGCTTTGATTATCTAAGAGATAATATGAAATTTGAAATTGAAAATTGCGTTCAAAGGGAACATTATTATGTAATTGTTGATGAAGTTGATTCAATCTTGATTGATGAAGCAAGAACACCTTTGATTATCTCTGGTCCCTCAGAAGAAAACACTGAAATTTATTATAGGGTAAATAGAATAATTCCAAAACTTCAAGCAGGTGTTGATTATGAAATTGATGAAAAACATAAAAATGTGTCTTTAACAGAAGCAGGTGTTTCAAAAGCAGAAAAATTATTGGCTGTTAAAAATTTATACGAACCAACAAATATTGATACTTTGCACGCAGTACAGCAAGGAATAAAAGCCCATTCTTTGTTCCAGAAAGATGTTGATTATATTGTAAAAGATGGGGAAGTTATAATTGTTGATGAATTTACAGGGCGTTTGATGCCTGGAAGGAGATGGAGTGATGGATTACATCAGGCAATTGAAGCAAAAGAAAATGTAAAAATTGAAAGAGAAAATCAAACACTTGCAACAATTACAATCCAGAATTATATAAGAATGTATAAAATAAAAGCAGGTATGACTGGAACTGCTATAACAGAAGCAGTTGAATTTGATAAGATTTATAACCTGGATGTAATGGTAATCCCGACCCATAAACCAATGATAAGGAAAGACCATCCTGATGTAATATATAGAAGTTATGAAGAAAAAGTAAAAGCAATAATTGAAGAAATTAAAAGATTACATAAAAAAGGACAGCCAGTTCTTGTTGGGACAATTTCAATTGAAAAGTCAGAACATTTATCCCAGCTCCTCAGAAGAGAAAAGATTCCCCATGTTGTCTTAAATGCAAAATACCATGAAAGGGAAGCAGAAATTGTTGCACAAGCAGGGAGAAAGGGTTCTGTTACAATTGCCACAAATATGGCAGGAAGAGGAACTGATATTTTGCTTGGCGGAAACCCTGAATTTTTAGCATTAAAAGAAGTCCATCCAGAAGAAAATCCTGAAAAATATAAAAAAATACTTCAAGAGTATAAAGAAAAATGTGAAAAAGAACACAAAGAAGTAGTAGAATTGGGTGGACTTTTCATCCTTGGAACAGAAAGGCATGAGGCAAGGAGAATTGATAATCAACTCCGAGGAAGATCTGGAAGACAAGGAGACCCAGGGGAATCAAGGTTTTATTTATCCTTAGAAGATGATTTAATGAGAATATTTGCATCAGAAAAAATGGCTCGTTTTATGGCAAGATATGCAATGAAAGAAGGTGTACCAATTGAATCAAAGATGGTTTCAAAAGCAATTGAAAGAGCACAAAAACATGTTGAAATGATGAATTTTGATATAAGGAAACACTTGTTAGAATATGACGATGTTATGAATAAACAAAGAGAAGCAATTTATGAGTTAAGGAAAGGGATTTTAAAAGGTGAAATTGGTAAGGACTATATATTTGAAGTAGGAAAAGAAATCTGTGATTTTATAGTTGATTCCTCCTGCCCAAAAGAAAAGGATCCACAGGACTGGGATTACAATGGAATTATAACAAAGACATTTACATATTTTAATATTAACTTATTGCAAGAAGAAGAAAAAATAAAAGAAATGGGAATTGAAGATTTAAAAGAATATATCTGGGAAAAAGCAAAAAATTATTATGAAGAAAAATATAAAAAATTTGGCGAGAACATAATAAAAACACAAGAAAGATTTATAATGCTAAGAATTTTGGATTACCAATGGAAAGACCACTTACTTGCTTTGGATCATTTAAAAGAAGGAATTGGTATGAGAGCTTATGGTCAGAGGGACCCCCTTGTGGAATATAAAAAAGAATCCTTTATGTTATTTGAAGGAATGATGGATAGGATTGAAGAAGGGATTGTAAAAAATTGTTTTCATGTGGAGCCAGTTTCGGAGGAAGAATTAAATAGAGCAAAAAGGCCTCAAAGGTATTCTATTTTTAAACCAAAAGAAGTTTCTGCGCCACAGACAGCCCCAATCCAAGCCCATAAGGTAGAAAGGAAAATAGGAAGAAATGACCCTTGTTTTTGTGGAAGTGGCAAAAAGTATAAAAAATGTCACGGTGCAAATTAATTCAATATAAGGAGAAACTATGACAGAAAATATACCAATTGGATTAACTTTTGAAGATGTTTTAATAATTCCTTCCTTTTCTGAAATCCATCCAAGGAATGTGGATGTTTCAACTTATCTTACCAAAAATATTAAATTAAATATTCCAATAATTTCAGCAGCAATGGATACTGTATCTGAAAGCAAACTTTGTATTGCTCTTGCACAGCAAGGTGGAATTGGAACTGTTCATAGGAATTTGCCAATAGAAAAACAATGCAGAGAAGTTGAAAAAGTTAAAAGATATGAATCAGGTATGATAACTGATCCAATAACTATAAAGGCAAATCAAAAGGTTTATGAAGCCATTGAAATTATGAAACAACATAATATATCAGGGCTACCTGTAGTAGATGAAAATGGAAAACTTGTTGGAATTTTAACAAGCAGGGACTTGAGATTTGAGACAAATTTAAATAAATTTGTAAAGGATGTGATGACAAAAGAACCGCTTATAACAGTTCCAATTGGCACTACATTGGAGGAAGCAAAAAAGGTCTTGCATAGAGCAAAAGTTGAAAAATTGTTGGTTGTAGACAAAAAGAAAAACTTAAAAGGTCTGATAACTGTTAAAGATATACAAAAAAAATTGGAATTTCCAAACTCCAGTAAGGATGAAAAGGGGCGGCTGCGAGTTTGTGCTGCTGTTGGGGTTACTCCACAAGAATTTGAAAGAGCTCAGGAACTAATAAAGGCAAATGTGGATTGTATCGTAGTGGATTCTTCCCATGCCCATAGCAAAGGTGTATTGGATTTTATAAAAATTTTTAGGAAAAAATATCCATCCTTCCCTCTAATTGCTGGAAATATAGGGACAAAGGAAGGAGCAGAAGCATTAATAAAACTTAATGTTGATGCTATAAAAGTTGGAATTGGACCTGGCTCAATTTGCACAACAAGGATAATCTCAGGTGCAGGAGTTCCTCAGCTTACTGCAATAATGTGGGCAAGACAAGTAGCAGATAAGGAAGGTATCCCAATCATTGCTGATGGAGGAATAAAATTTTCAGGTGATATTACAAAAGCAATTGCAGCAGGTGCCCACAGTGTTATGATTGGATCACTTTTTGCAGGAACAGAGGAAAGCCCTGGGGAGATTATTTTATACAAAGGAAGAACTTTTAAGGCATATAGAGGAATGGGCTCCCTTGGCGCTATGGAAAAAGGTGGAAGGGATAGATACTTTCAAGAAGAAGAGGCAACCACTAAATTGGTCCCTGAAGGAGTTGAGGGAAGAATTCCTTATAAAGGACCACTTTCAACAGTTGTTTATCAATTGGTTGGCGGGCTTAAATCAGGTATGGGACTTGCTGGCTGTAAAAACATAGAGGAACTTAGGACAAAGGCAAAGTTTATAAGGATAACCTTTGCAGGGCTTAAAGAAAGCCATGTCCACGATGTAGCAATTACAAAGGAAGCCCCGAATTATCAGGTTGAATGGATTGAGAAGGATAATTAGATAAATTAAAACAAAAATAATTTCACTTTAAATCTAAAATTATATAGCAACAGAATATTCCAACAGCCCATTTTTACAAAATGAACTTTACATTTATAAAACCATTAA
>JBBISU010000058.1:0-19706 GCA_037441225.1 Acidobacteriota bacterium
TTAAGTCCTTAAGCAAGAGCAATTTCTACTATAACAAAAATATTTTCAATAAGTTTTTTGAAAATTTTATTTAAAATTTGAAAGTTTACAATAATTTGTGAAATTTTTCCATTTTAAATTGTCATTATAAGTTAAAAAAATTTAATTATTTTATTTAAATAAGCTTTCATAATATTTTTTGCTTCTTTCCAATCCTGTTTTTAAATCAATTAATGGTTTATATTTTAAATATTCCTCTGATAATATTAAGTCAGCCAGGGAGTGCAAGACATCTCCTTTCCTCTTTGGTTTAAATACTGGATTTAATTTTGAATTAAACAATTTTCCGATTTCTTCAGCTAAATCTAATATTCTTGTCTGCCTTCCACCTGAAATATTATAAACTTTATTCCAGCTCTTTTTATCTGATTTATAAGCTAAAAGATTTGCTAATACAGCATCTTCAACATAAGTAAAATCCCTTGTTTGATTCCCATCTCCATATATTTCAGGTGGAATATTATTCAAATATGCTTTAAAAAATCTTGGAATTACTGCTGCATAAGGACCATTTGGATCCTGTTTTGGACCATAAACATTAAAATAACGTAAGCCAATAAAATCCACACCATAAATCTTGTTGAAAAGGGCAGCTATTTCTTCATTACTTTTTTTTGAATAAGCATAAGGTGATAAGGGCTTTCCTTCCCTTCCTTCCTTTTTTGGCAACTCATCAGAGTCACCATAAACTGATGAAGAAGAAGCATAAATTATTTTTTTTATACCCCTTTTAATTGAAGCAAAGAAAATATTTGTTGTTCCAAAAATATTTACAGATATTGTCTCTTGAGGGTTTTCAATTGACCTGGGCACAGAACCTAAAGCAGCAAGATGAAAAATAATATCTATTTCTTCTGTTGCTTTCATACAGGTTTCAAAATCCCTTATATCTCCTTCCAAAAATTCTATTTTATCCTGAAAAGAAGCAATGTTTTCCTTTTTCCCTGTTGAAAGATTGTCCAATATTCTTACAGAAAAACCTTCTTTGAGCAGTCCCTCTGTTAGATGAGAACCAATAAAACCTGCACCACCTGTTATAAGAGCTCTTATTTTATTTTTCATAGCAAACTGATATACTTTGAATTATTGCATAAAATATTTTAAGGGATTTTTTAAGCAAAGGGCTTATAATAAGGTACATATTTTTTCAAAATTTCTTTTAATTTACCTGGGCTCGAATTAAAATTATCATTAAAGTTCTTTAAAATATCATCAAATTCTTCTGCTTTAAAATGACTTTCATTTTTTGCTCTAAATATCTTTTCATGGGTCGTTTTTGTTGTCCCTTCTTCTGCTGTTAAAAGTTCCTCAAAGAGTTTTTCCCCAGGCCTTAAGCCAGTAAATTCAATTTTAATATCCTCATAAGGTTTTAACTTATTGATCTTTATTAGGTCCTCTGCCAAAGTCAAAATTGATATGGGTTTCCCCATATCTAAAACAAAAACCTCCCCACCTTCACCCATTGCTGCTGCTTGAAATACCAAAATAACTGCTTCTGGAATTGTCATAAAATATCTTTTAATGTCTTTATGTGTAACTGTTACAGGTCCTCCATTTTTAATTTGCTCTAAAAAAACAGGTACAACTGAGCCCCTTGAACCGAGGACATTCCCAAATCTAACGGAAATAAATTTTGTTGAATTTAATTTGTTAAAACTTGTGCAAAACATCTCAGCAAGGCGTTTTGTTGCACCCATAACGGATGTCGGATTTACTGCCTTATCAGTTGAAATATTTATAAACCTTTCAACTTTATATTTTATTGATAATTTTCCAAGCAAATATGTGCCAAAGACATTTGTTTTGATTGCTTCTTGTGGAAAATATTCCATCATTGGAACATGTTTATATGCAGCTGAATGAAAAATAACCTCTGGTTTGTATTCTTTGAAGACATTTTCCATAGCCATTTCATCTCTTATATCTCCAACATAAGGGATTACCATAGTATTATAATTTTTCATCAAGCCATTTAATAAATTAAAAATCTCAGTTTCATCAATATCCAAACAAATTATTTTTGAAGGGCTAAATTTTAATGCTTGTCTTACAATTTCAGAACCAATTGAACCACCAGCACCTGTAACCAATACATTTCTTTCAGATAAAAACTCTCTTACCTTTGATTCATCTATTTGAACCGGTTCTCTATATAATAAGTCCTCAATTTTTAAATCCTGAATATCCTTAATGGAAACAGCTTTTTCTGGAAGATGGGTTATATGGGGTACAACTTTTATTTCTTCTATATTTGCTTCTGAAAGCAAGTTAAAGATTTCTTGAAGTTTCAAATGATTAATTGTAGTAATTGCAATAATTGCCGTCTTTACTTCATTTTCTTCTAAAACTTTATTTAAATCATTTATTTTTCCTAATACAGGAACACCATGGATTTTTGTTCCTTGTTTTTCATAAGAATCATCTAAAAAACCTATTGGATAATAATGTTTTTCTTCTGATCTTATAAATTCCCTTACTAATCTTTCACCAGTGGAACCAGCACCAATAATCAAAGTTGGCTTTCCTTCTGGATTTGCTTTTATAATTTCTAAATAAAATCTTTTTGAAATTCTAAAGAAAGAAATAAATAGAATAGAAAGAAAAAAATCCATTAGCAAAACTGATCTTGGTAAAGAAATATTTGAAAAAATATGCCTTATGTATAAATTTAAAAAGTAAATTATAAAGGAAGAAAAAAACATTGCCTTTAAAATATTTGCCAGTTCTCTTATCCCGACAAATATCCAGGTAATGTTATAAAGTCCAAAAATGTTTAAAAATAAAAGTTTTAAAAATATAAAAATTGGAAGAAAGATTAAAAAGCTAAATTCCCATTTTTCATTTATTTGAAATTCAAACCTAATAAAATATGCTAAAAATAAAGATAAAAAAATTAGAAAAAAATCTCCAAATAAAAAAAATAGATATTTTTTTGTCTTTGTTTTTTTGAAAATTATATCTTTTATGTACATAGTTTATTTAACTTTTTAAATAATTTTGAAAATTCCTTATCTTTAATATAATTTTTTCTATTTATTTCAACCAAGATAATTTCAAAATTTGTTTTCATTGTTTAAGATTATAACATAAATTAAATCTTCTTTGCAATTACCATAAACTTAAAAAAAAGAAATCCTTCAATTGCATAAAAGAAATTCAAGCATCAATTTAATTTAATTTCTTTCATAGGTCTAAAATGTGCTGTAAAATGTCTTAAATATTTTGGTTCATAAGTTATTTTAAATCCAGGAATTTTTTCACTTAACCTTATCACCTCCCCAACTACTTCTGAAACATAAGCCAGATGATCAGAAGTATAAACTCTTCTTGGAATTGCAAGGCGCACTAACTCCATTGGTGGATAAATGATTTTATTCTTCATTTTTTTTGCAAACATAACAGAGCCAATCTCAACTGCCCTGACACCCCCCTCTAAATATAAATAAACAGTCAATGCTTGAGCTGGAAGATATTTCTGTGGAATGTGAGGAAGAATTGATAAAGCATCCAAATAAACAGCATGACCACCTGTGGGCTCCAAAATAGAGGCGCCTTGTGCCTTTATCATTTCACCAAAAAGCCGAACTTGATCAATCCTGAACCTCAAATATTCTTCCTCCTGTGCTTCTTTTAATCCAATTGCAATTGCTTCTAAATCCCTACCAGAAAGGCCACCATAAGTTAAAAAACCTTCTTTTAATATCAAATGAGTTTTAACTTTATTGTAAATTTCTTCATCATTTAATCCAATAAATCCACCAATATTTGCAAGCCCATCCTTTTTTGCTGACATTGTACAGCCATCGGAATAAGAAAACATTTCTCTTGCAATCTTAGGGATTTGAACATCACCATATCCTTCTTCTCTAATTTTAATAAAATATGCATTTTCTGCGTATCTGCAAGCATCCAGGAAAAAGGGTTTTTTGTATTTTTTACAAATTGCAGAAGCTTGAAAGAGATTTTCCATAGAAACTGGCTGCCCTCCACCAGCATTGTTTGTTACAGTCATCATACAAAAAGGAATATTTTTTGACTCTTTTTTTAATAAATTTTCTAACTTTTCTAAATCAATATTTCCTTTGAAAGGATGGATATAATGGGGGTCTTTACCTTCTTCAATGACTAAATCAAGGGCAATTCCTCCAAGAGCTTCTATATTTGCTCTTGTTGTATCAAAATGATTATTGGAAGGCACTTTTTGTCCCTTTTTTAGTAAGACAGAAAACAAAAGATGTTCTGAAGCTCTACCTTGATGGGTTGGTATTACATATTTGTAGCCAGTTATCTCTTTTACTGTGCTCTCAAATTTTTCCCAGGATTTTGCTTGTGCATATGCCTCATCTCCAACCATAAGCCCTGCCCATTGCTCATCAGACATTGCACTTGTGCCTGAATCTGTAAGCAAATCAATAAAAATTGCCTTTGATGGTATGAAAAATACATTGTAATTTGCTTTTTTCAAGACCTCAAGGCGCTCTGCCTTTGGCAAAAGATGGATTTTTTCAACAACTTTTACTTTCCATGGTTCTGGAAATAACCGTTCTTTAATAATCATATTACCCCCTTTCTTTAAATTAAGAAACCTGAAAATATTTCATTCAAACACTAACCTTTGCATGCTTTGTATATTTTAATACTTTTTTTAAATATTGTCCAGTATATGTAGAATTCTTTTCCCTAACAATATCTTCTGGTGTACCTTCTGCAACAATATAGCCACCCTTTTCTCCTCCTTCAGGACCTAAATCAATTATCCAATCAGCTGTTTTTATAACATCTAAATTATGTTCAATAACTATCACTGTATTTCCCTTATCAACCAACTGATGTAAAACTATTAAAAGATTTTTCACATCATCAGAATGCAAACCAACTGTTGGCTCATCTAATAAATATAATGTGCTTCCCCTTTGTATTTTTGAAAGTTCTTTTGAAAGCTTAATCCTTTGTGCTTCACCACCAGATAAAGTTGGTGCTGGCTGACCCAATCTAATATATCCAAGTCCTACTGCTTTTAAAGTATCCAAAATCCTTATAATAGAAGGATGATTTTTAAAAATTTCGTATGCCTCATCAACAGTCAAATTTAAAATATCCCAAATTGAAAGACCCTTAAATTTTACTTCTAATGTTTCTCTGTTATACCTTTTTCCCCTGCAAACATCACAGGTTACATAAACATCTGGCAAAAAATGCATTTCAATTTTCACAGAACCATCTCCACCGCATGCCTCACACCTTCCACCTTTTACATTAAAAGAAAACCTTCCTGGTTTGTATCCTCTTATCCTTGCTTCTTCTGTCTTTGCCATAAGTTCCCTTATTGGCGTAAATAGTCCTGTATAAGTGGCAGGATTTGACCTTGGAGTTCTTCCAATTGGACTTTGATCAATATCAATTATCCTTTGAACATTTTCAAGTCCAACAATGCCATCACATTCCCCTCCCTTTTCCCCTCCCCTGTAATTTCTCCATAAGACATTTTTATATAACACTTCTTCAATCAAAGTTGACTTTCCAGAACCAGATACACCTGTAATACAAATAAAAGTTCCCAAAGGTAGATTTACATTTATATTTTTTAAATTATTTTCCCTTGCTCCAATTATTTTTATATATTTTCCATTTCCTTTTCTTCTTTCAAATCTTTCAAAAGGTTTTAATCTCCCAGAAAGATAGGCACCTGTAATTGAATTTGGATCTTTAATAACTTCTTCCACAGTACCAGAAACAACTAAATATCCCCCCCTCTCCCCTGCCCCAGGGCCCAAATCAACAACAAAATCAGCAGAAATAATTGTTTCTGTATCATGTTCCACTACAATTACAGTATTTCCTAAATCCCTCAATGTCTTCAATGTATTCAACAATTTCCAATTATCCCTTGGATGTAAGCCAATGGATGGCTCATCTAAAACATACAAAACACCAGTAAGTTTTGAGCCAACTTGTGTTGCCAAACGGATTCTTTGTGCTTCTCCCCCTGACAAGGTATGGGATGCCCTTTCAAGCGTAAGATAAGATAAACCAACATCTTTTAAAAATCCTAACCTTTCCTTAATTTCCTTTAGTATTTTTTCAGAAATTTTTTCTTCTTTTTCATTTAACTTTAAATTTTGAAAGAAATCTACTAATTCATCAATTGAAAAAGAAGAAATATCAGCAATTGAATAACCATTAATTAAAATTGATAATGCTTCTTTTTTCAATCTTTTGCCATTGCATTCAGAACATTTTTCAAAAGCCATAAATTGCTCAATTTCCTGTCTTATGGAAGTTGAATTTGTCTCAATATATCTCCTTTCAAGGTTTGGGATAATTCCTTCGAATTGCCCAGAGTAAGAATAAGTTCCTTTTTCTGCAACCCATAAAAAGGGATATTCTTCTGAGGAGCCATAAAGTATTATTTTTTTAAAATAATCTGGTAAGTCCTTCCAGGGCTTTTTTGTAGAAATCTTAAAATGATTAGCCAATTGTTTTATTTGTTTTATTTTCCATGCCTCTGACTCAGGTCCATATAAAACAATACAACCATCTTCAATTGATAGGTTCTTATCTGGTATCAATCTATCAATGGAAATTTTTCTTAAAAAACCAAGCCCTGAGCAGGATTTGCAAGCACCATATGGGGAATTAAAAGAAAATAGACGAGGAGAAATTTCTCCAAAAGAAAAATTACACTTTGGACAGGAATGTTTTTCAGATAAAACTTCTCTCTTCTCATCAATTTCTAAAATTATTTTCCCTTTCCCAGTCCTTAAAGCAACCTCAATGGAATCAAATAATCTTCTATCAATATCTTCCTTTAATTTAATTTTATCTATGAATACCTCTATTGTATGCTTTTTATATTTTTCAAGTTCTGGGATTTCTTCAATATTATATAAATTTCCATCAACTTTTACTTTTGAAAAGCCATCTCTTGAAATTTGCTCAAATAATTTAATATATTCACCTTTCCTTCCTTCAACTATGGGAGAATAAATTTCAACTATTTTTTCAACTCCTTTTGATTTTATATAATCAACAATTTGTTGCAAGGATAAAGCTTCTATTGGAATATTGCAATTTGGGCAATAGGGCTTTCCAATTGTTGAATATAAAAGGCGCAAATAATCATAGATTTCAGTTGTTGTTCCAACTGTTGACCTTGGGTTATGGGAAGAGGACTTTTGTTGTATTGCAATTGAAGGGGATAAACCCTCTATTGATTCTACCTCTGGCTTATCCATAAGTTCCAAAAACTGCCTTGCATAAGTTGATAAGGACTCCACATACCTTCTTTGCCCTTCTGCAAAGATTGTATCAAAAGCAAGAGAGGACTTCCCTGAACCAGAGACACCAGTAATTACAATAAATTTATTCCTTGGAATATCTATATCAATATTCTTTAAGTTATGCTGCTTTGCACCCTTTATTTTAATAAAATCCATAAACTTTTATTTTAACATTTTTTTATTTAACAGAAAATATGGTTTATAATATTTAAATGGTTAAAAAAAGAGAGCATTTTTCTTGTATCATTTTGGGTTGTGGAATTTCAGGGCTTTCTTGTGCCTTAACATTGGCAAAAAAAGGAATAGATGTACTTGTTTTGTCCAGATCAGAAGATCCAATGGATTGTAATACTGCAAAGGCACAAGGAGGGATTGTTTACAAAGGAAAAGAGGACTCTCCTGAACTCTTAAAAAATGATATATTAAAGGCAGGCGATAATTTGTGCTATGAGCCAGCAGTTGATTTTCTCGCAAATAAAGGACCGGAAACTGTTGAAAAAATATTAATAAGGGAACTTTCAATCCCCTTTGCTACAAAGAACAAAAAATTAGAGTTAATCTCTGAAGCAGCTCATTCTGTTGCAAGGATAATCCATATAGAAGATTCAACTGGTTATCATATACAAAAAAAACTTCTTGAAGAAATTAAAAAATATGAAAATATAAAATTATTAACAAATTTTACAGCCATTGATTTGTTAACTACAAGGCATCATAGCACTGATTATTCTTTAAAATACCACCTTGATAACGAATGTATAGGTGTTTATGCCCTTGATAACAAAACAAAAGATGTTTATGCTTTCCTTTCAGATTTTACAGTCCTTGCAATGGGTGGTTTTGCTAAAATATTTTTGCATTCCACTAATGTAGAAGGTTCTATAGGTGCAGGAATTTCAATGGCATACAGGGCAGGTGCTTATATATTAAATACAGAATATGTCCAGTTTCATCCAACTGCCTTGTACCATCCACTGGCATCAAGATTTTTAATTTCAGAGGCATTAAGAGGAGCTGGTGCTCGCTTAAAAAATATTAAAGGAGAATATTTTATGGATAAATATTCTCCAGAACAAAAAGATTTAGCTCCAAGGGATTTGGTTGCAAGGGCTATCTTAGAAGAAATGATTGAGACACATTCTGAATTTGTTTTCTTAGATTTAGCAAATTTTTATAAAGATGAAATTCCAATTGAAAAAAAATTTCCATCAATCTTTAAAGAATGTTTAAAATATGGTATTGATATAAGAAAAGATCCTATCCCAGTAGTTCCAGCAGCCCATTATTGCTGTGGAGGTGTCTTATCAAATATTGAAGGCGAAACTACATTAAGCAATTTATATGCTATTGGAGAAGTTGCTTGCACTGGTATTCATGGTGCAAATAGATTGGCTTCCACAAGTTTGCTTGAAGGGCTTTTATGGGGTGTTTCCTCTGCGGAAAATATAATTGAAAAAATAGATAAAGGAAAAAGGGTGAAAAAGAATATAAAAGATTCTATACCTGACTGGGTTTCTTCTGGAACAAGGGATGAAGAAGACCCTGCTTTAATTCTTCAGGACTGGAATTTAATTAAATCAACAATGTGGAATTATGTTGGGATAATAAGGACAAAGGAAAGGCTTGAAAGAGCACAAGCAGAGATGGTTGATTTAGGAAAAAGATTGGGAAAATTTTATCATGAGAGCAGATTGACACAAAAAATCCTTGAATTATTCCAAGGAAACCTTGTTGCACAGATTGTCTCTTCAGCTGCTTTAAGGGCAACCAAAAGCAAAGGAAGCCATTTTAGAAAATCTTAAAATGATTAAAGAATATCCTAAATTTGCCCCAATTTCTTTGGAACAAAAAAATATTTTAAATCCCCTTTTTAAGGAGTTAGAAGAAGGAATATCAGAATTTACTTTTGCAGGACTTTATCTTTTCAGAAATATCTATAATTATAAGGTAGCAAGAATTAAAGATTTATATATCTTTGAAGGAAATGAAGAAAATAAGAATTTCTTTTTTTTACCCTTTGGTTTGCCTGAAGATAAAATTTTAATGGATTTATTTGAGCGATATGATTATATGAAAAATGCCAGTGAAAAACAATCAAAAATTCTAAAAGAAAAAGGATTTGAAATATTTGAAGATAGAGATAACTTTGATTATATTTATAAAAGAGAAGATTTAGCAAATTTAAAAGGAAAAATTTACCATAAAAAAAGAAATCTAATATCCCAATTTAAAAAAAATTACTCTTATGAAGCAAAACCATTGCTAAAAAAATATTTAAAGGACGCCTTAAATATTTTGGAGGAATGGGCAAAAAATAAAGAATCAGGAGATTATGAAAGTTCAAAAGAAGCTTTGTTTTTAATGGATGAATTAAGATTATGTGGAATTATTTATTATGTAAATGGAAAGCCCTCTGCTTATGTTTTAGGGGAAGAAAACCAAAAGGGTAAAAGCTTTGTCGTAAATTTTGAAAAAGCAATTGAAGAATATAAAGGTCTTTATCAATTTATAAATAAAAGTTTTGCAGAAATCCTTCCTTCAAAATATGAGTTTATAAATAGAGAACAGGACTTAGGACTTGAAAATTTAAGGAAGGCAAAATTAAGTTATAAACCTTATTGTTTTATAAAGAAATTTAAAGTTTTTAAAAAATTAAATGAAGAAATTAAGTAAATTTCTCAAAATTTCTTCCATTTCATTAACTTGAATTTTATCTGGTGTTATATTTGAAAGCAAAAAAATCAGTTTTCCATTCTTTGCTTCTAAGATTTGACTTTCTTTATTTTCAAACAATTTTTTAATTATTTCTTTCTTTTTTGGATCTTGCAATATTGGTCTTATAAACTCTTCTCCCTTTGCCCTTATTGTAAAATTTTGATTAAAATATTCATCTTCTAATTCAATCTTTTTCATAAAGGAAAAATCAATATCATAAGGAATTTTCCTTTTTATTCTCCACCTCTCATTTTGTCTATAATCAATTAAGATTTTTAACATTGCAGGTTTGTTTTTACTTTTAGGATAAAAAATTGCTTCTGTAAAAATGCTATTGTAAAAACCAAATATCTTAGGATAAAACAAAAATTGGCTTTTTACTTTTCCATCATAAAAAAGGGGCAAAAATTTTAAAAGTTTATTTTTCTGGAATTTATTTATTAAATAAAAAAGAATAAAAATTAAAAAAATTGCTAAGATTATCAAATATTTAATTGTCATACAAAAATTATAACATAGCCATGGTTATGAGATATCTCTTTTTGCCAATTTGAAATTATTTTTCTTGCCAAAACATACCAATAATGCATAATAATAATGCTATAATTATAAGCTAATAATTTTTAGGAGTGCTTATGAAAGAAGATACAAGAATTGTTAGAGGAAAATTTAAAGGAGACCCTTTAACAGGGGCAATTGAACCACCTATTTATCAAAGCACAACCTATGTTTTAGAAGAAATTGGAAAAAACAAGGGCTTTGATTATACAAGAGCTTCCAATCCAACAAGACAAATCTTAGAAGAGCATTTAGCTTTAATTGAAGGTGGGAAATATGCTGTTGCTTTTTCTTCAGGGCTTTCTGCTTGTGATGCTTGTTTTAGATTGCTTAAAGCAGGGGATAATATTGTTGCTTCACTTGATATGTATGGTGGTGTCTCACGCCTTTTAAATAATTTATTTGTTCCAAACAATTTCAGTGTCTCTTATGTTGATACAACAAACTTAGAAGAAGTTGAAAAGGCAGTTAAAAATAATACAAAAATGCTCTGGGTTGAGACCCCTTCAAATCCAAATTTATGCATCTCTGATTTAGAAGGACTCAATAAAATTGCAAAAAAATATAATTTGATTTATGCTGTTGATTCAACTTTTGCAACACCTTATCTTTTAAAGCCACTTGAATTTGGTACAGATCTTGTAATTCAAAGCACAACAAAATATTTATCTGGTCATAATCAGATTATTGGTGGCGCAGTTATAACAAATGATGAAAAATTTTATGAAAAGTTAAAGTTTTATCAAAAAGCAATTGGAGCAGTCCCATCTCCTTTTGATTGCTACTTAACACTTCTTGGTTTAAAAACATTGCATATAAGGATGAAAAAACATTGTGAAAATGCTCAAATTATTTCAAAATTTTTAGAAGAAAATTTTGAGATTAAAAAAGTAATTTATCCAGGACTTAAAAGCCATCCTCAATATAAAATTGCAAAAAAGCAAATGAAGGGTTTTTCAGGTATGATTACTTTTGAATTAAAAGGTGATTTTGAAAGAGCAGTAAGATTTATGAATAGTTTAAATTTATGTTCCCTTGCAGAATCCTTAGGTGGAACTGAAACAATGGTAACACATCCTGCTTCAATGACCCATACAGAAGTTCCAAAAGAAATAAGAGAAAAACTTGGCTTAACTGATACCTTAATTAGGTTATCTGTTGGTTTAGAAGACCCTGAAGATATAATTGAAGACCTCAACAATGCTATTGAAAATTCTAAAATAATTTGATAAAATTTTTTTATGAAAAACAAATGTGAAGTTCCATCCTTTTTACCTAATAATAAGGAAATAGAAAGAGTTTTAAAGGAAGCAAAAACAATTGCAGTTGTAGGACTTTCTTCAAATCCTGAAAAGGATTCTTATCATGTGGCAGAATACTTAATTCAACAGGGTTATGAAATAATTCCAGTAAATCCAAATCAAGAAGAAATTTTAGGAAGAAAATGTTATCCTTCCCTTTTGGCTATTCCTGAAGAAATAAAATTAGATATTGTTGACATTTTTAGGAAGCCCGAGGATGTCCCTCCAGTGATAGAAGAGGCAATAAAAAGAGGGGCAAAAGCAGTTTGGATGCAAGAAGGAATTGTAAACAATCAAGCAGGAAAGAAAGCATTAGAAAAGGGCTTATTTGTTGTTATGGGAAAATGCATAATGAAAGCTCATTTTTCTATGATGCTTAAGAAATAATGGAAAAGGTTTTAATTGTTGATGATGAAGAAAATATTTTAAAGGCATTAAGTTTAATCTTAAAAGAAGAAGGTTTTTTTGTTTTAACTGAAAGGGATGGCAAAAGTGCCATTGATACATTTTTAAAGGAAAAACCCTCTTTTATATTTTTGGATATTTGGCTACCAGAAATTGATGGGTTAGAACTTCTAAAAATAATCAAAGAGAAAGATCCCTCTACAATAGTTATTATGATTTCAGGCCATGGAACAGTTTCCACTGCTGTTGAAGCAGTAAAAAAAGGTGCTTTTGATTTCATTGAAAAACCGTTATCAATTGAAAGGGTTATTTCTTCTTTAAAAAGTGGGATAGAATACAGAAATCACCTTAAAGAAAGAAAAGAAATTTTTGAAATAATTCCTTTTCAAAAAAGTGAAAAGGAAGAAAAATTAGAAAAAAGAATAAAAAAAAATAAGCAAGAAAAAAGAAAAAGAGCAAAAGAAAAACAATTGATTAAACAAAAAACAATAAAAAAGAGCACTGTTCTTTATGGAGTAGGGCTCCATTCAGGTTTAAAAACTGGGCTCATTTTAAACCCTGCACCTCCAAATACTGGAATTTTATTTGCAACAGTTCCCCAAGGAATTGAAATTCCAGCATCTCTTGAAAATGTTGTAAAAAGTGGTTATGCCACTTGTATTGGAAAAGGTGGTGCCTTAATTTCTACAATTGAGCATTTTCTTGCTGCCTGCCATAGTTTTGGAATTACAAATTTAATTGTAAAAGTTCAGTCAGAAATACCAGTTATGGATGGCTCTGCCATAGAATTTTGTAATGTCTTTGAAGAAATAGGAATTGAAGAACAAGAAAAAGAAATCAAACCAATTGTTATAAATAAGGAATATAAAGTTGAAAAAGGGAGAGAAAAAATCATAATAAGACCTTATAATGGTTTAAAAATAACCTACAATCTGGATTACCCGCCTCCTGTTGGTAAAGAAACTTATACCTACGAACATACTTCACCACAAAAATTTATGGAAGAAATTGCACCTGCCAGAACCTTTGGATTTTTAAAAGAGATAGGAGAGCTTGAAAAGATGGGGCTTGGCTCAGGTGGAAGATTAAATAATTTCATTTTAGTTGGCGAAGATGGTATTTTAAATACAGAATTAAGATTTGAAAAGGAATTTTCAAGACATAAAATTTTGGACCTCTTTGGTGATTTATATTTACTTGGAAAGCCAATCTTTGGTGAAGTTGATGCTTATATGACAGGTCATTCGGATAACCATAATCTTTTAAGAGAAATTTTAAAAGATAATCCACTTTAAAAATTTTTAAGGATTAAAAATGTTAAAATTAAAAAATGGATAAAGAAGAAGAAAAAGAGTTAATAAAGTCAATAAAAAAAGGAAAACTGGAAGAATTTGAAAAAATAGTTAATGAATACCAAAAGCCACTCCTTGGAACAGCATATTATTTTGTTGGTAATAAAGATGATGCACAAGAATTGTGCCAGGAAGCATTTTTAAAGCTTTTTAAATATATAAAATCCTTTCTTCCAAAAAGAGGTTCATTAAAAAGTTATTTGTATAAGACAATTGCAAACCTTTGCTATAGCCATTTAAACAAAAGAAAAAATAAACACAGTGAAATTTTTGAAGAAAATTTACAATCAAATTTTGATAGAGAAGAAAAAGGAGAAATTGCTAATATAATTAATAGTTTGCTAAAATTTTTAAATCCAAAAGAAAGGATTGTTTTTGTATTAAGGGAAGTTTCTGAGCTGGAATATAATGAAATTGCAAAAATGTTAAAATTAAATGAAGTTACAATTAGAAGATACAATTCAATGGCTAAACAAAAATTAAGAGAACTTATTGAAAAAAAATATCCAGAGTATAATTATTTATATGAAAAAGATTAATGAAGTTTTAAAAAGAAAAGCACAAAATCCTCCACCTGTATGGTTTATGAGACAAGCAGGGAGGTATTTGCCTGGTTATCAGGAGATAAGAAAGAATTATAGTTTCTTAGAGATGATAAGAATACCAGAATTGATAGCAAAAATAACATTGGAGCCAGTGGAACTCTTCGATTTAGATGGTGCAATTTTGTTTTCTGATATTTTAGTAATCCTTCCTCCTTTGGGTTATGATATTAAATATGAAGAAGGAGTTGGCTTTGAAATTTTAAGAGAAAAAAAAGAAATAGAATTTAAATTAAGAGACCCTGAAAAAGATTTAAATTTTGTATTTAAAGGAATTAAAGAGATAAGGAAAAACTTATCTCCTTTTAAAACATTAATTGGTTTTGCTGGTGGTCCTTTTACTGTTTTTTCATATCTTTTAGAAGGTAAAACAGGAAGGGATTTTTATAACACAAAAGAATTTTTATATGAAGAACCAGTATTGTTTTTTAAAAAATTAAAAATTTTAAGCGACTATATAAAATATTATTTGCAAGCTCAGATTTCCTATGGTGCAGAAGTTTTACAGGTTTTTGATACAAATGCTTACAACCTTCCCTTATTTTATTTTGAAAGGTATTATTTTCCAATCCTTTATGGTTTAATTGAAGAAATTTCAAAATATACCCCTGTTATTTATTTTGGACTTTATCTTTCACCTTATTATAAAATTTTAAAAAACCTGCCAATTTCCTGCATCTCCCTTGATACTTCTGCAAATTTTGAGGAAGCAAGGAATTATTTTGGAGAGGACTTTCCAGTTCAGGGAAACCTTGACCCTTATGTTTTGCTTTTTTCCTCATCAGCAATTTCAAGAGAAGTTAAAAGAATAAAAGAAGAAGCAATGCCAAATCCCCACATTTTTAATTTAGGTCATGGGGTTCTACCAAATACAGAACCCTCAAAAGTTAAAATGGCAGTTATGGAAATCAGGAAAGCAATATGATTAATACTGAGATTCCTTCCTTTGATATACCTTTACTTTTAAAATATGACAAACAAGGTCCAAGATACACTTCTTATCCAACAGTTCCAAACTTTTCTCCGGACTTCACAATTGAAGATTATAAGAAAGCATTAATTAAATCAAATGAAGGCAAAAATCCACCAAATCTTTCCCTTTACTTCCATATACCCTTTTGTGGCGCTGGATGCTGGTTTTGTGGATGCAATGTTTTTCATACAAAAAACAAAGAATTAGCCGAGGACTATTTAAAATTTTTAGAGAAAGAAATTAAAAGCGTTAAAAATTTAATTTCAAACAAAAGACCTGTGGAACAAATGCATTGGGGTGGAGGAACTCCTTCCTTTTTAAAAAACAAGCAAATTGAAAAACTATATAAAATAATTTCAGAAAATTTCTCTTTTACAAAAGAGGCAGAAATTGGAATTGAAATTGACCCAAGGTCTGCAAATAAAGAATCCATATTTCTAATGAGGAAATTAGGTTTTAATAGAATTTCAATGGGTATACAGGATTTTAATGAAAGGGTTCAAAAAGCAATAAATAGAATCCAACCCTTTGAACTTACAAAAGAAATTATAAATTATTGTAAAGAAGCAGAATTTGAAAGCATAAATATTGATCTTGTTTATGGGCTCCCCTTTCAAAACTCAATTGATTTTCAAAATACCTTAAATAAAGTCATAGAACTAAATCCAAACAGGATTGCATTCTTTAACTTTGCATACCTTCCAGAAAAAATAAAAATACAAAGAGCAATAAAAGAAGCAACCCTTCCAAAAAAGGAAGAAAAACTTAAAATCTTTGAAAGAACAATCAAAACTTTAACAGAAGCAGGATATATTTTTATTGGTATGGACCATTTTGCAAAACCAGAAGATGAATTATATAAAGCATTACAAAATAGAACTTTATGGAGAAATTTTCAGGGCTATAATACCCATTCTGGATGCGACCTTATTGCTTTTGGCTCTTCTTCCATCTCTCAAGTTTCTAATTCTTATGCACAAAATGAAAAGGAATTAAATTCTTATCAAGAAAAAATTAAAAAAGATGGTTTTGCTACTTCAATTGGTATATGGCTTAAAGAAGAAGATGTTTTAAGAAGGGATTTAATAACCCGCTTTATGTGCCATTTCATAATAATAAAAAAAGAATTTGAAGAAAAATATAAAATTAATTTTGATGAACATTTTCAAGAAGAACTTAAAAATTTAAAAGCTTTTGAAGAAGATGGGCTTTTGGAAATAAAAAAAGATAGAATTGAAGTAAAATCAATGGGAAGATTGGTTATAAGAAATATTTGTATGGTTTTTGATGAATATCTAAAAAAAACAGAAGGAAAAATCTTTTCCCGAACAATATAATATAGGTCCAAACCTCAAAATTGGAATTTTTTTTAGAAATCCTTTGTTTAATATTAAATTATTTTTAAGGAGGGAACTATGAGCGAAACTTTAAAGCTTGGTGATTTTGTTCCATCACAAGAGATGGAGATTTATGATCCTTTAAAAGATGACTTTGGAATTATATCTTTCGAACAATTAAGAAAGGATAAAAAATGGACAATTTTGGTCTTTTATCCTGCTGATTTTACATTTATCTGTCCAACTGAATTAAAAGATTTGGCAGATCATTATGAGGAATTTAAAAAATTGGGAGCAGAAATTCTTGCTATCTCAACAGATACAAAGTTCGTCCACCTTGCATGGCTTAAAGAAGAAAAACTCTTAAAAAATGTAAAATACCCTATGGTTGCAGATCCCACTGGAAAAATTTCGAGATTATTTGGAGTTTTAAATGAAGAAACAGGGCTTGCCCATAGGGGAACATTTATTATAAATCCAGAAGGAATGCTGGTTGGAATTGAGATTTCTTTTGATAATGTTGGAAGGAATGCAAAGGAACTTTTAAGAAAATTAAAAGCACATATTTATGTGACAAACCATCCAGGAGAAGTTTGCCCTGCTGCTTGGGAAGAAGGCAAAAAAACATTAAAGCCAGGTGCAAAGATTGTTGGGAAGGTCTCAGAAGCCCTAAAATAATTCTTAAAAATTTAAGTTGTAAATTGGCTTAATATCTGTTGGGATACTTTTAAGTTTTTCCAAATCTTTAATTAAAAACTCAGGGGGATTTGTATATTTTAAGGCTAATTCTTTTGTCCCTTCATAATCTCCCATTGCTTGAAGATAAATTATCTTTTCCAAAAGACTCTTTAATCCATCTTTAAATTTTTCCAAATTTAAAATATATTTACTTTCCTTACTTCTTATTATTGCACCTCTTTCATAAAGCCAGTTAAACTGCAATAGAACTCCCTTTCCATGTGCTTCTTGTATCCCAAACCTCATAGATCTAAAAAGAGAAGCAAGGTATGTGGCAGGGCTTTCATTTTCCATAGCAGTTGGAAGCTTTTTATTTTTTACAAGATAATCAATTAAATATAGAGAAGAAACATCTGCCTTTGCTTCTTCTAAAAAGGAATACAAATCTTTTAATGATTCTCTGACTGTCGTTTCTTTTCCATTTGAAAGATAGATTATTCCAGGACCTAAACCATGTGAGACCTCGTGGAACAATGTTTCATTAAAAAATGCTTCTTTTGATGTAAAGCTTTGAATCTCTGGCTCAAGCAAAGCCAAAGAGATAGGCTTCAAAATTGCTTCATATTTTGCTTCAATTACATTTTTTAAAAGAACTTTTTTGCTTCCCTTCTTTGCCACAACATTTTCATCATTTGGCAAATTATAGGCAATTGTTTGGATTCCTGCCTTTGTATCCCCTGCTGAAAATAAAAGATCAATTACTTTAATTGGAGAAACTAAACCCTTTTGAAGTCCTTTAAAATCCTTTGGATATGGCAAATTTTGATCCAATTCTTTTAAATGCTCTTCAACAAATTTTAATTTTTCTGTTTCTTCTTTATTTACTATTCCAACAAAAGCTTCAAAAGACGCTTTAAGCCCTAATAAACCATCCTCATAGGTCTCGTAAGGACCAATTGTTATCTCTAAATTTGTATCCCCTACATCCATCCAATCCATATCTGACTGAAAATAATCATTTGTCAAAAAGCTTTGTGCTCTGCTTTGCAAAAATCTTTTAAGTGAAGGGCTTTCAGAAAGTTCACTTGCTTTCTTTAAGATTTCTGATAATTTTAAAAGATAATTTTCATAATATTTTGAATAAGGAACTGGTTTAAGCTTTGAATTTTCTCTGACAATTACAGTAAAATAGCTTTTAAAATTTTTTTGTTCTTCTTCTGGCAAGTTCTTTACATATTCTTCAAACTCTTCTTTTTTTAAATTTTCTGGATAAAAAGAAGCACCTTTTGGCTTACTTGCAATCCCCCAAAAAGGTTTGTTTTCATCAAGGCGATCCCAGGGACCAAAATTTATCAAAAAATATTCTCTTACATCCTTATCTTTAATGGAATTTAACCATTCCAAATTTTTCTTATGAACTTGAATTAAAAATAATTCGTCAATTATTGGTTCAACTTTTGAAATTTCTTTTAAGACAGAAATTTCCCAATCTGGTAGCCCAGAAAAGCTACAGTTTATTTCAATTGGCTTATATCTCTTTAATTTTTCTTTCACATCTTTATTTTCCTTTTCCTTGCAAGAAAAAAGAAAAAAAATCAATAATAAAAATATTATTTTGCTCCTTGCCTTTAAATAAAACATATTACCCCCTTATTTTGACAAAATTAAATAGTGAATTACGATAAAGATAAATTTTAAAGAAATTTTTAAACTTGATTTTTTCCACTATTTAATTATTTTATAAATTAAATTTATTTTGCTGGCTGGCTTTTTGGCTCTATATAAATAAATCTTCCTAAGGTTCCTTTATCTTCAAAATGAACAAAACCTGAAACCTTTGCAAAAAGTGTATGATCTTTTCCCATTCCAACATTTTCACCAGGTTTAAATCTTGTTCCCCTCTGCCTGACTAAAATTGAGCCCTGAATAACCCATTGCCCAGAAAATCTCTTTACCCCTAACCTTTTTGAATTACTATCCCTTCCATTCCTTGAAGAACCTTGACCTTTTTTATGTGCCATATTATCCCTCCTTAATTTCTTCAATTAAAACTTTTAAATACCTCTGCCTGTGCCCCCTTGTTCTTTTATATTGCTTTCTCCTCTTTTTCTTAAAAATTATAACTTTTGGTGCTTTTACTTCTTCCAAAACTTTTGCTTTAACAGAAGCACCTTTTATATAGGGATTTCCTATTTTTAATTCCCCATCATTTTTGATAAGTAAAACTTTTTTAAAGGAGACCTCTTTTTTTGCTCCTCCAGTTAGTTCTACTAAGATACTATCTCCCGGGGAAACTTGATATTGCTTTCCCCCTGTTTCAATTACAGCAAACATATAATACTCCTTTTCTAAAACTTATAATATTATACTAAAATTTAAATAAAAAATCAAATTTTGTAGAATTCCATAAAATATTGGACTTTTGTTTTTTAGGGGGATAGAGGATTAAAGGGGAAAGGGGGAAAA
>JBBISU010000059.1:0-19697 GCA_037441225.1 Acidobacteriota bacterium
TCTTTATTATTAAAAACTATTAATCAATAAAATTGAGCAACTTGGGTTAAATTTTTTGGTATATTTTTTTAAGAAAATGATTGAAAAACAAAAAAATCTGCCCTTTTAAATTTTTAAAAACTTTTTAAATTAAAGGTCGTATTTTTAATTATGATAAACTTATCAGGTTTAAAGAAAAATTTTAATGGCTTTGAAGCGTTAAAGGGCATAAATCTGTCAATTCCTCCTAAAACAATTTATGGGTTTTTAGGTCCAAATGGGGCAGGGAAGACAACGACAATTAGAATTATTATGGATATTTATAAACCCGATGGAGGAGAAGTAACAATTGATGGTATGCCCCCAGGGGAGGGAGTCCAGCATAGAATTGGTTATTTGCCAGAAGAAAGAGGACTTTATAGAAAGATGAAGGTTATTGACCAATTGCTTTACTTTGCTGAACTGAAAAAAGTTAAAAGGTCTGAAGCAAAGAAGAAAATTTTGGAGTATCTGGAAAAATTTGGTTTGATTGAATGGAAAGATAAAAAAGTTGAGACCCTTTCAAAAGGGATGCAACAAAAAGTCCAATTCATTGGTTGTATTTTACATAATCCAGATATTTTAATCCTTGATGAACCCTTTACAGGACTTGATCCAATAAACCAGCAAATTTTAAAAGAAGAAATTTTTAGGATGCATAGGGAAGGAAAAACGATTATCTTTTCAACTCACATATTATTACAGGCAGAGCAAATCATTGAAAAATTAGCATTGATAAATAAAGGTGAAATTGTCTTAGAAGGGTCTTTAAAAGAAATAAAAGAAAAATTTGCTGAAAACAGAATAAGAATAGAAACAAAAGAAGAAGCTGATAAACTTAAAGAATTTGGTGCAAATGTAATAAAAAAGGATGGTTTTTATCAAATAACGCTTCCAGAAAATTTGAATCCTTCTGAGTACCTTCAAAAAATTATTTCAAAGGGTATAAATATTGAAAGTTTTACTAAGGACTCGCCAACCCTTGAAGAAATATTTTTAAAGGTGGTGAAAAATGAATAATTCTTTTGTTGTTTTAAAGAAAGAATATTTACAACTGGTTAAATCAATTTCTTTTTGGATCTCTACAATTTTTTTCCCTCTTTTAATGTTGGGCATAACAGTATTACCACTTTTATTAGTTTCTAAACAAAAAACAACCAATACAATTTATGTAAAAGATGAAAGTAAATCCTTATTTAAATATTTTGAAGAAAAAGAATTTGAAAAAACAGAAGAAATTTCAAAGATAAAATTGGAAATTTTAAATGGAGATAACATTGATTTAGAAGAATTAAAAGAAAAGGTTGAAAAGAAAGAAGTCGATGGTGTTCTAATTATTCCAGAAAATCTTTTCAATGTAAAAGAAGCAAAGTTTTATGCAAGAAATCTTTCAAATTTTTCACTTTTAAGTAAAGTTGAAAAAATTTTAAATAATGCAATAACAAAAAAAGCAGCTGAGGACTTAAACTTAGACAAAGATAAAATGGATAAGATCCTTCACAGATTAAATTTAGAAGGAATTAAAATTGAAAAAGGCAAAGAAAAAAAAGAAGGTGCTTTGACTTCCTTTTTTGCCATTTTTGTTTTATTTATTATTTTATATACAGCAATCATTGGCTATGGAGCACATATTTTAAGGGCTGTTCTTGAAGAAAAAAATACAAGGGTTGTAGAAATCCTCATCTCATCAATTTCACCCTTTAAATTGATGTTTGGAAAAATCTTAGGGGTTGCTTTTGCAGGAATTACCCAAATCATTATTTGGGTTCTTGCTTTCTTGATGTTGTCTTTTTCAGCAACTTTTGGCTTTGGAGTAGCAAATTTACCTTCTTTAAATCTTATACAAATTATATTTTTTGTTGTCTTTTTTGTATTAGGTTATCTTCTTTATGCTTCTTTATATGCTGCCATAGGTTCACTTTTTTCATCAGAACAAGAAGCACAACAGATGTCAACAATTTTAATTCTTCCATTAATCCTCCCTGTTCTTCTGATGCAAATGATAATTCAAGAACCAAATTCAACTATTGCAATAATCTTATCCTTAATTCCTTTTTTTACCCCTTTACTCTTTTATTTAAGGATGCTTGTTGAAACACCTCCTTTGTGGCAGATAATTTTATCTGTTTTTTTGACTTCTTTGACTGTAATTTTTATTATCTATTTAAGTGGAAAGATATATAGAACTGGAATTTTAATGTATGGAAAAAGACCAAACATAAAAGAAGTTATTAAATGGATTAAAGCTTAAAATTTTGATATACTTTTAAAATATGAAAACTGCCTTAATTACAGGTGGTGCAAAAAGATTGGGGAAGATGATTTCTTTGTCACTTGCAGAAGAAGGATATAACATAATACTTCATTATAATTCTTCTGAAAAAGAAGCAATAAAAACAAAAGAAGAAATTGAAAAATTAAAGGTCTCTTGTTTTTTAATAAAAAAGGATTTAAGAAATTATTCCTATGGGCTTATAGAAGAAGCCCAAAATATTTCAAAGAAAATAGATATTTTAGTAAACAATGCATCAATTTTTATTGAAGAAAAGATATTTGATGTGTCAGAAGAAAATTTTTTTGAAACAATTAAAATTAATTCTTATGTTCCATTAAAACTTTCAATTGAATTTAAAGAAAAATTAAAAAAAGGGCTTATAATAAATATAATTGATGCCAGGGTTCACCAATATGATTTTACACATTTTAGTTATGGTTTAAGCAAAAAGCTTTTATATGAAATTACAAAACATTTAGCAATATCTTTTGCCCCTGATATTAGGGTAAATGGAATTGCCCCTGGTGTGTTTTTGCCACCGAAAGGGAAAGATGAAAAATATTTGGAAAGTATTATAAAACTTGTCCCTTTAAAGAGAAAAGGCGAAAAGGAAGAAATGAAAAAAACATTAAAATTTTTAATTGAAAATGAATATTTAACAGGTCAGATAATTTATTTGGATGGAGGCAGGCACCTTGGAAAAAATTTATATTAAGGGACTTCTTTTAAGAACAATTATTGGAACAAATGATATTGAAAGGGTTGAAAAACAAGATGTTTTAATTGATATTACTTTATGGGCAGATTTAAAAAAAGCAATGGAAAGTGATTCAATTGAAGATACAGTTGATTACAAGATATTAAAAAAGAAAATAATTTCTGAAGTTGAAAATTCATCATTTTTCTTAATTGAAGCCCTTGCATATAAAATAGCAAAAATTTGTCTTGAAGATGAAAAAGTCATAAAAGTTCAAGTAAACTTAGAAAAGCCAGGTGCTTTGAGATTTGCAAAAACAGTTGGTGTTGAAATTATTCTAAATAGAAAAGTTTAATTTAATAAATATAAAGGAGGTGATCAAAATGGAATATCCTGTAAAGTTATCATTTGATTACCCTGAAAAACTTTCAAGGGGAATGCTTTTATTAAAGACATTTTTTGGATTTTTTTATGTTTGGATTCCACATGGAATTCTACTTGGTCTTTATGGTTTTTGTGTCTTTTTTGTTGTCTTAATTGCCTGGTTTGCTATTCTATTTACTGGAAAATATCCAAAGAGTTTATTTGATTTTGCTTCTGGATATGTAAGGTGGACTGTTAGGGTCTATTCATACTGGGGACTTTTCTTCAATGATAAATATCCCCCATTTTCTGGAAGAGAATAAATAAAAATATAAAAAAACCCCTAAATTTATTTTTATAATAATTATGATATAATATCTAATGGGGTGCTTATGAAAAATCTTTTTGTTTTTTTATTTTTTCCAGTACTCTTATTTTCACAAGAAAATTTGAAAACCACATCTGAGGATCAAAAGGAAATTTTTTTAACTATTTACAATTCTAACAGAGCCCTTATAACAGAAGAAAGGGAAGTTGAATTTTTAAGTTCAGGAAAGCATTTTTTAAATTATGTAGATGTGCCTTCTACAATAATGTCCCAGACCTTATCCTTCAATGTTAAGAATGGGAAACCCTTAACAGTGCTGGAACAAAACTATGAATATGATTTGCTTTCTCCCCAAAAACTTTTGGAAAAATACCTCGGGAAAGAAGTAATCCTTGTTCAAAATGTAATGGAAAATAATTCAACTTTTTTAAAGAAAACAAGAGCAAAACTTTTATCAACAAATGCAGGAACAGTTTGGGAAGTAGATGGAAAAATTTTATCAAATCCAGTTTATTCTTATTTAGAATACCAAGAAGTTCCAGAAAATCTTTATGCAAAACCAACTCTTGTAATTTTATTGGAAGGTGAAAAAGGAAAAAGAACCGTTGAAACATCTTACCTTGCAACTGAGATGAACTGGATTTGCGACTATGTTTTAACTTTAAATGAAAAAGGAAACCTGGGATCCTTAACTGGATGGGTCACAATTACAAACAATTCTGGAAGGGCATATAAAAAGGCAAATTTAAAATTAATTGCAGGGGATGTGAAAACAATTGAAATAGAAGAAGAAGAGCCCAAATTTGAAGAAGCAATAACGGTACTTGGGGAGGCGCCCCAAGTTGAGGAAAAACCATTTTTTGAATACCATTTATATACAATGAAAAGGAAAACAGATATAAATGACAAACAACAAAAGCAAATTGAACTTTTAAAAGGAGATAATATTCCAATTGAAAGGGAGTATCTTTTAACTGGGCCAATATGGTATTATACTCAAAGGTATACAGAAGAGGAAATGCAAAAAGCAGAAGTTTTATTAAAATTTAAAAATGAAGAAAAAAATAATTTAGGTGTGCCCCTTCCAAAAGGAACTGTGAGAGTTTATCAAAAAGATAAAGATGGCTCTGATCAATTCATTGGAGAGGACTTAATCGACCACACTCCAAAAGATGAAATGATAAAACTTTCAGTGGGAAAAGCTTTTGATATTGTCTCTTTAGAGAAAACAAAAGGACTTTAAAACAATTTCAAATTGTGTTTATGAGATGGAGTATGAAATTTTAATTAGAAATCACAAAGAAGAAGATATTATAGTAAAAGTTGTAGAGCCAATTGGAGGTGATTGGATAATGCTTTCCAATACCCATCCCTTTGAAAAAGATGAGGCATTTCAAATTATCTTTAATGTAAAAGTTCCAAAGAATGATGAAGCAAAATTGGTTTATAGAATTAGAGCAAAGCATTGTTAACCTTTATCTTAATTTTCATGTTATAATTAAAAGAAGGAGGTATGTATGGAAAAAGAAAAATCTTTGATTGAAAGCGAAGAAAACGAAAAAGCCTTTGAAGAGTTTAAAGAAAGGCTTGAAGGTGTAAATTGGAAAAAAATGGTAAATCAGGCAAAGACCTTTATTCAGGAAAATCCAGGTAAAGCCCTTTTGATTGGTTTTGGTGTGGGCTTTTTATTGGGCTACATTGTCAGAAAAATTAAAGATTGAAGAAAAAATCATAATTAAGGCAGGGGAAGAATTTGTCAAAAGAAATCCTTTCCTTTCCTTAGGATTATCTTTAAGCTTAGGGTATTTTATTGGCTACTGGAAAGGGAAGGAGATAGTTGAACAATTATCCAAGATTGCTTTTGCCATTGGCTCAGAAGAATTAATTAAACTGCTTCAAGAAAATAAAGGAAAGTGAGATTTCTTCATCTGTCAGATTTGCATTGGGGAAAAAAGTTTTCTCCCAAATTTTCTAACAGTTTATTGGAATTTGTAAAAAATGGAAAATTTGATTACCTATTAATAACTGGCGACTTAACTCAAAGGGCAAAGAAAAGGGAGTTTTTAGCTGTTAAAAGATATTTGGACTCTTTTGAAGTTCCTTACATAGCAGTGCCAGGAAACCACGATGTTCCCTTATATCCAGTCCATCTTAGATTTTTTGCACCTTTTTATAGATATAAAAAATATTTTCAGGAAGAGTTAGAACCAGAAATTATAACAAAAAAAGTTTGTGTTTTTGGCTTATCTTCTGCCCACAATTTTACTTCATCAGAAGGCAGGATAAAAAGAAAACAAATTGAAAATTTAAGAAAAAAGATTTTAAGGACCTCTCCTTCTCAAATTATAATTATTTTAATCCATCATCCAATAATTTATGCAGATCCAACTGACAGAGACAGGACAATATGGGGTGCTCCAAACTTAATTGATTTATTTGGTGAATATCCGCCTGATTTAATTTTATCAGGTCATTATCATAATAGATTTTTTTGCAATTTAAAAGATTTTTATCCAAAATTAAAAAAAAATATTTATTTGTTTTTTTCTTCAACTTCTACAACAGAGAGGGGAAGGAAAAAAGAAAAGGGGTTTGTGGGATTTAATGTTATCGAAATAGGAGAAAACATTAAAATTGATAGGTTTTTAAACAAAAATGATGGTTTTATAAATATTGAAAGTATAATTTTAAAGGGGAATTATGAAAGAAAAGAAACTCTTGCTTTTTGATATAGATGGAACAATTCTCACAACTTTTGGACAAGCAAAGGAAGCCTTTAGATTTGCTTTAAAGGAAATTTTTGGAACAGAAGGGTCAATTGATAATTTTTCCTGGTCTGGGAAATTAGACCCAGTCATTGTTTTTGAACTTATGAAGGGAGCTGGCTTTGATGAAAGTTATATAAATCAAAAAGTTAATGAAACATTGAGATTGTACGAAAAAATTTTAGAGAAAAATTTAATTCCTAAAAAGGTAATCATTAAAGATGGAGTAAAAGAGATATTAGAAGATTTATCAAAAGATGAAAATTTTATTTTGGGTTTATGCACTGGAAATACACCAGAAGGGGCAAGGATCAAACTTTCAAGTGTAAATTTATGGAATTATTTTAAAATTGGTGCTTATGGAACTGATGGAAAGTTAAGAGCAGAACTGCCTCCAATTGCAAAGGCAAGAGCTGAAAATTTATTTAATCAAAAAATAGATAAGCAAAATGTTTATGTAATAGGAGATGCCCCTGCTGATATAAAATCTGCAAAGGTAAACAATTTTATCTCCATTGCTGTTTTTTCTGGCTTTCATAAAAAAGAAGAACTTGAGAAATACGAGCCAGACCTTTTAATTGAAAATTTTAAAATCCATTATAATTTATTTTTAAATTTTATAACCCAAAACCATCACTTTTAGCATAAATGGCTAATTGTTTTTCCCTTAAAAATTCAATAGATTCAAATAAATTTTTCTTGCAAGATCTAAGAGACATATATAACCGTTTAAATTAAAGTTCCAATTACAAATAACCTTTTCATTCAATTATCCTTTGGGCTAAATTAAGGTTTCACTTTTTATATTTTTATATGATAAAATGTTTTAATAAAATTTTAGGGGGTACTATGACTGTTATTATAAATGGTAATAATTTAAAGATAGAAGATGTTGTAAAAGTTGCAAGGGAAAATGAAAGGGTTGAACTTTCCTCTGATGCAATTGAAAGAATAAAAAAATGCAGAAATTTTTTGGAAGAAAAGATAAAGCAAGGGGAAATAATGTATGGTGTCAATACAGGGATTGGAGAACTTGCTTCTGTTTCTCTGCCTCCTGAAAAAATAAAGGAATTTCAAAAATATTTAATTTATAACCACGCAGCTGGGATTGGGGATCCAGCACCAATTGAGCATGTAAGGGCAGCAATGGTTTCAAGGGTAAATGTCCATGCAAAGGGCTATTCTGCTGTAAGGTTAGAAGTTACTCAGACGCTTGTTGATATGTTAAACAAGGGTGTTACTCCTGTTGTTTGCAAACATGGAAGTGTTGGTGCCTGTGGAGACCTTTCACCTATGAGCCAGATTGCCTTATGCCTTTTGGGTGAAGGAGAAGCTTTTTATGGAGGACAAAAATATCCAACAAAAAAAGCCTTTGAAATGGCTGGGATAAAGCCAATTGTTTTTGAAGCAAGAGATGGTTTAGGAACTATAAATGGTTCAAACTTCCTTGCTGGAATGAGCTACCTTTTACTTTACGATACTGAAAGATGGGTAGCTCAGGCAGAAATTGCAGCTGCAATGACCTTGGAAGCTCTTATGGCAAATATGAAACCTTATAATGTAAAACTGCATAATTTGAGGGGATTTTCTGGTGCTATAAAATGTGCAAAAAATTTGCAAAAAATTATGGATGGTTCTGATTTGATTTCAGGAAAATTAAAAGTAAAGGTTCAAGATGCTTATTCAATGAGATCAACCCCTCAGGTAATTGGTGCATTAAGGGATGCTTTAAGATGGGCAAGGGAGCAATGCGAAATTGAATTAAATGGAGTGGGGGATAACCCAATTTTTTTAGCAGATGAAAAGGTTGTTTTAACAGGTGCAAATTTTCAAGGAACTCCTGTATCCCTTCCAATGGATATGGTTGGAGCTGGAATTTGTATGGTTTGCGTTTTATCAGAAAGAAGGTTAAATCGCTTACTCAATCCTGCCCTTTCCGTTGGACTCCCTCCTTTTTTGACAAAAGGTGCAGGTATGTTTTCTGGATTTATGCTTTCTCAATACACAGCAGATATGCTCATTGTAGAGCAAAGGATAAATTCAACTCCTGCTTCAATCCAATCAATCCCAGCAGCAGCAGATCAAGAGGACTTTGTTTCAATGGGGATGAATACTGCCTTAAAAAATAACTTAATTTTAAATAATGCTTATGGAATATTAGGTATAGAATTTATGGCAGCAGCTCAAGCATTGGATTTCAGAGACTTTAACTTTGGAAAAGGAACAAAGGTTGCCCATTCTGTTATAAGAAAAAATATTCAACACTTAGAAGAAGACAGGCCTCTTTTTTATGACCACAACAAAATGAAAGAACTTGTAAAATCCTGTGAAATCTTAGAAGCAGTTGAAAATCTAACAGGAAAACTTGAGACATCCTGGTAATGATATTTTTTTTGATCCTTTTTTTTCTTTTAAAAGAACCAGAGATTAGGGTTTTTCTAAAAGAGGTCTCAGAAGCAAAAATTAAATCGGAAGGGAAAATTTTATCTGGAAAATATATCTTGACACCACCTGTTTATTTTAAAGTTGAAAGAGGAAGGATATTCCTGGAAGATTTTTGTGGTCAAAGGATAGAAGGTGGCACAATTGTCCATTTAAAACCAAAGGATAATAATCTTTTAAATTTTGAAGACATAAATTATAGAGGAGCATTATTTTTAATTGAAAATAAAAATAAAATGTTGATAATAAACAAACTTCCTGTTGAGGATTACCTTTTAGGTGTTGTGCCAAAAGAAATGGGACCAAAGAAATATCCTTCCTTGGAAGCTTTAAAAGCACAAGCAATAGTAGCAAGATCCTATGGGATTTTTAAAATAAAAAAACCAATGAATAAATTTTATGATTTATGTGCAACACCTACCTGCCAGGTATATGGTGGTGCAAGTGCAGAGGCAGAACTTTCAAACAAAGCAGTAAAAGAAACAAAGGGGATTGTTTTAATTGATGAAAAAGGAGATGTTGTAGAGGCATTTTATATGGCAACCTGTGGAGGGCATCTTGCTTATGGAAAGGATATATTCCCATTAGGTGAAAATTCAAAAGATTTTCCTTCAAAGCCCTGTTTTGAACTTCCATTTTTTGAAATAAAATCAAATTTTAAAACTGAATTAAAAAAAGAAGGTGCTTTATTAAGTTTGCTATGGAATGGGGATTTTAAGTTTGGAATTGAAAAATATTTTGGAATAAAAGAAAAAAAAGATTTTTGTAGAGGTTTTTTAAATTTTTTTAAAGAAAGGGGAAAAGATTGCAAGAGTTTGTTTTCCCTTCCTTTATTTAAAGATTTATATATCTCATATTTAAAAGGTGAAAAGGGAGAAAATTTGTTATGGCAGTTAGCATACAAAATATATTTTTTAAAGGGAGAAATTAAAAACCTTTCTGGTATTTTTTCTTATCTTCTGGAAGATAAAATTTATCTTTTGCAGGAAGAAAATCCCTTTTGCCTTAATAAAAATACAATTTTATTCTTGAAAAAAAACAATGAATTTTTAAATATTGAAAAATTAAAAATTTATCCAGCAGATAAGATTAATTTAACTTTGTACAATGATAATATTTTGAGCATAGAAAAAGAAGAACCAATGATAGAAGAATATGCTGATGGAAGGGCAGAAAAAGCAAGGTGGCTTATATTTTTAAAGAAGGAAGAAATTGCATCTAAATTAAATCTTAAAAAAGTTGAAAAGATTGAAGTTTTGAAAAAATCAACTGAAGGAAGGGTTTTGAAATTAAAGATTGAAGGAGAAAAAAAAGAAGTCTTTCTGGAAAGATTGGATGTAAGATTTAAATTAGGGCTTCCTGAAATCTTATTTGAAATATTAGAAGCACCTGATGGATGGTATTTTTATGGTAGTGGCTGGGGGCATGGAGTTGGCTTATGTCAAGAAGGTGCCTTTGGTATGGCTTCCTTTGGTTTGAGTTTTGAATATATCTTAAATTATTATTATCCTAATTTTAAAATTTTTACATACAAATATTAAAGTTTTTCCTTTTCCATTATATAACTTTTTTGCCAAAGCATCTCTTAAACCTTGATCAAATGACTATTTAGGTTATGTAAGGATTTCAGATATATTGGCATAATTCTCTTACAAACCAGAGAAATGAGATTTAAAAAGATGTATTTTAAAAGGTTAAATTATAAAAGGTTTTACTTTTTGCAAAACAGAAGAAGCAGCAAATTATGGATCTCTCTTTAAAATTAGGGCATTAGCGCAATAGTGTAGGCCTCGGCCTTGTGCCGATCTGTTAAATACAATAATTTACAGGCTATGATAAGGTTAAAGGCACTATAATAACAAAGTTGCCTCATTTAATTTCAAATTGTTTTGTTTTGAGGCAATGAAGCATTTTCAAAAGGATTTTGCTTGAGGCAAATAAATAATTTGATAAACAAAATTATTTTGCTATAATATAAATATTCTAAAAGTTTTAAGTTGCTTTTTAGTATTTATTTATTTAATTCAAATAGATTTCCATAAAATTTTTGGAATAAGAACAGGAAGAAAATTTAAAAATTTTGAAAGCATAGAGAGAGAGGGAGAGGACCTCCTGAATTTAAGAAAAAATAAATTATTAAAAATTTAAAAAAAATTTTAAAAGGAGGTTCTATATGTTTTTTATGAAAAGAATTTTATTAATAATTTTTGCATTACTTTTACTTATAATAAGTTCTTCTTGTCTTGAGCCCGAAGAAAGATCATGTCATGTAGGAGATTTTTTAAGCCCTTATTATTGCTTGTGGCAAAGTCACTGGGTTATCCCTATAGCTTTTCCTGATTTTCAGATAATAATCAATTCAAAAATTTCCATTGAGATATCAAAACCAGTTTGGTTACATTATGATAAAATAACAGGACCAACTCCAACCGCTGTTGCATTTATTGATAAATATGAGGGATTAAAAGCAGAAATTTTAAATCCAAGATTTTTAAGGCAGGACATAGGGGATAAAATAGTATTAAATGCAGAAATAAGTTATTATGAAAAAGAAATTTTGGAAAATATTATAAATAAAATGGATCCAAATAATTATATTACAATATCCTTTAATATAGTTTTGGGAGATGTTTTCTTGTACTCTAAAGATTCATATGTATATGATAATTTTAATATTGTAATAAATACTTATGCAAATGGTAATATTATAAGTCATATTGAACATTTCACAAATATTGGTGAAATATTATCTGATCACTTGAAATCTGCTTTTTATGAAATACCTAATGAAGCATTTGGAGATAATCCTGATAATAAAAGGAGAGCAATTGTTAACAAAATTGATGCAGTCAAAAATATGATAATTGCAAAAAATCCAAATGGTGCTTACGAAAAATTAAGAAATGACATTATGTCTAAATTTGATGGGCAAAATGGAGGGAACAAATCTGATGATTGGATTATAGATCCCTTTTATTCATCAAATTTATTTAGCATTTATTTAAAAATATTGAATGTATTAGATTATTTAAGGTCATAATATATGTTAAAGAGCACAGGCTTTTTTAAAAAGTTACTTTTATTACTTTGGCTTGTGCTCTTTTTTTCTTGCAATTTATATAGAATGGATTATATGGAGCCATCAAAAAATATAATAGATTTGAATAAGTTTCTTCAGATAGAAAAGCTTCCATTAAGGTTTGAGAAAAAACTTAACAATTGCAATATAATTATTTCCCTTTATACAAATATTAATAGTGATATTATTTATGAAAAAATTTATAAATATTTTAATGATGGAATAGAAATACTAAACGAATATCTAAATTTTGGACAGGAATTGTTTAAGAAAAAACCTGTAAAATTTATATTATATTTAGAATATTGGCAGGATAATTTTGTAAATTCAAAATCCAAATTTAAGAAAGAAGAAGATAAGGATTTTATAATTATAAGAAGTTTTATATTCTTAATTAAAGATGATGTCAATTGGGATGAATATTTGAAATCATCAATATCCTATTTTATACATGAGTTTTCGCATTCTTATTTTATAAATTTTCAATTAAAAAATAAATTGAGGAATAAGTATGTTATATGTTGGCTTGAGGAAGGCTTTGCCGAACTTACAAGATACATATTTTTAAAAAAAGTAAGTTATAAAAATTATGAAAAAATGATAGATAGATTTGAAAATATAAAAAATGATATGAATTTATACCAAGAAGTTTGGGAATTTAGGGACTGGAAACTTATAAAGAAACATTCAAATAAAATTCTTTTTATGAAAATTACATTAAGATCAAATGAAAAAATAAGGAAATACATTTATGATTTCTGGAAGCATTATGATGATTTATATTATTTATCCTTTGGAATTGTATTAACAATGGAAGAATATTATGGAAAGGAAAAATTTAAGGAAATTTTAATGAAATACAGAGATGGAATTGAAAAAGAAGAATTGAAAAAGCTTGCAGAAGAAGCTATAAAAGCAAAATGGTAAATTATTATGGAATTTTTTATACCCTTGCAGGAATTTCTGCTTTCTTAATTCTTTATTCAAATTGCAAGGAAAAGAAATTAAAATTTGAAACTTATTTTGAAATCTCATTAAAAGTATTGATTTTTTCCTTAATTGGTTCAAGGCTATTTGGATATTTTTGGTTTAATTATATTAGCAATTATAAGGTTAAATTAAGCGATTTTACTCATTCAACAGGATTTTTTTATGGTGGCTTTTTATTTGGAAGCTTTTTTCTTTATTATAAATCATTAAAGCAAAAAGTATCTTTTCTTTACAATTGCGATATTTTAGCTCCTTCCCTTTCCATTGCCCAGAGCATAGGAAGAATTGGATGCTTTTTAAGTGGTTGTTGCTATGGGAAACACTTATTTTTTTTTGAAAGATTCCCTATACAGATTATAGAATCAATATATTGCCTTTTCTTATTTTTACATTTAACATTTAAGAAAAATATAAAATTTAATGGTGAAATTTTTTTAAAATATATATTTCTATATTCAAATTTTAGATTTTTTATTGAATTCTTAAGGGACGATTATAGGGGAAAGGAAATTTTAAATTTAAAGATAAGTCAAATAATAAGTTTAATTTTTATAATTATTTCTTTAATTTTTATTTTTTATAATAAGATTTTCAGGAAAAAGAATATAAAATTTATGCAAATTTTACTTTAAATTAGGAATAAAGTTTTTAAAAATTGTTTATTTATTTCTATTATTTTTCATTTGATTTTTATTGAATTTTAATTATTTCACTTTTTTTTCTTTTCTTACTTCATTTTAAAAGATTAAATTTTATGGGCATGCCTTACGCATTGCTTTTTAAAGCCATTTTAATTTTGAGCTTGCTAATGATAGAAAATTACTTTATTTGACAATTAATTTTAAATGTAGTATTATTTTTTTGTTTTTATAAAAATCATGTAATAACAAAATTTTAATTTAGGAGGTATATATGAAATCAATAAAAGGTACTAAAACTGAAAAAAATCTTTTGACTGCTTTTGCAGGTGAATCACAAGCAAGGAACAGGTATACCTTTTTTGCATCACAAGCAAAAAAAGAAGGTTTTGTTCAAATTGCAAACATTTTTGAAGAAACAGCAAACCATGAAAAGGAACATGCAAAAAGATTTTTTTCTTTTCTGGAAGGTGGTGAAGTGGAAATCCAGGCTTCATTTCCTGCTGGAAAAATAGGAAGTACTTATGAAAATTTAAAAGCAGCAGAAGCAGGAGAAAATTATGAACAAACAAAGATGTATCCTGAATTTGCAAGGATTGCAAGGGAAGAAGGTTTTGAAGAAATTGCACTTCTCTTTGAAGCCATTGCTGTTTCAGAAAGGCAGCATGAAAAAAGATACAGGGAGCTTGCTGAAAATATAAAAAATGGAACTGTTTTTAAAAAGAAAAAAGAAGTTGTCTGGAAATGTTCAAATTGTGGGTATTTGCATAAAGGAACAGAAGCACCAGAAAAATGTCCTGCCTGTGCCCATCCAAAAGCATATTATGAAATCCTTGCAGAAAACTGGTAAAAATTTAAAAGAAAATAAAATTGAAATTGAAATGTTGCCAGTGCCATTAGAAGATTCAGCAGATCAAATTGTTATTGCAAAATGGATTTTAAGAAAAATTGGTTATAAATATGGCTTAATTTTAACCTTTGCACCAAAAATATCTATAGGGAATGCTGGTTCAGGCCTTCATATCCATTGTAGATTAATTAAAAATAAAAAAAATATGATGGTAGGGAAATATGGTTTAAGTGATGTGGCAAAAAAGTGATTTCTGGCTTTTTAAGTTTATCTCCATCTCTTACTGCTTTTGGGAATACAGTACCAATATCTTATTTGAGATTGGTTTCTCATCAGGAAGCACCTACAAATATTTGCTGGGGAGATAGAAATAGATCTGTTCTTGTAAGAGTTCCTCTTGGATGGAGTGGGGTAGAAGATATGATAAGAATAGCAAATCCTAAAGAAAAAGAAGAATTTAAAAAATTTTCGGAGAATCAAACAATAGAATTTAGATGTCCCGATGGCTCTGCTGATGTATACCTTTTGCTTTCAGGTCTTGCAGTGGCAGCCAGATATGGCTTGGAAATGGTGGATTCTCTTGATCTGGCAGAAAAACTATATGTAAATAAAAATATATTTTCCTCTGAATATAAAGAGGCATTAAAGAAATTACCAAAACTTCCTTCTTCATGCTGGGAATCTGCTTTAAACCTTTTAAAACAAAGGGAAATTTATGAAAAGGATGGAGTTTTTTCAAAAATTGTAATAGAGGGAGTTGTAAAAAAATTAAAAGGATACAATGATAAGGAATTAAATAAAAAATTACAAAACAAACCAGAGGAAATAAAAAAATTAGTAGATGAATATATTTATTGTTAAAAATTATTGGAATTTTTTGATGGTTCTTTTTGTTTAAATAAAAAAAAATAAGGAGGTAATATGAAACAAGGAGCTTATTACAAATGTAACGTTTGTGGAAATGTAGTTCAAATTTCTTTTGTTGGTGGTGGAGTGCTTGTATGTTGTGGTCAACCAATGGTTGAACTTAAAGAAAACACAACAGAAGCATCAACTGAAAAACACATCCCGGTAATTCAAAGAGAAGAAAATGGTGTAAGGGTTGTGGTTGGAAGCGTTCCACATCCAATGGAAGAAAAACATTATATTGTTTTAATTGAACTTATTGCAGATGGGATTTCTTACAAAAAATATTTAAAACCAGGGGATAAATCAGAAGCATTTTTTGAAGTAAAGCCAAAGGAGTGCTATGCCCTCGAGTATTGCAATCTCCATGGCTTATGGAAAGGGATGTAAAAAGTTTTAAGGTATTTTTGAATTATCTTTAATAACTGAATTTTTTGGAATAATTAAAATTCCATCTCTTATATAGAAATTATTACCATCTAAATTCTGTATTTTTCCCTTATTCCATATTATTGAATTTTTCCCAATATAAGAATTTTTATCAATTATTGCTTTTTTTATAAGGCAATTTTCACCAATTCCTAATTTCTTTCCTCCAATTTCTTCTGAGTAATAATCATTTCCCATAATTATTGAATTTTCAATTTCACAATTCTTTCCTATTATTGATCTCAAACCAATTATTGAATTTTTTATACTACTTTGAATTACTTCGGAGCCCTCAGCTAAAAGAACATCTTCAAGCTTTGAATTTTCAATTTTTGATGCTCCTAAAAACCTTGGATGGGTATAAAAAAGCCAATTAGGATCATTTAACTTAAAAGGAGGATTTTTCTTTGTCAAAATTAAATTTGCCTTAAAATAATTTTTTATGGTTCCTACATCTTCCCAGAAACCATCAAATTTATGACATTGCAAAGAATAGCCTTTCAAAAGTAGAAATGGTAAAACATCTTTTCCAAAGTCAGACAATTCATTATTTTGTAAAACTTTTTCCAAAACCTTCCTTTTAAAAATATAAATACCCATACTTACAAGGTTTTTTTCAGGCAAATTTTTTAATAAATCTTTTTTTGGTTTTTCAATAAATTTTTTTATTCTTCCAAAGAGATCAACCTCTGCAACTCCATATTCACTTAATTCTTTTTTACTTTTAAATATACAAGCAACTGTGACATCTGCTTTTGAATCTATATGAGTTTTTAAAAATTCTCTGTAATCCATTCTATAAATATGATCCCCTGCTAAAATTAGATAATTATCAAAACTTAAACTTTTAAAATGTCTTAAATTTTGCCTTACTGCATCTGAAGTTCCCTGATACCAATCACTTTTTTCTTGGGTCAAGGAAGCAGCAAGGATGTCAACCCATCCCTTTGAGAAGAAATCAAATCTATAGGTCTGTGCCAGATGCCTGTTTAAGCTTTCAGAATTAAATTGTGTTAAGACAAATATTTTGTCTATCTTGGAATTTATGCAATTTGATAAGGGAATATCAATCAATCTTAAATATCCACCAAAGGGAACTGCTGGCTTTGCCCTTAAACAAGTCAGAGGGAAAAGACGGCTTCCTGCACCTCCCCCTAAAATTATAGAAATAGTTTCCATATAATAATTTTATCACAATAAAGGAGATTGTAAGAGAAAATATTTAATTTAAAATTGGAAAAAAATAACTTGACTTTATAAAATATTTATTTTATAATTCGCCAAATGACGAAATGTAGAAATATTTTATTTATAAAAAGGAGTTATAAATTTATATGGAAAAAAAGATGAACTTTTTCGAAAAATACTTGACTTTATGGGTTGCTGTTTGTATGGTATTAGGAATTGCCTTAGGAAAAATTTTCCCTGATATTATAGAACTTTTAAGAAGCATGGAGTTTGCAAAGGAGTCACATATAAACATTCCAATTGCAGTTCTGATATGGCTTATGATTTATCCAATGATGCTTAAAATTGACTTTGTATCTTTAAAAAATGTAGGGAAAAAACCAAAAGGGCTTTTAATTACAATTTTTGTAAACTGGATGGTTAAACCATTTTCTATGGCTTTTTTTGGATGGCTTTTTTTCAAAAATATATTTCTGCCTCTTATAGGTTTGGAGCTTGCAAGCCAGTATATTGCAGGTGTGATTATTCTGGCTGCAGCACCTTGCACTGCAATGGTCTTTGTCTGGTCTTATCTCTCTGACGGAGATCCTGCTTATACTTTGGTTCAAGTTTCAATAAATGATTTAATTATGTTATTTGCTTTTGCTCCAATTGTAAAATTTCTTGTCTCAGGTGCCACAAATCTTGAAGTACCTTTCAAAGTCCTCCTTTGGTCAGTTCTAATCTTTGTTGTCATTCCTCTTGCTTTGGGTATGATTTCTCGTATATACTTGATTAAAGTAAAAGGCGTTGAGTGGTTTACAGAAAAATTTGTTGCTTTGTTCCATCCACTAACTGTTATGGCACTTTTGCTTACACTTATTTTCATCTTTGCCTTTCAAGCAGATAACATAATTTTGAGATGGTTTCATGTTTTGTTAATTGCCATACCAATTTTAATTCAAGTTTATTTTAATTCATCTCTTACTTATTTTTTAATGAAATTATTTAAAGTTGAATATGAAATTGCTGCACCAGGTGCTTTGATTGGTGCATCCAATTTTTTTGAACTGGCTGTTGCAACTGCAATTGCATTATATGGTGCAGATTCAGGTGCTGCATTGGCAACTGTAGTTGGGGTTCTGGTAGAAGTTCCAGTTATGCTTTCGGTTTGCAAGTTTTGTCTTGCAACCAGGCATTGGTTTGAAGGAGAACCAAAAAAAGCAATAGAAGGAGGTAAAAATGTTTAAAAGAATTCTCTTTGCAACAGATCTGTCTCCTGCATCCGAGCTTGCCCTTGATTGCATAGCAGGATGGAAAACATTTGGTCTTACAAAAGTGACAATTGCCCATATACATAATATAAGATATGTGGGAGGAGCAGAAGGATTAGAAGAAAAGTTGAGACAAGATCATGCCCCAAAGTTGGAAAAACAAGCCAAGAAATTGCAAGATGCAGGAATTTATGCTTCCTGGCATCTTGCCTTTGGTGTGCCTTATCTTGAAATTGAAAAAATTGCAAGAGAAGAAAATGCTGAAGTTGTGGTTATAGGTTCACATGGAGCTTCTTGGATAAAAGAAATTTGCTTGGGCTCCATTGCAAATGCTATCCTGAGATATGTTCAATTGCCTGTTCTTGTAATCAAAATAAATCTTTTGAAAAATTTACAATTGGAAAAATGTAAAGAATTTTGTAATTGCTTGCTTGATAAGGTTTTAGTTGCTACAGATTTTTCACCTGCAAGTTCTGGGGCTGTTAATTTTGCCTTTGAATTGGCAAAATCTAAAAAAAGTCATTTGCATCTTTTACACATTCAGGAAAAAAGCCGCATTTTCCCCCATTTAGCAAAAAAATTAGAAGAATTTAACAAAGAAGATATGGAAAGATTAAATGGTTTAAAGGAAAAACTCATTAAAGAAGGAGCAAATGAAGTGACAACGGAAATAAAGACTGATTATGCTGTATCTGGTATAATTGAATCTATATTGCAAATAAAACCAAATTTAGTTGTCCTCGGAAGGTATGGAAGAGGAAAAAGAATTAAACATTTGATTGGCTCTACATCACATGATGTTGCCTGTGAAAGCCCTGTGCCTGTTTTAGTTGTTCCTGAAGAAGGAGTTGGATTTAAAAATGAAGAATGAAAATAATTTTCATAGAACAATAAAAATTTTCAAGGCATTAGGTGAACCAAATCGCTTGAGGATATTTCTGGCTCTTCAAGGCAGAAACCTCTGTCTCTGTCAGATAATTCCAATAATAAAACTTGCTCCTTCAACTATTTCAAAGCACCTTTCTTTGCTTGTAGAAGCAGGACTGATAGAGAGAAGAAAAGAAGGGAAAATGGTTAATTATAAAGGTATATCACTAAAAAAAACAGATTCAATTAATAGGTCCTTGATAAATTTCATAAAAGTAATTATAAAAGATAAAATAGCAATAAAAGATATAGAAAATATACAAAGGATTCTTAATAAATCAAAAGAAGAACTATGCCAGATTTATCATAGAAAATAAAAGTTTTACCTTTTAGCAGTAGAGAAACAGTCCATTGTCCCTGTCCGTTTTCCGTGTTTTGTGTGAATTATCGTGGCAATTTGTAGGGGCTTAGGCTTATCCCCGCCCGAATAACTAATGATCAGGCAAAAAAAAATAAATTTCATTATATTATTGTATGTTGCGGGCGACCACAAGGAGCCTGTGCCAAAAACCACTTGACAAACATTAGTGATTATGATAATTATTATAT
>JBBISU010000060.1:0-19651 GCA_037441225.1 Acidobacteriota bacterium
ACTGGAATTCTTGTGTCTGTATTTTGTGGACAGGTGTTTGAGAAGTCAAAGTAAATTGAGGCATCATTTTCAAATGAACCAACAGATCCGAAGATGTGAACCTCCGTCCCCCCTGCCGTCGTGCCTTGCTCTGGATAAATTAAAATTTTACTATCACATTCTGGCTTAACTTTTTCTATTACCATTCTATTATTTTTTGAGTAATATATTCCTGAACAACTATTCATTTTTGATACTTTTATTTTGTATTCTCCAGGTCCTCTTTGATTATAAAAAGATGTTGCATCATAAATTGGGTCAGAATTATAATCTTTTAATGTGAGCCCGAAAAAACCTTTAACTAACTTTACTTCAAGACATTTTTTAGTATCTTGTCCTAATAAATTATAATAAACATTGCAAGAGTAAACTGGTTTTTGTGCTGATGGTGACGGAATAAATGTTTTTTCAACAGAACCTGTATTTACTACTATGTCTTCTGCATTTGAAATTTCTTCTTCTTTTTGCCCAATTTTTAAAGGATAAAAATTATTTATATCATTATAAATTATTGATCCATTATTTGAATTAATATTTTTTAGGCTTAAATATATTTGACTTCCACAAAGATAGGTATTATACCATAGCGAGGGATTTGGTGAAAATATAAATTCCTTAATTGAAGTTTGCAATGGTAAAATATCTCCAAAATCTTTTGGATTATAATAAATTATCAAGCCATTTCCTTCTAAACCTGCTTGAACACTTTTTGCTTCTATAGACCCAATATTTTTTAGGGCAATTGTTATGCTCCATTTTTCTCCTGCTTCAATTACTGAGTCACCATCGCCTTCTATCTCTGTTGGAATACCTAATGAATCAAGTATTATATATGGACAAGGGTTTATTTCAACCTCAAATGGCTCTGAGGAAACATTGCAATATTCAGATGTTTCATTATTTACGATTTGTTTTCCAGAAACAGTATAAAGCCCACTTTGATCTGCATTATATATTAAAGAGTTTGCACCAGAAATAGGATTGCCATTAATATACCATTGAAAATCAAAATCAATATTATTCGCCCTTAGAATTACATTGCTATTTGGGCAAACATTCTGAGGATCTCCTATTATTGATACTAATTTTGGAACATATACATTATCTTCTGCTTCATCTATTTCAGTATCTGCAGATAAACTGCAATTATTAATATATCTCACTTTATATTCATATATTATATCATTTTCTATTTCTGTATCTATCCATTCTCTATCTGGTACTGGCATTGGTCCCCCAGCTTCATAGCCTGTTGCATATTCGCTATGAACCTTCTCCCAGTTTTCTATTCCTTTTCTTCTAAAAACATCATATCTTCTTTTATAACAATTCCTCGTGCATCCATCGTTCCAATCCTCACCTAAAAAAGGAGGCCAATGTATTGAAATGCCCGTATCGCCGCAAGGTTCAAAATCATATGCCAAATTATTAATATATGGAACATTAGGGGCTGTACAAGTTTCTGCTGTTGAAAAATCCCAAATTGGTCCTATATGCTCCCCACCTTCTCCTTTTGCCACAACTTTCCAGTAGTATGTTTTACCTGGGGACAAGGTAACTTCATATTCCGTTTCAGTTATATTTGATACAATTAATGGAGGATTTGTAGTTTCGCCAAAATAAACATCATAATAATTTGCATTTGCTGATGGAAGCCAATCCAAAATAATAGAATTTTCATATAATAAATGATCTTTATAAGGAAATAAATAGACAAAATCAGTAGGAGCGGTTTGGGCACAATTATTTACTGCCTCAAAAGGTCTTTCAAAACATTTTAAATTTCCTAAATTATCCTTAAACCAAACTAGCAATTTTTTTTGTCCAATCCCAGCTGGAATATAATTAATTTCCCATCCTATATTCATTGTATCAATATAAAGTTCACATGATGGATCATGATAACTAAAGAATGTCTTTGGCACATCCTTGAAAGCATCATAATATTCCTTACAAACATCTCCTCTATTTACACTTAAATTAATTGGAATTGGAGATGGATTATTATTTTCACAAGGATATGACTCTATCCAGCAACTTGAACTTGAATCTACAATCTTTGCACACCCTGAACCTCTATCTGTCCCCTGAGCAATTTCATCAGTATAAACCCAGCCATAAAATTTGCTTTCTTTACATATCTTTGCAGGCTGGCCAGATGCATCTGGCACAGGTGGAACATCTACCCACATTGCTGGAAGACCTATTAACCCTGGTGCTTGACCCTTGTATGGCCATAACCATCCTAAATCTCTATAAATTGAACGCCTTCCAAAATGAAAAAAATACTTTTCTGGTGAAAAATATGTATCGTTAAAAGAATCAAATTTAAAATAATCTGAGCTATAAGACAATCCAAACTCAGAAACTAAAAAATCATAAACGGCATTCATTAAAAGATAGTACCTAATCCCAGGTTTATTTATATCATAGCATGGATCTGTATCAGAATTAGTTATATTTTCCTCACAAATATAAGGATCCCAACAATATGCATCCGTAAAACAGGAATCAGGATTGCTACTTGGGCAGGACCACCACAGGCAATTTTTAAGAAATTCAGTTCCATCTAGTGTACTTTGTTCAAGAGCATTATAAAACAACTCCCTTCCTATTAATTTTTTTAAAGAGTCTTCTAAGGAAAATTTATGCCCTGCCAGTCTTAATCCATAAAAAGCAGTGCTCATTGTGCTTAAAAGTCCAACGCCATAGTTTGGATTTTCAAAATTATCCCTTTCCCCTAAATGAGGATTCCAAAATAAATGATTGAAGTTCATAACCTTAGCTTCTTTGTTTTGGATTATATGTTCTAAATTTTGGGAAGAACTTAAGCATTTGGGAATCCATACATTCTGATTTTGTAATAATTCAGTGTTACTTCTTACGCAAATGCTTTCATCAGGTGAGAGGGAATTTAAAATGCTTTGCTGAGCCTTTGATATTTTTGATAATGCGAAATTATTTTCAAGATTAAAAGCTCCACTTATCTCACTAAATATTCTTCCATTTTTTATTTCCCAGGCTGAAATCCAGGCATTAGCAGAAGCATCTATAACATAGTCATCCATGCATGTATTCCCATTTTGAAAATCACAACTATTATTAAATTCATATCTTTTTGAAACTTCTCTTATAAGGCAGTCCAATTGCGGATTTAATTTTCCTTTCCCTCCAAGAACCTGACCAATTGCCACTATCAAAGTTATATTTATTCCGCCAAAAATTTCCTTAAATGAATTTTCATCTTGCAATACATTTTTTAATTTTAAACATAAATTTTCTAACACAACTTGATCAATCCTTTCTTCAAGAATATCCTGTAATATCGCCCCATAATCTCCCATATCCTTATTAATATCTCTTTCCAAATTATTCGATAAAAAGGATTCCTTTGCGTTATAGCTTGTTGGATTACTGCGCCGGCAAATATAATAAGGACATTCCGTTGGACAATTCTCAGGGCATCCATTACAAGGGTCAGTAGCACAATTTGGTATTATGCCATCTTTATCAAAATCACATGAAATTTGATTAAAATTGCAGAAAACGAAATTTTCTGAATAAAGATCTACACTACATATTAGGGTAATCAGAAAAAAAGAAAGAAGAAAGAAGAAATAACTTCTCATAAAACCTTCTACTTGAAAATTTCTTGAGACATTATATCAAATAATGTATTAAAATACAAATGGTTATGGTCATAAATATTTTTTCAAGAACTGCTTACAAAAGGCTTGAAAATTTTGCAAGGTATGCAAAATTTATAATAGAACCATTAAAAAAACTAACAAATGGATATTCCCCATTTCCAATTGCTGTTATAATCCATTTAACTTATAGATGCAATCTGGATTGTTTTATGTGCTGTCAACATATAAAAGATTATTCGGATATTTTACCTTCATTTCCAAATGAAAATAAAGATTTTTTAGAAATTAAAACTGATGAGTGGAAAAAAATAATTTTAAATATAAAGCAATCTTTTCCTTTTAAGCCATTTTTACATTTCAGTGGAGGTGAACCATTGTTATACTACGGAATAAGGGATTTGATAAAATTTTCAAAGGAGGAAAAATTTAATGTTTCATTGATTTCAAATGGCTTCTGGCTTGAAAATTTTATAGATGATATTTTAAATTTTAAATTAAATAGATTGCATATTTCAATTGATGGACCAGAAGAAATACATGATAAAATTAGAGGTAGAAAATTTTCATATAAAAGAGCAGTTGAATCTTTAAAAAATTTGGTAAAGATGAGGGAAAGAAGAAAACAAAATTTTCCACATATAACAATTAATTGTACAATAACTAAAGAAAATTATAATTTTATAAAAGATATGCTAAAGGTAAAAGAAGAAAGCAAAGCAGATCACTTAACATTTCAGCACCCAGTATTTTTTGATAAAGAGAGAGATATGGTTGATGGGATAGATGTTCAGAAGATTCAAAAAGATTTATATGAGATTTTAAAAGAAAATAAAGATGTAACATTATATGCTTATGTTCCAAAAAAAGATGGCAGGAATATTATTATGGTAGTTCTGAAAATTTAGGAAAAGGATGTGGATGGAATTGGGTTGGTTTAAGGTTACATCCAAATGGAGATGTTGTTCCTTGCAGGGGAATTTTTTTAGGAAATGCTCTTGATGGAAGAACTATTAAGGAAATCTGGAATTCAAAAGAATTTAAAAATTTTAGAAAGGATTTAATAAATGTTGGAAATTATTCAGAATGTGGAAGATGCACCCATCGCCTTTTTTAATCCAAGTTCTATAGTTTTTATGAAAAAATACAAATAGTAAAAAGATTTCCTAAATTTTTTCTGCAATACATTCTTCCCTTGTGATATGTTTCATTTATAGTGGCTTCTCATTTAAATATAACTTCTTTTATATTTCTTTGGCTCTTATGCTGCTTCTTTTATACATCTTATTTTATAAATTTTCAAATGGGGCTGGCTTTCCACAAATTCCAAAGATTTTTGTAGAAATTAAAAGAAATAAAAATAAATTATAAACCTTCATAAAATCCTCCTTTTTATTCAAATTTATATGGTTCAATTTTTGATATTGCAAGAGATATGTATCCCCCTACTGAAATCCAAATTGCATCTTTTAAATTTAAAACTTGAACTGGAATATCTTTATCTTCATTTAAACCTCCAAAAATAAGTAATACGCAATTCTTGTGCCAGAAATCTTCTTAAATAAAAATTCTATGTAAAATCCATATTCTAACAATATTTTAAGCCAATTTATATATTTTTTGTTTTTCAAAATTTTTTCAAAAATTTGTAAAAATTTACAAAAATTTGAAAATTCTAATTTATAATTATCCAAAAAAGTAAATTTTAAAAATGATAGGAAAGAAAAGAAAATCTTCATTTTTTTCCTCTAATAAAATATTAAAATAATTTCGCCTCTGTCAAGGACAAACTTATTTTACATTTTTATACACTTCTTTAAAAAAGCTATTTAAAATTTTTAAAACCTGAGATTAATCAATTTTTATTTGAATTAAAAAAAATTATTACTAATCAACAAAATTAGTTATCTTAAAAGGCAAAGAATTTCATTTAAATTTGAAATCTGAAAATCCCCATGGATCCCTAAACCTACTGTTTTAACATTTGCTCTCTTTCCTGCTTCTATGTCAAAAGGTGAATCACCTACAAAGATAATTTCATTTTCTTTTAAATTTAATAATTCAAGAATTTTTAATAAAATATCTGGTTCTGGTTTCCCTTTAATTGAATCAGAAGCACCTAAATAATAATCAATATATTTTTCAATTTTTGCTTTTTTTATGCAAAAAGATAAAATTTTTGGAGCAGAATTTGAGGCAATTGCAATTTTTAAATTCTTTTCTTTTAATTTTTCTAAAACAATTTTTGTTTCTTTAAAAACCTTTATATATTTTGCAAATCTTTCAAAATTTTCTTCATAAAATTTTTGTAGTTCCTTTAAAGTTATTTCTGGTAAAAGAATTTCAATATCCTTTTCCATCCCCTGTCCCCAGAATTTTTCAAACTCTTTTTTTGTTAATATTTTTTTCCCATAATTTTTTAAGGCAAAGTTTAGGAGTTTATGCCAGGCAGAAAAAGAGTCAATCAAAACGCCATCCAAATCAAAGATTATGCCTTTTATTATGTCCAACTTGCTTTCCATTCTTCAATAATTTGTTTTTGAAACTTACACAATGTATGTCTCAATATTACATTTTTACCACCTGATAATTCAATTGCCCTTTCCATCCAGCCAGAGATCCTTATACATAAGGCAGGATGGGGAAAGGAGATATCTTTTATTTGAACATGGGCATAATTGAAAGAATGGGAAACAACAAAAAAAATACCTTCTGAATAATAATTACTCCAAACTTGAGCTGCTCTTTTAATTATAAATTCAGGAGAACCAAATTTATAAAATAATTTATAAACAGTGCTCAATCCATCTTCACAGGAAAATCTACCCATTTCCCACCATACCTGATATGAATCTCTTTTCACTATTTCTGGAACTCTTGACATTATCTCAACAAAAAAATTTACTTCATACCAATCAGAAGAGAGGATTGAGGAAATAAAAAGATTTTTTGCTTCAATTGATAAAATATTTTCAAAATTAGACAGTTCTTCTGGTTTTAATTTGCTCTTAATATAATTAATTGTTGATTTTATTGCTATCCCTTTTATCTTTAGCACTTAAGCCCTCGGACAAAATTAAAAATTCATAAAGAAGACGAGCAAGTATGTATATTCCATATTCTAAATTTTCTTTATAAATTGCTTCTACAAAATCAATTCCTATTATTTCTTTTTGTTTTGATGTAATTTCTATTATTTTCAATGTTTCATAATAAGTAAAACCTAATGGTTCTGGTGTTCCAAGGCAGGGAACTTCCTTTGGATCTAAAAAATCGCAATCAAAAGAAATATAGATTTTTTTTGGTAAATGATTTAACATTTTTTCAAATTTTATTAAATTAAAATTATGAGCAAAAATTACTGGAATTGATTTTTTTTCAATAAAGATTGCCTCTTCTTTGGAAAGGCTTCTTATACCAACTGATAAAAAAGGGACTTTTTCTTCCCACACCCTTCTCATAACACAGGCATGGCTAAATTTTGAGTTTTCATAGGAATACCTTAAATCACTATGGGCATCCAAATGCAAAATACCAAAATCTTTAAAAAACTTTTTATAAGCTATTATAGAAGGCAAAGTTATGGTGTGTTCTCCACCTAAAAGGAGAATTTTTTTTCCTCTTTCAAGCCAATGAAAAACCCTCTTTTCTATTTCTTTTAAACTCAAATCTTTATGGTGCCAATCCAAATCTGTTTCAATACCAATTTCTTTGTATGCCTCTTTCTTTGTGATTGGATCATATAATTCAACAAAAGATGTTGCCTTCAAAATTTCTTCTGGCGCCTTAGAAGTTCCTTTCAAATAAGTTGTTGTTTTTTCGTAAGGAACAGGAACGATAACCCATTTAAATTTTTTTGGTCTTTTAACGCCCAGGAAGGGGATCATAAAAGTACAGCAGCAGCTACAACAGTTGTCCAAAGTCCATTTTTATCACCCACAGCTGTTTGGGTGACATTGCAAGTTTTAAATATTTGGCCAGAAATTCTCCATTGCTCCCTCTTTTCATCCCAGGATTTATCAGGATCAAATTCAACGCCTAAAATTGTTGCAAGCATTGAAGCAGCAAGGTCTTCTGCATAGTCACCAGCATACTTTGCTGTCTGTCCATAGGAATGGTGTTCAGAAAGATACCCATAAAGCTTCCTATTTTTTGGAATAGCAACTCCAACGGATGCAGCAATTAAACGGTGGGGTTCATTTGTGGAATTTTCTGACATAACAACATAAGTTACAGCACCCGGAACAAGCCTTTGCAATCCCTTGGATCTACTTATAAGTACTGCATTAGGTGGAAAAATAGAGGAAACCCTCACAATATTTAAGGAAGCAATCCCAGCATCTCTTAAAGCCATCTCAAAGGATGTAAGCTTTTCCTTTGCCTTACCAACACCATGGGTTAAAAAAATTTCTTTTGCAATAAACATAATTGATTTATATCATTTTTTTTAAAAAAGTCAACAGGAAATTTATTTTAATATATCTTTTGGAGAAAGAGGTAAAACTTTTGAAATACCTGGTTCATCCATTGTAACTCCCAATAAAAGGGATGCCTCTTCCATTGTTCTTCTATTGTGTGTAATCAATATTACTTGTATTTCCTCTCTTAATTTTCTAATTAAATTTATAAATCTTTCAACATTAAAATCATCTAAAGAAGCATCTGCTTCATCTAAAAAAATAAAAGGGGAAGGAGAAGTTGAAAATAAACTTAAAAGAAAGGCAAAGGATACAAGAGCCCTTTCTCCACCTGATAAAAGCATAATATGTTGAATTTTTTTACCTGGTGGTTCTACAATAAGTTCAATTCCTGCTTCTAATGGATTTTCTTCGTTTTGCAACAATATCTTTGCTTGACCCCCTCCAAACAAAAAATTAAAATATTTTTGAAAGCTTTCATTGATTTTTTCAAAGGTCTCCTGGAATCTTTTAATGGCTTCTTTCCCAAGTTCTTCCAAATCTTCCTTTAATGCCTTGCAAGAGTTTTCCAAATCTTCCTTTTGTTTTTTTATAAAATCAATTTTTTTTAAAATTTCTTCCAATTCTTTTTCTGCAAGTGGATTTATCTGACCAAACCTCTCTTTTTTTTCCTTAATCTTTGAAATTTTTTCATCAATGTTTTCTTCATTATTTGAAGGACAACTTTTAAGTTCTATACCCAAATTATTCTTTGCTTTTTCTTCCAATTCCAAAAACTTTATTTTCAAAACTTCTTCCTTTGTCTTCAACTCCTGTATATTTTTAAAATTCTCTTCCATTATTTCTCTTAATTTCTTAAAATTGCTTTGATAATTTTTTATCTCTTCTTCTACTTTATTTTTCTCCTGAATTTTTATCTCTTCTTCTTCTTTTTCCTTTTCTTCTACTTTTTTTAAATTAAAAAATTCAGTTTCTAATTTTTCTACATCTTTTTTAATCTTCTCTTCTTCTTCTTTGTTTTCCTCCTTTTCTTCTCTTAATTTTTTCATTTTTCCTTCATTTTTTGAAAAATTTTCCTTTTCCTTTATCCACTCCTGATAGATCCTTTCTCTTTCTATTTCTTTTTCCTTTAATTTTTTTAACATCCCTTGCAAAAGGTATTGTTTTTCTTTTTCTTCTACTTTTATTTTTTCAATTACTTCTTTTGTATTTTCAACCAAATCTTTAATTTTCTTTTCTTCATCTAAATACTTATATGCTTCATTTAAATTTCTTTTTTCTTCTTCTTCCAAATTTTTTAAATTTTCTAACATATTAATATTTTTTTTCTTGCTTTCTTCTATTCTTTCTTTTAAGTTCAAATCTTGAATTTTTAATTGCCCTTCCAGATTTTTTAAATTTGAAATTTTTAACAAAAGCTCTTCCTTTACTTTTTCGTTTTCCTCTTGTTTCTTTTTCTTTAAAAATATTTCTTTTTCTAAATCTATAAAAATTTTTTCCTCTTCTTTTATTTCCAATTCCAATTCTTCAATTTTATTATTTAATATTTCAACCCTCAATTTTGACCCTAAAAGACCGCTTTTCAAATATGGTGGTTTCCCAAAGAGAGAGCCCTTTATAACCCTTCCATTTTTATCAAAAAAAGAAAAGTAAGGAAATTTTTCTGCTATTTTTTCTAATTTACTTTCTTCTTCTACAAAATAAATTGGTGGTAAAGCTTTCACAAGCCATTGGGGAGCTTTTTCTTCTAATTTTATTATATCCCTTGCTGGTATTGCTCCCTCTATCTCTGGCAAAGGAATTTCCTTTTCAGTGATATACAAGCCATTTTCTTCTGGGGAATACCCATCAGAAACAATAGCAGATGAAATTTCATCAAATAAAAGATCTACAAAACTTTCCCAAGAAAGAGGTGGCTTTATAAGAAAAGCCAAAGAATTTTCTCCATTTTTGTGTTCTTCTAATAAATTCTTTTCTCTCTTTCTCAATTCCTCCGACTTCACTAACTCTGTCTTTAAATTTTGAATTTCTTTTTCCTTTTCTTTGGAAAGGTTTTCTAATTTAACAAGCTCTTCCTTTTCAACTTCTATAATTTTTTCCAGATTTGATAATTTCTCCAAATTTTCTTTTAAATCACTTTCAACCCTTTTGATTTCTTCTTCTATTGATTTTTTCTTTTCTTGAAAAGTTTTCAATTCTTTTTCTTCAAGAGAGACAGAATTCTTTATTTTTTCAATACTATCTCTTATAATTGCTATATTTGTTCCATAATCATTCTTTTCTCTTTGGATTTCTTGTAGAGGTAAGTTTAATTTGCTTAATTCCTCTTCTTTTTCCTTTAATTTTTTTTCAACTTCTTTTAAAACCTTTTCTTCCTCAGAAATCTCATTATAAAGATTTTTAATTTCCTTTTCCTTTTCCTTAAAAATACTTTCCTTCTCAAGAATAAAAGCTTTTTCTTCTTCTATTTCTTTTTCAATCAAAGAAATTTCTACCTTTATTTCTTTGTTTCTTATGTCAATTTCTTTTATCTTTTCTTTTCTTTTTTCAATTTCAAATTTAATCTCTTGGATTTTTAACAAAAGCTTTTCTTTTTTTTCTCTTAAAATTTCTTCTTCTTTTTCCATTTCTTTTTCTTTTTCCTCAAGAATCCCTATCCTTTCTTCCAACTCATTCAAATTAGAAATAAAATTTAACCTTTTTTCTTCTTCAATTATTATAGAATTTTTAATTTCTTCTAAATCCTTTTGAATTTTATCCCTTTCTCGGGCATAAAGAATTTTTAATAATCTTTTTTCTTCTTCTTCTATTTGTCTAAATGCCTTTGCCCTTCCTGCTTGAACCTTTAAGGAATGGGCTATTTTTTCTTGTTCAGAAAGCAAATGTTTTGTCAAATCCAAATTCCTTTCAGTGTCTTCTAACTTTAAGAGTGTAATTTTTTCTTTTTCTTTAAATCTAAAAATTCCAGCACACTCTTCTATTAAATATCTTTTCTCATAAGGTTTCAAAAGAGCAACTCTCTCAATTTCACCCTGGCTTAAAATTGCATAAGAATTTATATTCAAATTTTCATTTTTTAAGAAATCCTTTAAATCTTTTAAGCGTATATTTTTATCATTTATAGAATAAATGCTTTCGCCTGAAGAATGAACTTTTCTTGTTATCTTTATTTTTTCATCAGAGCCATTCTTTTTTAAAATTAAAGATACTTCTGCAAAACTATATGATTTTCTTTTTTTGCTTCCTTGAAAAATAACCTCTGCCATCTCTTTTAATCTAACTTCTGTTGGTTTTTGTTCACCTAATACCCACTGGATTGCATCAACAATATTTGATTTACCACAGCCATTTGGACCAACAATACAATTTACACCCTCAGACAAAAAAATATCTGTTTTAAAGGGAAAAGATTTAAAACCATTTAATATTAGTTTATGAATAATATAGTTCTTTTTTTCCATATTTTTTATATAAAAAGATTTAAAATATTTTCATTCCTTGATATTTTTCCAAATGCCCTTCTTGTATTTTTTTGCTTCCATTTCTGCTAATTTTAATCTTTTCTTATATTTTTCATTTGGAAAAATTAAAATAAACCTACCATGCCCTTCCTTCAAAATTTCTTCATTGACAAATTTTCCATTTTCCAAAAAAACATAAGCCAAGAGCCTTCCATACTTATCCCTTTTTTCTCTATCATACTCCAATAGTATTTTCCTATGCAATAATAATCTTTTTGTAAAATTCAAGGCCTGCCAAAAGCCCTTTTCATCTCCTTCTGGACAATCAATTCCAATAAGGCGAACTTTTTCAATTTTTTTATTTAAAATCACTTTAATTGTATCACCATCATAAACCTTTATAACCTTTGCCCTTTCTTGAGGGAAAATTATTGAAGCAAAAAATAAAAAAATTAAAAAATTAAAACCAAAACTTCTTGTTTTGAACATATTCTTTATCAAATTCTTCATCTGTTTTTGTAAGGTAAATAATACCTTCTACAAGCCCAATAATGCCAGTTATAAATCCACCAAAGCCGCAAGTTAAAACTGTAACAAGGAGCAAAATTAAACCCTGCGTATTATAACCCAAATAAAACTTATGAATCCCAAAAGCACCCAAAAATATACCTAAAAGTCCTGCTGCAATTTTACTTTTTTGGTAGCTAACTTGAGATTTTAATAATTTAAATCCACAAGAGATGCAGATTTCCTGATCCAATCTTGTTTGGGCACCACAATTTTGGCAATAAAGATTGCCATTTAAGGGCTTAAAGCCACAAGAAGTACAAACTATTGCTCCTTCTTTTACTTCTTTTCCACAATTCCTACAAAACATAAAACCTCCTTCAAATAATTATAACAATATTTTAAAGAAAAAAATAATATTTTTAAAATTTTCTAATCACTTAAATTTAAAATGATGTAAAGAGGATTAAAAGGAAATTGATTCAAGGGTACTGGCTTTTCTGCTTTTCCTTGCTTTAATATAAATTTATTTTCTTGATATACAGCAATTTCATTTTTTGAAATTACAAGGCAGGGCTCGCACTCCTCTGTCAAGGCGGGGCTTGAAGGTGGAATTTTTCCAAGTGTAGAAATAATATAATCTTTTAATTCTTGTGATATTTCACTTAAATTGTAAAGCTTTTTTAAAGCTTCAGAAGGGTGAATAATATTTTTTTCTTCAAATAAAAATTCAATATATTTCCATCCACAATAAAATATTGTAAATATAATGTTTGGATGGTTGCAGGAAGAAAGAAAAGATAAAAAGCCACCATTTGAAAAATTCTTGGATTGCATTATTGGAACCCAATTTTTCTTATCTTGCAGATCATAAAAAAGAGAAGAAAATAGCAAATCTTCCATTTCCTCATTTGAAATTTTCAAAGGAAATAAAAAAGAACTTACTGCAATTAAAAAAGCTAAAAACTTTTCATCATCTTTTAAGAAAAAAGGAATAAGACAAAGAGCTCTTTCTTTTAGAGAATATAAATCCTTATAAAATCTTTGAATTTCTTCCCTTAAAGGTGCATAAGAAATTATACCACCTGTTTTGATATTTTCTTCTATCCCTTTTTTACTTAAAATTAAGAAAGAACTATCTTTCAAAGCTTTTAAAAAATTAAACTTTAGGTTTGTAGCTACATTATTTTCACTTTTATAAATAATCTTAATCCAGGGAGCTGGTTTTAGCTCTCCTTTTTGAAAATCCTGAAGCCAGAAGATTAAATTTTCTTCCTTTATTGTTTTTTTAATTATTAAACCTTTTATTCCTCTTTTTTCAAATAGTAAAAGACAATTTAAATATTCTTTTAAATTCTTTTCTGTTAATGAAAAGGGGTTTAAATTTAAATAGAATTCATTATTATGTAAATAAATTTCAATTGTTTCTTGTTTTGCTGGTATTTCTTCAAAGGATTTTATAAAAGAGTTTCCCTTTTCCTTTATAAAATCAAGGGTTTGAGAACCTAAATAAAAGTTATTAAATAAATTTAAAAAACTTTCAAAAATCTTCTCCATTACTTTTTCCCTTCTATTATCTCACTTGCCCTTTTACAAGCATCTTTAACCAAATTTGAATTTGCTATTCTCTTAGATTCCCTTTCTAAAATTTCCTTAAACCTTGGATCTTTTGTCTGAGCAAGGGCAATTGCAGCCATTGCTCTCATCTCTTCTCTTTTTTGAGAAGGAAACAATTTGTGTTCTAAAAGAAGTTCTTTTAAAAAACTTATTGCTTCATTGTTTTTTATCTTTGCTAAAACTTCAAAATGTTTTTCTTTTTCTTCCTTTGTTTTCTCATAAAAATTTTCTTTTTTTATCCTTGAAATAATTATTGGAACAAAAGCTTCCTTTCTATATTTTTCAATATAATTTAATGCTTCTATTCTTAAATCAAAATTTTCAGAATCCAAAAATTCAAAGATTCTTTTATCGGGAATCCTTTTACAAACTTTAAGTACTGCTGCTTTTACTGATAAGTTTTTATGGCTTATTAATTCTTCTTCAGCTATAAACCCTTCTGGCAGTTTCTGGAGGAGAAACAAGAAATTATAAGCTTTATCTTTATTAATTTCATTATAAATTTCCACAAGAAATTCTTTATCTTTTTCTATTCTCTGGCTTAATATTTCATAAATTTCATCCTTGTGTTTTGTTATGTTTTCTTCTAAGATTTTAAGTACTAATTTTTTTTGAGAATTTTTTTCTAAATTATTATAAAAAAACAAAAAATCCTCTGGCTTAAAAAATTCAATTTGGGGAATTGTCTTTATTAAATTCTTAAATACCTCTTCACTTTGAAACTCAAGAAATAATTCCTTTAAATTTTTATCATCCCTTTGTTTTAAATTTCTTAAAATAAAATTAATTTTCTTAAAATCACAAGAGGCAATTACTTCTTGGTAAAGATATCTTAAAGATTGCAAGAGCAATACTTTAAAATCCATATTTGTTTCTTTCTCATATTGGGATAAGATTTCCATAATTGTCTCTTCAAAAAGAAATTTTAGCCACTTCTTTACTGGCTCTGAAATTAAACTTATTTCAAATTCCTTTTCCTCAAAATCTAATTCAATTTCAAATTTTTCTTTGGAGATCTTAAATTCTTCATTTTGAAGGTTCCTTGAATGCTCTAAATAACCCTTAAATTTTTCTGCAGTCCTACTAATTTCTTCATCTTTTTCCGGGAAGAAGAAAAAAATATTCTTAAAATTTTCTCTTAAAAGAAGAATTTTTAAAGTTTGATCTTTATAAGACATTTTTGAAAAGGGGGTTTTAAAAAAGGAAAAAAACTTAATAAGTTCTTCTTTTTCAATTCCTTTTTTTATTAAAAGAGCACCACATCTTTCTTTGTAAAGGTTCTGGAGGAAAGAAATTGAAGATGGGGGAGGAGTAAAAACTTCCTCTTGATAAAAAAAACCCTCTTTGCCAATGAAATACAATAATTCTTCCTTTTCTTGAAAAAATTTATTAAATTCATTAAATAAAGTATCCCAAAGATTATTCAAATAACTATCTTCTTTTAAATCCTTATAATAATAAGGGAAAATTTCACATAATTTTTTTATTATTTCTATTGGAAGAACCAAAGGATTTGCCATTTAAAAAGAAACTCTTATTAAAATTTGCCCAGTCCTTGGTGCACCTGCAAGGTTAGGCACTCCAAAATCATCCCTTAATATCTTTTCTCCTGTATTTTTATCTGTTGTGTAATAAGTAAAATTATCAGTTGTCCTGTTTGAACTATTAAATAAATTATAAACTGCAAATCCTGCTTCTATTTTACTCTTTGAAAAGGGAAATGTTTTTGTAAACCTTATATCAAAGGTCTTAAAATAGGGCTGCCTGAAACTATTCCTTGGGAAATGGTAACCATTATATTCTGCCCTGTCTGTATAATATCCATCACCATTTTCATCTATGTCCGAATAAGCAGTATAAGGAATTCCTGATCTTATAATTCCAATTGCTGAAAATTTAAAATCAAAGGGCAGATTCCAAATAAAATATGATACCCATTTATGTCTTATATCATAATTTGAGGGTCCCCAATCATTGTTTAAATAATATTGGTCTTCTGGAAAATCACCACTTGTTGAAACAGATCTTTCATTTGAATCATTATCCTTTGAATTTGACCAAGTGTAGGATGTTTGAAATAAAATTTTTGAGGATTGATATTTAAAAGATAAAGAAAGTGATTTGTATTTTCCTTCTGCATCTGTTAAAAATTCAATTATCCTCCCAAAATTTGGATTTGGTTTGTTTTTTGAATCATATTTATGCCTTCCATCAGGAAGTGTTTCTTTTATATTTAAATTCTTATCTCTCTTTCTTTCAAGGTTTTGAAATTTCCCCCAGCTTCCTTCAAGGGAAAAAGAAAAACCTTTAAAGATTTCTCTTTCATAACCCAAAAAATATCTTAAAACCTCTGGTTGTTCATAATTCTTTGAAAAAATATAAATATCAGGTGTTAAGGCAGTAAGCCCTTCTGGGGAATCAATTATGTTAGGAAAAGTAGGAAAACCTGGGTCTGTTGGTTTTAAACGAACCCTTATAACCCTTATCCCATTATTTAAAAAAGCATTTGCAATAAGTAAAGCAGGTGTATTTCCAAAATATTTTCCTGCCCCTCCTCTTATTACGCTTTTCCCATTTCCTAATGGATCATAAGCAAAAGAAAACCTTGGTGCAAAATTGTTTTTATCCTTTGGTATATTTCCTGTTTCAGGTTCTTTTTCATTTATCTGATCTGGTTTGGGGTTCTCTTGATATTCATATCTTAAACCAAACCTTAAAGTCAATTTAGGAAAAACTTTCCATTCATCTTGTAAATAAAAGTTATAAAAGTTTATCCTGAAAGAAACAAAACCATTTGTTAAAGAAAAAGCTTGAGTAAAATCCCTTGGCTTTCCAGCAAAAAAATCATCCCAAGAAGCATATCTGTAAGAGCCAGCTTGGTATCTGAAAAAAGAATTTTCATATTTTATAGAAGAAATATCCAGACCTGCTCTTAAATTATGATTTTTATAAAAATAATTTAAATTGTCTATTATTTGAAATCTTTTTTCTTGGGTATTATTTGGAAGATAATTTTTCTGCCCAAAGACAGCATCATAGTTTCCTATTATAACCTCTGGAATTGATGTGGAATTTGGCTCCCTTGGCCTTTCCTCATTAGCATATTGAACTATCAATTCATTTGATAAAGAAAAGGAAAGCATTGAAATCAAATTTCCAACAAAGGTATGGAAATTGTTTTTTTCAATTCCATTGTTAGACCAGCCAGTTGTTCTATAATTATCTGTTGTATTTTCACCTTTATTATTTGAATAATTGTATCTTAAAGAAAGAAAATTGTTATTAGTAACTTGAGATGTAATCTTTCCTAACAAAACCATTTGATCATTTGTTTGATCAATTATCCCTGTTTCCTTTTCCAAATCAATAAATTGCTCTAAATAATTTCTATTTTCTTCCTTTTCAAGTGCTCCAGTTGGATCGTTAAACTCCCTAAAAGTTGGAGTTGTTAGAAGTTGTCCATCATAAGATAAAAAATAATGCATCTCATCCTTATAAATTGGTCCTCCTAAAGCACCTCCAAATTGGTTTTCTTCAAAATCTTCTGCTTCCATTCCGTTTGCATCTTTTCCAGTTAAATTTTTGTCTTTATAATACCAAAATACTTCGCCTTTTAAATCATTTGTGCCTGACTTTGTAATTGCATTTATGAGCCCTCCTGTTGCTTGACCGAATTGAGCACTAAATGTTTCTTGTGAAACTTGGAAGGTTTCAATTGCAGACATTGAAAAAGTAAATGGTGGTCTTACACCACCTCTTTCTTCCCCAAAAAAGGAACTATTGTTATCAGCACCATCTACTTGAAAAGAATTTGATATTCCTCTTGCCCCAGAGATATGAACTCTTTCATTGGAATCAATATGTGATTTTGGTGCAAGAATTATGAGATCTGTGAAATCCCTGCCATTTATTGGAAGCATATCAATTTCTTCCTTATCTACTATTACTTTACTGTCTCCAGAAGTTGTTTCAACCCTATCCCTTTCTGCCTTTGCTTCTATTTCTTCTCCAAATCTTTGTAAAGTAAAGATAAAATTATTCTCAGAACCCAATTTTAATTGAAATTCATATTCAATTGGATTATACCCTTCAGCTTGAATTGTTATTTTGTAAAACCCAACTGGTAAAAATTCTATGAGAAAATTCCCACCCTCTTCAGTATTTGTTTCAAATTTTATACCTTTATTTAAATCAACTACTAAAACTACTGCCTTTGGAATTGGCTGTTTTTCTTTGTTTAATACAATTCCTTTAATCCTTCCACCTGCCATATTTGATTGAGCAAAAAAATTTGATGAAACCAGTAAAACTAAAAATAATTTTAAAAGTTTCATAAATACCTCCTAAAATAAATATATCATAAAAAAGGTATATTTTTCAAATCTCACCTTCTTTGGTCATACTCTAAATATGCTATAATTAGGCTATGCCTGAATTTGGTTGGGATAAAGTTACAGAAGAAGATAAAGAAAAAATCCTTAAGGGGATGAAAAATGGAAAAATTTACAATTTTCCAAAATCAATTGAAATTGACTGGACAGATCGATGCAACATAGAATGCCTTTTTTGCTGGCAGAAGCCAATGCTTAAAGGAGATGAAATTCCCTTTGAAACTTTAAAAAAAATTTTTAAGGAAATGGAAATTTTGGGTGTCAAAACACTTCAAGTTTCGGGGGGTGGGGAGCCTCTTTTTCATAAAGATATTGAAAAAATCCTGGAAAATTTAAAAGAATATTCCTTTCAAATTGGTACTTTAACAACAAATGGCATTTTAATAAATAAAAAAATACATAAAAAGCTTCTTTCTTTAACAAGAAATCAGATCACCATATCTTTAAATTTTCATAAAGCTTCCACATATAAAGAAATTATGAAAACACCTGAAAAAAATTTCTACCTTATTTTAGAAAATATAAAAGGAATTGTAGAAGAAAAAAAATCCATAAAAAAAGATAAACCCCTTATAATTTTGCAATATTTAATCAATGGTGAAAACTGGATAGAACTTTTGGAAATGATGAAGCTTGCCCAGGAACTTGGAGTGGATGGGGTAGCTTTTAATCCTTTATGTCTCTGGAATAAAAAGAGAGAATTATTTATAGAAAGAAAAGAAGAATTTTTAAAAAAAGTAAAAGAAGTTTATGAGATGGACAAAAATGGAATAATATGGAATCTTTATACTTTAGTTCCAGAAATTAATGTGGAAATCCAACTTTTAAGAGAAAAATATTTTAAAGGCAAATATCCAAGATCCTCTGTGATGGAAAGAAATTTCAATTGCCTTCAAAATTTTTGCATCTTTCCCTGGTTTGCAATGCATATAAAAGCAAATGGAAATGTATACCCTTGCTGTGTATTGCTAAACCCTTCTTTTAAACCCTTAGGAAATGTATACAAAAATTCCTTAAAGGAAATATGGGAAGGAAGGGAATTTGAAAAACTTAGGAAAAATATGTATATATTTTTAAAGGAACAAAAACCAAAAAAAATAAACCTTTTCCCCATTTCAATTTTTAAAAAATTTAAAAGTTTCAATCTTCCAAAAGTTTGCAAAGATAAAGGCTCTTGTTTTTTAAGAGCCCTTCCATACCTTGAGGATACAGAATTTTGCCTTTTAATAGATGAACTTTTTAAAAGAAAAAATAAAATTAATGTAAATTTTCCTGGATTTTTAAAGGATGATGCCTATGCCCTTATAGAAGGTGAAGCAGGAGAAAGAAAAAAAATAGAAATAAGGATAAACAGGGTTTTTGCAGGTCTTGTCAATCCAGATAAAAGAAAATTTAAATTTGAATTTTTGCCAAATCCATTAAATGAAGGCTTTCATTTAATTGAAATTTTTGATGAAAAAGGAAATCTTTTGGCAGAAAAAATTGTTGAAAAAGTTTAATTTTTATGGAAATTTACAAAAATTTATTTAAAAGACAAGATGTTTTTAAATGTTATTATGAAACACATAAAA
>JBBISU010000061.1:0-18735 GCA_037441225.1 Acidobacteriota bacterium
TTATCACTTCCTCTAAAGGAGTCCAATATGATTCTGAGATTTTGCAGTTTTTTAAAAAAAACAAATAAACAAATGTGTTGGTATGTTATGGGGAACTTGTAATAAAATAAAAATGATGTAAGATTGGTAAGGAAAAGGTTTTTTTAGGGAGGTTGAAAGGGTGGGCGATAACCCCTGTAAGCTTAAGAGTTCGTTTTTGTGTTTGCCCTCCCTTAAGATCTACCAATCTGGGAACTTCAAATTGAGGAAGCCTTAAATAGTGCTTGTCAAGCATCCCTTTTAACCTTCACAAATTTTTTTTCAAGAGATTTTTATGCATTACATAGGAATTAACGTTCATAAAGATTCAAAAATGGATTATTTTTTGCAAAGGACCGAGAAAAATGGTAAAATCTATTAAAAGAATAAGTTCCCCATACATAGGTAGGGGTCGTGCTTGCACGACCCGTAAAATAATAATTAAAAAATTGTAGCCGCAGGTTCTTTAGAGGCTGTCTGGTAATTAAAATTTTTAAAATTGTTATACAATATATTGTTTTATCCTTTTTAATTATAACATATATATTGTGTACCGCAAATCAAAATAACATATTGTTGGACAGCCTGTTCAGCCTGCGAGGAAGAAGAGCAGTATTCCGTTTTCCGTTGTCCGTGTTTTAGATGAATTATTTTGGCAATTAAAAAGGAGCAGCAGAGCAGCAATTTATGGGGGCAATCCACGAATTGGCCAATGTTTTTTAAGAACGGTCAACGGACAACGGACTTTGATTGTATTATCATATGTCAGGGAGACCAAAAGGGTCGCGCCTAAAAGAAAATAAAAAAATGGCAGGGTGTGCGCTTGCTTGTGCCGAAAATCTTTGCTTGATTTTTTTTTTAAAATTTGAAATAATTTAAGGAAAATTTTTGGAGGTAAAATTTATGGTAATTGTTGGTAGAGATTCAAAGGAAGATATTTTAATAAAATTAGAGAAAGCAGAAGGGGAAGAAAGTATAATTGAAATTGATAGTTCTGTTAAGAATTTATTTGGAAAACATATAAAAGATTTGATTTATGAAAATTTAAAAAAAATTGAAATTCCTCCTTTGAAGATAGAAGTAAAAGATAATGGTGCCCTTGATTTTGTAATTTTGGCTCGCCTTGAAGCAGGGATTAAAAGATTATTTCCAGATTTGAAATTTAAATTTCTTCCACAAAGAATTTTTGAAGATAGGATCCAATCAGCAAAAGAAAGGCAGAGGAGGTCTCGCCTTTATGTCCCTGGAAATCAGCCCGACTTAATGATAAATGCCTATCTTTTCAAGCCCGATGGAATAATCCTTGATTTAGAGGACTCTGTTGCACCTTCTGAAAAGGATGCAGCACTGATTTTAGTAAGGAATGCTTTGATGGTCCTGGATTTTGGGGAATGTGAGAGGATGGTTAGAATAAACCAACTTCCAAAGGGGCTTTTTGATCTTCCAGAGATACTTGAAACAGATGGAGTTGATTGTATTTTAATTCCAAAGGCAGAAAGAGGAGAAGATATAGCACAGGTTTCTCAATTTATAAAAGAATATTTAAATAAAATTGGAATTATAAGAAAAATCTGGCTTATGCCAATAATTGAAAGTGCCCTTGGGGTTTTGAAAGCATATGAAATTGCTTCTTCTTGTCCTGAGGTATGTGCCTTAACCTTTGGAGCAGAAGATTTTACAAAAGATATTGGGGCACAGAGGACAAGGGAAGGAAGAGAAAGTTTTGTTGCCAGATCTTTGATTGTTTTAGGTGCAAGGGCAGCAAATGTTCCACCAATTGACACTGTTTTTGCTGATGTGGAAGATATGGAAGGGTTATATAATTCTGTAAAAGAAGCTCAGTCCTTGGGTTTTGAAGGAAAAGGATGTATCCATCCAAGACAGATTGATGTAATTCATAAAGCTTTTAAACCAACAGAAGAAGAATTTTTATGGGCTTGCAAGGTAAAAAAAGCATACTTAGAAGCAAAAGAAAAGGGTCTGGCAGTTGTTTCTTTAGGGACAAAGATGGTAGACCCACCTGTTGTGGAAAGGGCATTAAAGGTAATAAAACTTGGAAAAATTTATGGAATGGAGGAGGTATAATATGGAACTTATAAAAAATGCTCTGGGAAGGTTAGTGCCCTCTGAAGTCAATGGAAAACCACAAGTTCCTTTTAAAGGAATTGGAAACCATAAACCAGAAGGAAGAAAATGGTCTCCCCCAATACCATCAAATTCTGATTATCCAAAAGATAAGAGGGTATCTTCTTTAAGAGAAGCTCTTGAAAAATGTGAAATAAGGGATGGAATGACAATTGGGATACACCATCATTTCAGAGATGGTGATTTAGTTATAAATCCATTGTTTGACTTAATTTCTGATATGGGAATAAAAGATATAACCTTTGCCCCAACTGCTCTTTTCCCAACCCATGAGCCATTGATAAACCATTTATCCAGTGGTGTAATTCATCATATAGAAGGTTCAATGAATGGTCCAATTGGAAGGTTTTGCACTGAAGGGAAAATGAGAGGGATAGGAGTTTTGAGATCCCATGGTGGAAGGTGGCAGGCAATCCAAGATGGCGAGTTAAAAATTGATATTGGAATAATACCAGCTCCATCAGCAGATATTATGGGAAATGCTAATGGTGTAAATGGTCCTTCTGCTTGTGGTCCCCTTGGTTTTGCCTTAGCAGATGCAACTTTTGCAGATAAGGTAATTGTTATAACAGATAATTTAGTTCCTTTCCCTTGCGTTCCTTGGGAAATTCCAGGGATGCTTGTGGATTATTTAGTAGAAGCAGAAAAGATTGGAATACCTGAAAAAATTGTCTCTGGAACAACCCAAATTACTAAAAGTCCAACCCGCCTTTTGATTGCAGAATATATTGCCCAATTTATTGAAGAAGCAGGATATTTAGGGACACCCTTTCAAGCGGGAGCAGGTGGAATTTCCCTTGCCTTTGTTCAGTTTTTAGCAGAAAGGATGAGGGCAAAAAATGTAAAGGCACCTTTTGCAAGGGGTGGTTCTACAAAATTTTTAGTTGATTTATTAAAGGAAGGTTTGATTGGCTATATTTTAGATGGTCAAAGTTTTGATTTAGATGGAGTAAATTCCTTAAGAGATAATCCAAGACATATTGCTACAAGTCCTTTTACTTCTTATAATTATCATTCAAAGGGAAACTTTGCAAACTATGTTGGTGTCTCTGTATTAGGAGCAACAGAAGTAGATATAAATTTCAATGCAAATGTAGTTACCCATTCAGATGGCTATCTTTTGCATGGAATTGGTGGATGGCAAAACACCCTTTTTGCAGACCTTACAATCCTTGCTTTTCCCCTTTTTAGAGGAAGGATTCCAATTGTAGTAGAAGAAGTTACAACTGTTTGTGCTCCTCCAGAACTCATAGATGTTATAATTACTGAAAGGGGAATTGCAATAAATCCAAGGAGGGAGGACTTAATTGATAAAATGAAAAATTCTTCCCTTCCAATTGTCAAAATTGAGGATTTATATGATATGGCAAAGAAAATCTGTGGAGTACCTGAAAAGCCAGTGCTGAATAAAGAAAGACCTGTTGCAATAATAAAATGGGTTGATGGAACTGTAATTGATACTGTTTTTCAGGTAGTAAAGGAGTAAAAAATGGATAAAAGAACTTTAGCAAGCAAAATTGCAGAAGATTGTGGAATTACAGTAGTCAAATCAAAAAAGATAATTAAAGAGATAACAGAAATTTTCAAAAAGTATTTGGCAAAGGAAAAAAAGATTGAGATTAGAAATTTTGGATCCTTTAAGGTTGTTGAAACAAAGAAAAGGAAAATAAGATACATTGGTCAAAAGACAATAAAAGAATTGCCTCCAAAGAAAAGAATTAAATTTAAATCCTTCATAAAATTGTGAGTTCCTTCGAAGAATTTGAATTTGCCGAACCCATTAGAAAAAAATTTCAGCATAATTGGTTTTTAAACATTTCTTTATTCTTTTTAACTTTAGCAAGCACTACTTTTATGGGAACTCTTTGGGTTGGCAATTTAAAACCTTATGTAAATTTGAAAGAACTTTTTATCCAAATTACAGCAATCAATACAATTTTAAAGGGCTTAAAGTTTTCAATACCTCTTCTTTTAATTTTACTTGCCCATGAGATGGGGCATTATCTTGCCTGCCGAAAATACAGAGTTGATTCAACGCTTCCCTTTTTTATACCTGTCCCTTTTGGAGTTGGAACACTTGGTGCTTTTATTAAGATAAAAGAACCCTTTCCTTCAAAAAGGGTACTCTTTGATGTAGGCGTTGCAGGTCCAATTGCAGGTTTTATTGCTTCTATTCCCTTTGCTGTAATTGGAATCTGGACAACAAACATAGTTTATTTCACACCACAAGAAGGCGATATATTTATGCAGGACCCTCTCCTTTTTAAAATTTTAATTTATCTTAAATTTGGTTCCATTCCAAATGAAACGATGGTTTTAAATCCTTTCATATTTGCATCTTGGATTGGGTTTTTAGCTACAATGCTAAACCTCCTTCCCTTTGGACAGTTAGATGGGGGGCATATAATTTATTCATTATTTGGTAGGTTTCAAAGAAAAATTGTTTTTCCCCTTTATTTAATTTTGCTAATTTTGGGAATCTATTGGCTTGGTTGGTTTTTTTGGGCAGTGATAATAATTTTAATGAATCCTTTTCATCCAAGGATATGGGACGAAGCCCTTCCAATTGACAGAAAAAGAAAAATTGTTGGAATAATTGTTCTTTTAATTTTTATCCTTTCTTTTATGCCTGTTCCTGTTAAGATTTATTAACCCAAAAAATTCCATTAAAATTAAATCATTAGTTAAAAAGAACCTCCTTTTATTTTATAAAAAAAGATTTAAAATAGAAAAAACTATGGTAGGGGCTGGGCTTGTCCCATCCTGATTATTTACGGGTCGTGCAAGATAAGACCCCTACACTGCTGCTCTATTTTATCTCATTTTCAACTGCATTTTTTGGATTAATAAAAAATGCAAAATTTACAAGTTTCGCTCTTCATTGATATGGAATTCTAAATTTACTTGACAAAATTATTATTTGATATTATTATATTATGAGTGCCCAGGTAGCTCAGTCGGCAGAGCGAGGGACTGAAAATCCCTGCGTTGGCGGTTCGATTCCGTCCCTGGGCATATTTTTTTATGGAATTTGAAATGCCCATACTGGAGATAAAAAGAAAAATAGAAGAGTTGTCTTCACTTCCTCTGACAAAAGAAAGGGATAAGGAAATTCAAAAATTAAAAGAAAAACTTGAAAAAACTACAAAAGAAATTTATTCTAATCTTTCTTCATATCAAATAGTTCAAATTGCAAGGCACCCTTTAAGACCATATTCCCTTGATTATATTGAAAATTTAATAGAAAATTTTGTGGAACTCCATGGAGATAGAGCTTGGGGAGATGACCCTGCAATTGTTGCTGGCTTTGGATTCTTTGAAAGAATGCCTGTAGCTATTGTTGCACAACAAAAGGGGAGAACAACCCAGGAAAAATTGAGGAGAAATTTTGGAATGCCTCACCCTGAAGGTTATAGAAAAGCATTAAGGATTATGAAAATGGCAGAAAGGTTTGATAGGCCTATTATTTCTTTTGTTGACACCCCAGGTGCATATCCTGGGATTGGGGCTGAAGAAAGAGGACAAGCAGAAGCAATTGCAACAAATCTTCTTGAAATGTCACTCTTAAAAGTTCCAATAATTGTTTGTATAATAGGAGAAGGTGGAAGTGGGGGAGCACTTGCAATTGCAGTAGGTGATAGGGTGTTAATGATGGAATATGCAATTTATTCAGTCATTTCAGCAGAAGGGTGCTCTTCTATTTTATTTAAATCACAAGAGATAAAATTTATAGAAGAAGCAGCAAATAATTTAAAACTTACTTCAAAAGATTTAAAAGAGTTTGAGATAATTGATGAGATTATTCCAGAGCCCTTAGGAGGTGCTCATTCAAATCCTGAAGAAGCTATAGCAAATGTAAAAGAGTATTTAATAAAAAATTTAAAAGAATTAGTAAAAATTCCAAAGGAAGAATTGCTCAAAAAAAGATATGAAAAATTTCGTAGGATGGGTGTTTACTGGGAAGAATGAAAAAAAACTTTTTTTAAAAGATGGAATTAATGCAACAATAAACAAAGTTCCTCCTTTCATTGAAAGAATTTTAAAAAGAAGAGGTATAGAGCCAGAAAAATGGGAAGAATTTTTAAAACCAACTTTTGAAAAACTATCTCCTTTTAATCTCTGGGAAACATTAATTAAATCAATTGAAATAATAAATTGGGCAATAAAAAATAAGAAAAAAATTCATATCCATAGCGATTATGATGTAGATGGAATTACATCCCTTGCAATGCTCTTGGCTTGTTTAAGGCATTTTGAAGGAAATTTTTCTTATTCTGTTTCAAATAGATTTAAGGGTGGCTATGGAATCTCTGAAAAAATTTTTGATGAAGCAGTTAAAAATAATTGCAATTTATTTATTGCCCTTGATTGTGGAACATCCTCTATAGATATTCAAAAAAAAGCAAAAGATAAGAATATTAAATTTTTGATTTTTGATCATCACCCACCTCTTTTTGATTTTGATAATTTTATTTTATTATGCAATACACATAATAAAGATTGTCCACTTGAATTTTCAAAATTTTCCACTGCAGGTATTGTTTATAAATTGGTGGAGGGCTTATATAGTTCCTTTAAAAAGAAATTTCCATATAAATCGTATATAAGATTGGCTTCCTTAGGGCTTGCACAGGACATTGTAGAAATGCTTGGGGAAAATCATTCAATGGTTTCTTTGGGTATTAAAGAAATTCCTTCTACAAAACACCCCTTTTTAAAAGCTCTGCTTAAAGTTTCAGGTCTGGAAGGGAAGAAATTAAATTCAAATCATCTTTATTATAGGTTAGGTCCAAGGTTAAATGCACCTGGAAGGATGGAAGATGGCACATTTTTAATTGATTTATTTTTAAATCCTGAAGAAAAAAAAGTAGAAGAAGGGATTTTGAAAATTGAAAGATTTAATAAATTAAGGCAGGAGTTTCAAGAAAAAATTTTTAATGAAGCAAAGGAAGAAATTAATGAAGAAAAAATTTTTTTGTCTTACAAACCAAACTGGCACCTTGGAGTTTTAGGGCTTGTGGCTTCAAAAATTTCACAGGAATTCAATAAAATTTCTTTTGTTCTTTCAAAGGATGGAAATCTGATCAAAGGTTCAGGGAGGTCAATATTAAATTTTTCTTTAATGGAAATTTTATCAAAAGCAAAGGGCTTTCTTGAAGGATATGGTGGGCATAGTATGGCTTGTGGGCTTTCTTTAAAAGAAGAAAACCTTGAAAATTTAAAAAAAAAGTTAAAGGAAATTTCAATGGAATTGGATTTCGAAAGTGTTGCCTATTTGGAAGCAGAAGAAGAGATAGAATTTTCTCAAATTCTTGAAGGTGCTGAATTTTTTGAAATGATGGAGCCATATGGAAATAAAAATCCAAGACCTTTATTTTTATCCCACAACATAAGTTTTTATGAAAAACCAAATCTTATAAATAATACTTATTTTATGAAATTTATCCAAGGTAAAAAAATTATTCCTGGCTTTGGTTTTGATATTGAAAAAATTGAATTTCCAAAGGAATTTTCAATGGTTTATTATCCTTCTTATTACAATAATTATTTTTCTTTACAATTTGTAGGAATTTTAGTTAAATGAAATTTAAAAGAGAATATCTATTAATTTTAGTATTTTTATACCTCCTTTTTTTGTTATTTCAAATAAAGCCAAGAAAAGCTGAATGGGAGAAAAAAACACTTCCTTTGAAGGTGGAAGAAATAAGAGAAGTTACAAGGTTTACAAAGGAGTTTTCTTTTATAGAGACAAAGGATGAAAAGACATTGTTTGAGATTTATGCAAAGGAAGTACTTGCCCAAAAGGATACTTTAATTTTTTTAAAAAATGTTCTTTTGACTTTTTACTTAAAAGAAGGAGCACTAAAAATAAATTGCAAAGAAGCAAAGTTTGATATAGAAAAAAAGGATGCTGATATTTCTGGCAGTGTTTTGGTTGAATTTCCAAATGAAATGGTTATATCAACTGAAAATATTTTTTATCATCATGTCAATGGAAACCTTGAAAGTCCAATTTTAATAAATATTTTTTATAAAAATTTTTTTGGTAAGTGTAGTTCAATTGATGTAAATATATTCTCTGAAATTTTTTCTCTAAAAGATTTAGAAATCCAATCCTCCAATACTCTAATTTATATACCTCAAGCAGAAGGACATATAAAGAAGAAGATTTTTTATTCAGAAAAAAAGAGTCATATTTTTTACGAAAAAAATTTAATTACTTTAAATAGATTGAGCATAAATTTTTTGGAAGAAAAAACAATTTTAAAAGGAAATTGCTTTTTAGGGAGTTTCAGCAATTTAAAAGATTATTCCTTTTTTTCTGAAGAATTTGAAGGGGAGTTTTCATTAGAGGATTTTCAACCAATTATATTTAAGTTTGAAAAAGATGTAGAAGTTTTTGGGATGGAAGATAATTTAAAATTGTCTTCTCAAAGGTCTGTTCTATATTTTGATAAAGGATTTCCAAGTATATTTAATTTTGAGGGCTTTGTTGAAATTGAAAGGGATAAAGATGTAATTTATTGTGATGTTGTCAATGCTTATTTTAAGGAAAAAGAAATAGATAATGTTTTTTTTGGTGATTCCATTATCCTTTGTTATTATGGTTGGTATATTAATTGTAATAATATAAATTACATACAAGATAAAAAAATGCTTTTTTTAAGTGGCGATGTATCAAGTGTAAAAGGTTATTTAAAAGTAAAATCAAATTGGATGAAAATTATGGAAAAGGGAGAAATAATTATCTTTGGTGATGGAGTAGAAATGTCTGAAATAAATAAAGATATGAGAGTAAGAGCAAAAGAATGTACTTTTATTGAAAAGGATAAAAAAACTATTTTTCTAAATAATGTAATTGCCTGGACAAAAGATTATACATTAAAGACAAAGAGGTTGGAAATATTTGAAGATAAATTGTTGGCAACAGGTGGTGCAGAAATTAATGGTAAAGATAAAGAGGAAAATTTTACTTTAAAGGCAGAAGAAATAAATATAAAAGATAAGGGTGAAAAAATTGAAGCCCTTGGTTCTGTATTTTTTAAATATGAAAATTATCTAATTAATGGCTATTTTTTTCAAATTTTTAGAAAGGAAGATAAAATTCAAAGACTTGTTTTAACTGATTTAGTTCAATTTTCAACCACAGATAATTTGCAAAAGGGAAGTGGAGAGTTATTGGAAATATATCCGGAAAAAAATCTTTTAATATTGGAAGGATGCCCCTGCCACCTGGAAGATGAAAAACAAGGGTCTATAGAAGCACAAAAAATATTCCTTTTAAAAGAGCCCTTAGAAATTTTTATGATTGATGAAAGAAAAGGAAAAATAAAATATAAAGGAAGTTAAAATTATTTTTTTACCAGATTTAAAAGATATTTCCCATAAGAGGAATTTTTGATTTCTTTTGCAATCTTTATTAAATCTTTTTTTGTAATAAATCCCTCTCTGAAAGCAGTTTCTTCAGGACAACAAATCTTTAAACCCTGTCTTTCTTCAATTATTCTCACAAAATTTGAAGCTTCCAATAGAGAATAAGGAGTTCCTGTATCAAGCCAGGCATAACCCCTTCCCATAATTTCAACATAAAGTTCCTTTATTTTTAAATATTCATTATTTAAATCAGTAATTTCCAATTCGCCTCTTTTAGAGGGCTTTAATTTTTTTGCAAAGGAAATAACTTTTTCATCATAAAAATAAAGTCCAGTGACTGCATAATTTGATTTAGGGATTTTGGGTTTTTCTTCAATTGATAAAGCCTTGCCATTCTTTGAAAATTCAATAACTCCATATCTTTCTGGATCTTTTACAAAATAAGCAAAAACTGTTGCCCCTTTTTTCCTCAAAGCAGCTTTTTTTAAGAGGTCTTTTAAATTGTGCCCATAAAAAATATTGTCACCTAAAATTAAGCAAACATTTGAATTTTTTATAAAACTTTCTCCAATTATAAAACTTTCTGCAATTCCTCTTGGTTTTTCTTGAGTTTCATAAGTAAAGTTTAGTCCCCACTTTTTTCCATCTCCTAATAATCTTTTATAATTTTCTAAATCTTCGGGTGTTGTAATAATTAAAATATCCTTTATCCCAGCAAGGATTAATGTTGATATAGGATAGTAAACCATTGGCTTATCGTAAATAGGGATTAGTTGCTTACTTATGCCTTTTGTAATTGGGTAAAGGCGAGTTCCAGAGCCACCAGATAAAACAATTCCTTTTAAATTCATTATTTTATTTTATCATATTTCCTTTTTATTCTAAAAATTCATATATAAATTCAATTAAATTTTTGATTTCTATATTTTCTTTTCTCTTTACCTTATAGGAATTCAAGTGAAGAAAACAAGAGGTATCAGGTATAAGCATTAGATCAGGATTTTTTTCTTTTACCATTTTAAATTTTCTCTTTGCCATTTCAGCAGAGATTTCTGGTTCTTTTATAGAAAAGGTTCCTCCAAAACCACAACAAAAAGGTATTTCTTCTTCTAAGATTTCAATCCCATTAATCTTTGAAAGAATATTTTTTATATTAGAATAAACCTTTGCCTCTCTTAACAAATGGCATGAAGGGTGCAAATATGCTCTTCTCTTATCACTTTTAAATTTTATATCTTTAAAAAAATTTAAATCTAAAAATTCATAAAAGTCAATTATTTTTTCTTTTATTCTTAAAAAATTTCTTAAATCTTTTTCTTTTAGATTTAATTTTTCATAATATTTTTTTACAAATCCATAACAGGAAGAAGAAAGAAAAATTATTTTTTCAAAATTTTCATTATGAAAAACCCTTATAAAATTTTTTGCAAATGGAATGGTTTCTTTTTGGTATCCTGAATTAAAAAAAGGTTGCCCACAACAGGTTTGATTTTCTGGAATTTCAAAATTAACTTTTAATTTTTTTAAAATTTCAATTGCTTTTATCCCTACTTCTGGTTCAAATTTATTTATAAAACAGGGAACAAATATGGCAACTTTATTCAATTTCTTTATATAAACTTTTTTCTACAATTAAATGGCTAAATTGTGCAACTTTTAAAAATTCCCTGTATATACTTTGTAAGAGAGCAATTCTATTTTTTTTAAGATCCTCGTCTTCACATAAAACAAATACCTTTTCAAAAAATTCTTCCAAGACAGGTGCTAAAATTGTCATAACCTTTAAGGCAGAAAAATAATTTTTATGGTTATAATGTTGTAAAAATTCTTCTTTTATTTGTAAAAAATCTTCGTAAAGTTTTGGTTCTTCCTTTTCTCTGAAAAGAGATGGATTTATTTCAAAATTGTCATAACCTTTTATTATATTTCTCAATCTTTTAAAACTTAATATGAAATTTATAAATTCTTTTTCCTTTCTATAATTTTCAATTTCTTTTGCTCTCTGGTATGCATCATAAGGGTTAAAATGTCTTACTTCAACTGTTGCTTTTATTGTATCTTTTGGTATTCCTTTTCTTTCAAATATATACTCAACTCGATCTTTTATAAAACTTCTTGAAATTTCAATTGCTTCTTTTAAATCCAATTTTGATGAAGGCAGTAATTGAATTGCCTTTGAAAAAATTAAATCAAGATCACAATCAATTTGTTTTTCAATTAATATATCTATTAAGCCATTTCCAATCCTTCTTAAACCATAAGGATCTTGAGAGCCAGAGGGGATTTCTCCAACAGAGAAAAGGGAAGCAATTGTTTCAATTTTGTCTGAAATATTTAAAATCACTGAAATATCGTTTGAGGGATAAGGTCCTTCTGGTCCTTCTGGGAAATATTGTTCATAAACTGCTTTCCAGATATCTTCCTCATAACCTTCAATTTTTAGTAAAATTCCACCAATTTTTCCTTGGAGTTCTGGGAATTCTGAAACTGTTGAAGTTAAGAGGTCTGCCTTTGAAACCTTTGCTGCATTTAAAACCTTTGTTAATTTTTCCTGCTTATTTAAATTATAAGTTATAAATTCTGAAAGTTCTAATATCCTTCCTGTTTTTTGAAGAAAATTTCCTAAATCAGAATGAAAAGATAATTTTTGCAAAGCTTCCACCTTTTTTGTAAGGGAGGTCTTTAAGTCCTGCTGAAAGAAAAAGGTAGCATCTTTTAATCTTGCTTCCACAACCCATTCAATCCCTTCCCTTACTTCATTACTTGAAAGAGATGGCTTATCAATTAAAGAAAGGAAATATTTTGTAATGTTTCCATTATCATATAAAGGGATTGCCTTTTGATGTTTTTTCAAAGAAATTTTTAATATTTCTTCTGGCAGGGATAAATATTCTTTTCTGAAATCAGCTTTAATAATTGTTGGAAACTCTGAAAGATATGCCCATTCATCAATTAAGCTATCCTTTTCATCATATTTTAAATTATTTCTTAAGTTTTCAATATCTTTTAATATTTTTTCCTTTCTTTTTTCAAAAAAGGGTTCAACATAATTTTCTCTTAAAATCTGGAAATATCTTTTTGGTTCACTAATTTCAATTTGAAATTTTTCTTTATTTTTTAAAATAAAGGTTGAATTCCTTGCTTTGATTTTAAATAATTCAAAATCAATAACTTCATTGCCAAATATACATAAAATTGAATGAATAGGTCTTATAAAAGGACCTATCCCATCTCCCCAAAACATTGGCTTTACAAATTGGATTTTTAAAATTAAATTTGAAATTGAATTTTTTAAAACTTCTAAGGTTTCTTTTCCTTTTATTATTTTTTTTATTGCAACATATTCATTTTTTCCTTTTTGCAGTTTATAAACTTTATCAAAATTTCCTTCAAGCCCTTCTTTTTTTAGAAAAGCAATTAAGGGTTCTGCTGGTAAGCCCTCTTTGAAAGAAATGCTATAGGGCGGTCCTGCCACTTCTTCTTCTTTTTCTTTTTGTTGTTCTGACAAGTTTTTTATATACAATCCAAATCTTCTTATAGTTGAAAAAGATGAAATTTCTTCAAATTCTATCTCTTCACTTTTCAAAAAATTTTCAAAATTATTTTTTAATTGGTTTTCAATATCCTTTATTTGTGTTGCTGGCATTTCTTCCAGAAAAATTTCTAATAAAAAGTCCTTCATTCTTCTAACCTCAAATATTGATTTGCGCATTGGAAGGAAATTCTCCTAATCCTTCCAATTAAATTTGCTCTGTTTGTCTGGGATACAGCTCCTCTTGCATCAAGGATATTAAAAATGTGTGAAAGCTTCAAAGCACATTCATAGGCAGGAAGGGTAAGTCCCTCTTTTAAACAATTTTCTGCTTCCTTTTCATAAAATTCAAATTGTTTTTCCATCTCTTCTATGTGGGCAACTTCAAAATAATATTTGCTTATTTGATTTTCTTCCCAAAACCTTATATCTTGATATTTTAAATTAGAACCATAAGGAACATCAAAGACAGAAGAAACCTTATTTAAAAGCATTGCAATCCTTTCAAGTCCATAAGTTAATTCCACTGAAATTGGATTTAAAGAAATGCCACCTGCCTGTTGCATATAAGTAAACTGGGTTATTTCCATTCCATTTAGCAAGACCTGCCATCCAACTCCCCAAGCACCAAGGGTAGGGGCTTCCCAATTATCTTCTTCAAACCTTAAATCAGAGGAAGAAAAATTAATTCCAAGGTATTGCAAGCTTTTTAAATAAATTTCCTGAACTTCTAAGGGAGAAGGTTTAAGTATAACTTGAAATTGCAAATGTTTCATCAAGCGAAAAGGGTTTTCACCATATCTGCCATCAGCAGGCCTTCGAGATGGCTGGACATAAGCAACATTGTAAGGTTTATTTCCTAATATTCTAAAAAATGTTTCTGGATGGAGTGTTCCTGCACCTACTTCCATATCATAGGGCTGGACAATAACACATCCATATTCATTCCAAAAAGAAGTTAAATCTAAAATTATCTTTTGTAAATTCATAACATAAAAAGTTTATCACAAGTTTTCAAAAAATTATAGGTCTTTATTTCTCTTTGTAAAAAATTTAACAATAAATTATGAAATAAATGGTTTGAAAATTTGTAAACTTCAAAATTTTCTTCAAAGGAAGGAATAGAGAAGACATCCTTTTCTTTTAAAGATTTTAAAAAACCCTCAAAACCTTCAGGTAATTTTATGCCTTTTCTATTATGTTCATAACAATAAAACTCCTTTGAGGTTTCATCAAAATAAATTGCTTCTCTCTTACATTTGCAAAAAAATTTAGAAGGAAAAATTCCATTGAGTTTAAGAATCCAGAAATCAAAATAAACCTTTAATTTCTGCCATTCCACTTTTTTTGAAAAACCATCAATTATATGCTTTATTAACTTATAAATCTTTTCATTTGGTTGTCCTTCTGGAACAACCTGGATTAAGATTTCTGCAAAATAAGACAAAACAAAAGGGCAGGGACTTTCTATAACAGAAGGTATAATGGAATTTATAATTTCTGCTTCAGTAAAAGTTACAAGTTCTCCTCTTTCTCCTTCATAAAAATGGACTTCCACTTCTGAAAATTGTGAAAGGAGGTCCTTTAATTTGCTTTTTTTTCTTTTAATTCCCTTAGCAATTCCTTTTTTTAATCCTTCATTTTTAGTAAAAAAAACAACAATTGAAGAGGTCTCTTTGTAAGGATATTGTGTTAGAACAAAGCCCCTTTCTTTTTTTATTGCCATCAGACATTTATTTCAACAGATATTTCTTCCAAATCCTTCAAATTTGGCTCCACATAATACTTTATAAACTTTTCTGTTTGCAATTTTGCCAAGCCAGCAAAATTTTTTATATTTAATAATTTTTTTAATTCCTTTTCTGAAAATGGAAAATCCTTCCTCATTAAAAGGTTTTTAAACAATTTATTCTTATTTTTATAATTCTTTGTTTTTATTGTCTCTTCCTTTAATATGCTATGGGCAGCTTGTCTATCTCCACCTCTTTTTACCCATTCCATCAAAATTGTCTCAACAGCAAGAAAGGGAAGGTGTTCCCTTAATCTTCTTTTAATAACATCTTCATTTACCTTTAAATTTTTTGAAACCTCAATACATAAAGATAAAATCCCATCTGATATAAAAAAACTTTGAGGTATAACAAATCTTCTCAAAGCTGAATCATCAAGGGTTCTTTCAAGGAATTGTTCCGATGCTGTCTCATCTAATGAATTTATTAAATTAATGAGATACCTTGAAAGAGAAGTTGTTCTCTCCATTTTCATTGGATTTTGTTTAAAGGGCATTGCAGAAGAACCAACTTGTTTTTCTGAAAAGGGCTCTTGCAATTCACCATAGGATTGAAGGATCCTCATATCCCTTGAAAATTTCCCTGCTGAAATTCCTATACCTTTTAAGGTATCACCAATTATACAATCCAACTTTCTTGGGTATGTCTGACTTGTTACTGGAAAGACATTAAAGAATCCCAATAAATGGGCAAACCTTTTTTCAAGAATTTCAACTTTTTTTTCATCTCCATTAAAAAGAGATAAAAAGGATGCTTGAGTTCCTGTTGCACCTTTCAAGCCCCTTAAAGGGAAATCTTCTATGAGTTCCTTTAAATCAAGAAGGTCTTGTAAGAAATCCTGAATATAGAGGCAGAAGCGTTTCCCCATAGTAGTTGGCTGAGCTACCTGTAAATGGGTATAGCCAAGACAAGGAAAACTCTTATATTTTATTGCTTTTTCCTTTAAAAAATAAATTAAGTTTTCAAGTTTTTTCTTTAGGATCTTCAAGCCCTCATAGATAAAAATTAAATCAACATTATCTGTTATATCACAGGATGTTGCACCAAGATGAATAAAACCCTTTGCCTTTGGAGCAACTTCTCCAAAATGCAAAATATGTGCCATAACATCATGTTTTGTTTCTTTTTCTATTTCTTTAATTCTATTAAAATCAATTTCTTCTATTTTTTCTTCCATTTGTTTTATTGCTTCATCTGGGATCTGGATACCCAATTCTTTTTCTGCTTTTGCCAAAGCAATCCAAACCTTTCTTAAAGTTAAAATTCTGTTTTTCTCTGAAAATAAATTTAATATTTCTTCAGAGGCATACCTTTTAAATAAATTTTCCATAAAATTATTATCTCAAATCCAATTTAAAATTTCAAATAATATAGAGCAGTAGTCAATTTTCCGCGTCCGGTTTTTTATGTGAATTATTGTGGCAATTTGTAGGGGCTTAGGCTTGTCCCCGCCCGAATAACTAATAATCAGGCACAAAAAAATAAATTTCATTATATTATTTTTATGTTGCAGGCTCACAAGGGTCGCCCTTACTAAAAAATAAATTAAAAAAAATGTAGCCGCAGGTTCTTTAGAGGCTGTCCGACAATAGGATGTTTTGATAGACGTTATACAATATATAGTGTTTAGAAATAAAAAGCGAAACAATACATTGTGTATATATTTAAAAAATTTTAATTATTGGACAGCCTCTCTTTAGCCTGCGAGGAATCAGAGCAGTAGAGTGTAGGGGTTGTGCTTGCACGACCTGTGAAATAAAAAAATAAGGTAATTTTATTTCTTAATTATTCAATTATACATTGCGAAAGTACCTTTTCCATTTTTTTATTTTATGACCCATTAGCGAAACATTTAATCCCCCTTGGCATTTTAAAAATTTGTGATAAATTATAATTAGAGGTATATATGAAAAAATTTTATTTTATTTTCTTATTAATTCCTTTTTTTGTCAAATCTGAAATAACACCAAGAGTAAACTGGCCTCCACCTTCAAGTTGTGGAAATGGATGTGATCAAACAATTCAATACCCAACAAGTGCATGCTATCAATGTCCTTCTGGTTCTGTGGAAGAAGTTTATTGTCAAGGAAAGGGAACTGTATCTGTTCCAGGTCATTTGTGCGAAAAACAGGTATGGAAGTGATTATAAATGTATGTGCTGGGATGCTTGTGATGGGTGCAAGAGCAATGTTTATCCAAACTTTATTTCAATTTCTGCATCCCTTGTTCCAAAATCTGGTGGATGGGATATTTATACCCAGGTTCCATATCAAGCACCCTGTCATTGGTGTTTTACAAACCCTTCTGGATGGTGCAATCCAGCAGGTATGTGTGTAATTTTAAATTATGATCCTTCAAAGAATTGTTCAAATGCTCGGCTTGGAGACAGATTTTGTGAACCCTTATTTGAACAAGGAACCTGGTATCCTGTCTTTGGCTTATCTTGCTCTTCATCTGGAACAACAATTACTTTAACCTCACGCCTTGAAAGATGCACTGGTTCTTCTTGTGGAACATATACTGCAACAAGTGCTCCTTTAAGCATAGATGTCCCCATTGCCCTTGAGGCAAACTGCCAGCCAGCACCTGACTGGGAATGTTGTGAAGATGGAAGTGGATGTGCAGGAGGTCCTATAAATGTTTCATCTGGGAATATGCACTATGAAGAAGTTGATTTTACAATAGATGGTGTATTTCCAATTTCCTTTAAAAGATCTTATAACAATCAAGAAACAAATTTAACAACAACAGGCGGATTTATGGGTTATGGATGGACACATACCTTTAATCAAAAACTTGTTTTAACAAACACCCTTTCAGATGGGAGGAGGATTTACAGGCATTTAAATGAAGAAGGGATAAAAAAATATTATCTTGAGGAAGCACCTTCCTCAAATGAATTTGAACCATACTGGCCTTATGATTTAAAAGGAAAAATGATAGATGATGGAACATATCTGACAGTAATTGAATTAAATGGAAATAGCACAAGATTTACAAAATCAAATGGTTTATGGGACAGAACCTGTGATTTTTATGGAAACTGTTATAGTGGGATTTACACTTCCGGGAAATTGACACAGGTAATAGATCCCTTTGGAAGAAATATCAACTTTTCCTACAATGCATCAAATAAACTAATAGAAGTTACATTATGGGATGGGAAGAGGTGGCAGTATAACTATGTTTCAACAAATTATTTAGAAAAAGTATTTTATCCAAGCAATACAAGCACAACACCAGACCGTTTATATGTCTATGATACACAAAACCCAAAAAATTTAATACAAGTAAAAAATTATTCTGGAAATATAATAGAAGCCCATACATACAATTCACAAAGGAAAGCAACTTCATCTTATTCAGAAGGAAATACAAACTGGATTGAGATTTCCTATCCAAGATTTGGGCAGACAATTGTAACAGAACATCAAAGCGATAGCACAACTACAACTACAACTTATAACTGGAGGTACAATGGAGGTAGAGGGCTTATAGATGAAATAATTGGTGGATGCTCCTCCTGTGGAGGAGGAAATAAAAAGTATGAATATGATGAAAAAAACAGAGTTACAAAAATAATAGATGGAAATGGGAATATAACAAAGAAAAGTTATGACAGTTTAGGTCGTCTTATTTCAGTAATTGAAGGTTTTGGAACAGAAAATGAAAGGGAGACAAGATATTATTATGAAAACCCAGACATATTAGGTATGATAACAAAAATAGAAAAACCATCAGTTGTAAAGGAAGGTGAATATAAAACACAAGAGTTTATTTTATCTCCAGACCAAAGCACCTTAACAATAAGAAAGAGGGGCTATATAAATGAAGAAGATCCATCTCAAACAATAATTGAAGAAATAATAACATATG
>JBBISU010000062.1:0-18248 GCA_037441225.1 Acidobacteriota bacterium
CATTGGAACAAGGCAGAAAGGGAGAATAAAGGCAAAAAATGTAATTGATGTGGGATATAAAAGTGAAGAAATTGTAAAAGGAATTGGAAAGGCAATTTCAAAAGAATTTAGAAATAGTTTAAAAAATTTAAAAAATCCTTATGGAGATGGAAAAGCAGCAAAAAAGATTATTGACATCCTTGAAAAAATTAAGATTGATAAGGATTTAATTATAAAAAAGAGTTTATGAAAAAAAAAATTCCAATAGTTGTATTTGGTGGAGGTGGGCATTCAAAGGTTTTAATTGAAATAATTAAAATGAAGGATGAATATTCTCCAAAATATATCCTGGATCCAGATGAAAAAAAATGGGGAACTGAAATATTTGGAGCAAAAATTATTGGCGGTGATGGTTTAATTGATGAAGTCAAAAGAGAAGGTATTGAGCACTTTTTAGTTGGAGTTGGTTCGGTAAAAGATAATTCAATAAAAAAAAATTTATATGAAAAAGGAAAAAATATTGGCATGAAACCAATAAATGTTATCCATCCAAGTGCAATAATTAGTCCTTCTGCAAATATTGGCGAAGGAGCACAAATACTTGCAAATACAGTAATAAATTCAGAAGCAAAGATTGGAGAAAATGTTTTGATAAATACAGGTGCAATTGTTGAGCATGATTGCATAATAAAAAATCATATTCATATATCAATTGGGGCAAGGATTGCCTCTGGTGTTTTAATTGAAGATTTAGTATTTATTGGTGCTGGAGCAATTATAAAACAAGGAGTAAAAATTGGGGAAGGTGCTATTATTGGTGCCGGTGCTGTTGTTTTAAAGGATGTGGAGCCTTTTAAAAAAATGGCTGGCATTCCAGCAAAGGAGATAAAATGAATTATATATATTCAAAAGAATTTTTTAAAGATCGCAATCTGGGAGCTTTAAAGTCAGCAGAAATTATTGTACCGATAGTTATTGATTTAATTCATCCAAAATCAGTTGTAGATGTTGGTTGTGCTTTAGGAGAGTTCTTATATTTCTTTAAAAAATATGGAATAGAAGATATTTTGGGAATAGATGGAGAATGGGTTGATAAAAAAAGTATTTTAATTTCAAAGGATGAGTTCTTAACGCATAATTTAAAAAACCCATTGAAGATTGATAGGAAATTTGATCTTGCTTTGTGCTTGGAAGTTGCTGAGCATTTACCAGAATCTTTTTCAAATATACTAATTGAAAATTTAACAAACTTAAGTTTTATAATCCTTTTTTCAGCAGCAATACCATTTCAAGGAGGCACACATCACATAAATGAGCAATGGCAAGCATATTGGGCAGATATCTTCAAAAGGAGAAATTATTTGCCAGTTGATTGTATTAGGAAAAGAGTATGGAACAAAAAAGAAGTAGCAATTCATTATGGGCAAAATATAATTCTTTATGTTGAAAAAAATTATTTAAATAATAATCAAATATTATAAGAAGAATATTATAAATTTAATAATATTTTATCAATAGTACATCCTGAAATTTATTTGCCTAAAGCTGTTAGGTCTGAATACATAGTAAAAATAAAAAAAATAATTCCTCCTTTTATTGGAAAAATTTTGATAAAAATTAAAAATTACTTATTTAATAGTGATGAAAAAAAATATTAAAGATTTTAAGGAGTTCCAATGATTAGGTTAATGGACATACTCATAAAACCTAATTCAACTTTGAGGGAAGCAATGGTTGCCTTAAATAAAGGAACAGCTGAGATTGCCCTTGTGGTTGATGAAAAGGGAAAGCTCCTTGCAACAGTAACAGATGGAGATATAAGAAGAGGACTTTTAAATGGGTTGACATTGGATGATAAGGTTGAAAAGTGTATGCATAAGAATTTTATTTATGTAAAAAGAGATACAGGAAGGGCTGAGGTTTTAGATTTAATGAAAGCACATACAATAAAACAAATCCCAATTTTGGATGAAGAAGGAAGAGTAAAAGGACTTCATCTATTAAGAGAGATAATTGGCTCTTATGATAAACCAAATATTGCATTGATTATGGCAGGTGGAAAAGGAGAAAGGTTGAAGCCAATTACAGAAGAGATACCAAAACCAATGGTAAGAGTTGCAGGCAGGCCTATCCTTGAAAGATTGATTTTACATTTGATAAGTTATGGTATAAAAAGTTTTTACATTGCAGTAAATTATAAAAGTGAGATAATTGAAAACCATTTTTTAGATGGAAGGGATTTAGGTTGCAAGATTGATTATTTAAAAGAAGAAAAGCCCTTAGGCACAGCAGGTGCTCTGGGTCTTTTAAATATTAAGACAAAAGATCCAATTTTTGTTTTAAATGGAGACCTTTTGACCCAGTTTAATTTAGATGAAATGTTAAACTTCCATAAAGAAAAAAAATTTGATGCAACAATTGGTGTATATGATTATGTCTATAAAGTTCCTTATGGTGTTGTGGAAGAAAAAAAGGGAAAATTGATTAGCATAAAGGAAAAACCATCATTTGTGTGGTTTGTCAATGCGGGAATATATATAATTGAACCAGAGATTATAAAGCTTGTTCCAAAAAATGAAAATTTTACAATGCCAGAGTTGTTTGAAAAAGCATTATCTTTAAAGAAAAAAATTGGCGTCTTTCATATTGAAGGGGATTGGATTGATGTAGGATTCCATAAGGATTTAAGGAAAGCAAGGGGAGAAATTTAATGTTTTATAAAGAAAAAAGGATTTTAGTAACAGGTGCAGGCGGCTTTATTGGAAGCCATTTAGTTGAAAAACTTCTAAAAAGTGGAGCAAAGGTTAGAGCATTGTGTTTATATAATTCAAAGGGAAGCTGGGGCTGGCTTGATTATATAGATAAAAATTTAAAAAATTCACTTGAAGTTTTTTTAGGTGATATAAGAGATAAAAATATTTGTGAAGAAATTATAAAAGATATTGAAATTGTATTTCATTTAGCAGCCCTTATTGCAATTCCTTATAGTTATATTGCACCAGAATCATTTGTGGAAACAAATATAAAAGGAACATTGAATTTGCTTGAAGGAGCAAGGAAAAACAAAGTAAAAAGGTTTGTCCATATTTCAACAAGTGAGGTTTATGGAACACCAGATAAAATTCCTATAACTGAAAAAAATGAATTAAAAGGTCAATCGCCTTATAGTGCCTCTAAGATAGGTGCAGATAAAATTTGTGAAGCATATTTTTGTTCTTATAATTTACCTGTTGTCATAATAAGACCCTTTAATACTTATGGTCCAAGGCAGTCAGCAAGGGCTATAATTCCAACAATTCTGACACAACTTATAAATGGAGAAAAAAAGATAAAATTGGGAAATTTAAAGCCAAAAAGGGATTTGACTTATGTTGAAGATACAGTTGAAGGAATTTTAAAGGGAGGGGAAATTGAAAAAATTGAAGGGGAAACAATTCAGTTGGGCAGTGGTAAAATGTATTCAGTTGAAGAAATTGCAAAGATTTCAATGGATATAACAGGAAAAAGCGCAAAAATTGAGGTAGAAGACAAAAGGATAAGGCCTGATAAAAGCGAAGTTATGCACCTTTTGTCAGATCCATCAAAGGCAAAAAATTTATTAAATTGGTTTGCTAAAGTTTCAATTGAAGAAGGTATATCAAAGACATACAATTGGCTTAAAGAAAATATCAATTTTTATAAGCCAGAGATTTATCAATTATGAATTTCCACGAGCCAGGTGAAATAAAAGAAGATTTTATTCCATTGTCAGTTCCATATATTTCAGGAAATGAATGGAAATATGTAAAAGAATGCCTTGATACAAACTGGGTATCTTCTGCAGGTCCTTTTGTTGAAAAATTTGAAAAAGAGATGGAAAAATATCTTGGTGTAAAATATGCTGTTGCTACAATAAATGGAACTTCTGCTCTTCACATTGCTTTAAAGGTTTTAGGTATAAAAGAAAATGAAGAAGTAATAACATCAGATTTAACCTTTGTTGCACCTGCAAATGCAATAAAATATTTACTTGCTTTTCCAGTATTTATTGATTGTGAAGAAAATTTTGCCCAAATGGATGTAGAAAAATTAGATAATTTTTTAAAGAAAGATTGTTTCAGGAAAAAAGATGGGTTGTATAATAAAATTACAACAAGAAAGATAAAAGCAATTTTACCTGTTCACATCCTTGGTGGGGTTTGTCAGATGGAAAAAATTTTAGAACTGGCAAAAGAATTTGGTTTGTTTATTATAGAAGATGCATCGGAAGCCTTAGGCGCAAAATATAGAAATAAGTTTGCAGGGACTTTTGGGGATATAGGAGTTTTAAGTTTTAATGGAAATAAAATAATCACAACGGGTGCAGGGGGGATGATTTTAATAAATGATGAAAAACTTGCAAAAAAAGCAAGATACTTAACAACACAGGCAAAGGATGACCCTGTTGAGTATATCCACAATGAAATTGGCTATAACTATAGAATGCCAAATCTTTTAGCTGCTCTGGGTTGTGCACAACTTGAAAATTTGGATAAATATATTGAAAAAAAAAGAAAGATTGCAAAAAATTATGATAATGCCTTTTCAGAAATAGAATATATAAAACCTGTAAAAGAAGGACCAAATGTTTTTTCAACTTTCTGGCTTTATACAATAATTTTAAAAGAAAATTCACCAATTGACAGATTTAATTTAATGAAAAAATTAGAAGAAAAGAAAATTCAAACAAGGCCCCTTTGGCAGCCAATGCACCTTTTAAAATATTTCAAAGATTGTTATAAAACTGATTGTTCTGTTTCTGAAAAATTAAAAAGAAACTGCCTCTCCCTCCCTTCCTCTGTTTCTTTAAAAAAATATAAACAAAATTATGTAATAGATAATATAAAGGAACTTTTTAAATGAAGAGTTTAAAATTTGTTTTAGTTGGTTATGGGAACATTGCAAAAAAGCATTTGGAAGTTTTTAAAAGATTAAATGTTTACTTTTCTGCATCTTGTAATAGATCACAAGAAAAAAGGGAGGAAGCAAAAAATTTATGGGGTATTCCAAATACTTATTTTGATCCAGAAGAGATGGTGGAAAAAGAAAAGCCAGAGGGTATTTTAATTACAACAAGTTTTATGGAAAATTTTAAAGTTGCAAAAAGATTGATTAAATATAAAATACCTATACTTTTAGAAAAACCACCTGCCACTTCATATAAAGAGGCAGAAGAACTTTTTCTTTTATCAAATAAATATAAAACCCCTATTATGATTGGCTTCAATAGAAGATTTTACTCCATTTATTTAAAAGCATTAGAACAGTTTGGTGGATTAGAAAAAATAAATTATGTTTATGTTGAATGGTCTGAAAATCCTGAATATTTAAGATCAATAGGATACAAGGAAGAAGAAATAAAACTTTTTAATTATGCAAACAGTTTACATGGAATTGATTTAGTTTTGTTTTTTGGAGGAGATATTAAAAAATACAAACCCTGGGGAAAAAATTTTGGTAAAAATAAAGAATTTAAATGGCAAATGGGATTTTCTGCTGAAAATAAAGTTGAAGCAAAACTTAATTTTTATTCAAACTGGGATGTGCCAGGGAGATGGAGATGTCTTGTTGACTTTGATTCTACAAGAGTTATCTTTCAACCCTTAGAAACAATACAAATTTTATCAAAAGATAATTTAAAAGAAATAAAGCCTGATGAAGAAGACAATACTTACAAACCAGGATTTTTTGGACAGGCAAAGTATTTTATTGATGTAGTAAAAAATAATAAAAAAATTGAATTTCCTGCTTGCTCCTTAAAAGAATCTTTAAAAGCAATGGAAATTGCAGAAGATTTAACAAATAAATGTCTCAAGAAGAATTAAGAATAGTTGTTGGAGGGGATTCCCTTGGGCTTCCAAGATTAAAACCAACAATAATTTCATATAAAGATATCTGGCCCTTTTTATTAGAATCTAAATTAAGAAATAAAAATATTAATTGTGTTGTTTTAAACCATTCAGAAAGATCCAGGACCCTTCCAAAATTTTTAAAAAATTTTCAAGATATTGTATCTATTTGGGAACCAGATATTTTAATAATACAAATTGGAATAGTTGATTGTGCACCTCGCCTTTTTTCAGAAAGAGAGCATAAGTTTTTAAATAGCGGGTTTATTCATTGGAGGATTGCAAGGGCAATAATAAATTTTGCATCAAAACATAGAAGGCAAATTATAAAATTAAGGTCCTGGGTAAGATATACGCCTTTAAAAAAATTTAAAATGTCCTTACAAAATTTAGGTAAAATTTTATCAAATGTAAATTTTAAAACTATTATATTGCCTATAATGCCTTCTTTTCCTTCCCATATTTATAGATCCCCTGGATATAATGAATCTGTTGAAAAATATAATGAGGAATGGAAATTGTTTTGTGAAAAATATTTTCATATTTTTATAAATTTAGAAGATGTAATCAATGGTTTTAAATTAGAAGATTTATTATTAGAAGATGGACACCACCTTTCAAAGTTAGGGCATCAAAGGATTGCCTTTGCTTTGGAAAACAAGATTCTGGAAATAATAAATGGAAGATAGATATATACATTTAAAAAATGCTGTTAAAAATTTGCTGATAGTATATCCTGAAATAAAAGGAACTTTTTATTCTATTTATTTTTCTAAACCTCCATATAAAACAAGAAATGTTTTTTTAAATTTAGCAAGGGATTTTTTTTCATCAAAGGTAAAAATTCCGGAAGTGAAAAAAAAAGTATGGTATCTTTTACATGGTGAATTGCCTTCATATTATTTAAATTTAGAAGCAGTAATTGGAAAATTGAAAGATTTAAAGATTGAAGGAAATATAGTTTGCTATAAGTCAGAATATCTTAAAAGAAAAAAAACACTCTGGAAAGGTATAGAAATAAAAAGACCTTCTGTTTATTTTAATAAATTAGAACTTTTAAGGATTTTTAAAGAATCAAAAAAAATTGCCATAGATATGGATAATGCTTTAAAAGAGTATTCAAGAAAAAATAATATTAAATTTCCTGATTTAAAATTTTTAAAAGCAAGTTTGTATATGGCTTTAAAATTTGATAATTTAGCAAAGTTTTTAATTTGTAATCTTAAACCAAAGATTGTTATAATAGGTGCAAACTGTGGCTATTTTCATGTTCCCTTTATTAGATATGGAAATTTAATCAATTCAACTACAATTTCTATCCAACATGGAGATATCAGTTCTTATGAAGAAATAGAAGATTGCAAATATTTTTTATGCTGGGGGGATTATTTTAAAGAAAAGATTATAAAAAGTGGTATAAAAGGTGATAATTTAATTTCAATTGGTTCGCCAAGGATGGATGATATTTTTGAAAAATTTAATAGTTTAAATGAAAAGGAATTAAAATTAAAATTTGGTTTTTCTCCAAATGATAAAATAATTTTGCATATTTCCGATGGAAATTTTGGTAAAGATTTTTCTGCTGACTATCCTGATGAGTTATTAAGAATACAAAAAGAGTCATTTCCAGTGGTTTTAAAAAAGTTATCAGAAAATTATAAAATTGCAATTAAATTACATCCCTATGAAGAAAAGAAATACTGGGAAAAGTTAGAAAATGAAAATATAAAAATTTTTGATAATTCTTTTTCAATTTATGAATTGGTTAAAATTTCTGATGTTACTTCAACTATTGCTTCTGTTGCTGGTTTTGAAGCAATGGTTTTAGGAAAGCCAAACATTTACTTTTCACCAGAAGGTATTGATTTAGTTGATTATCCTGAAATAGGAATGGGTTTTAAGGTAAAAAGTTCTGAAGAATGGATAAGTTTAGTTAAAAAGCTTTTAAAGGATAATGATTTTTATAGAAAAACAACCGAAGATATTGTGGTAAAAAGGGATAAGTTTATTTCTAATTTAGGCAATAGTTCAAAAAAAATTGCAGAGTTTATTTATAATAAATTAAATAATGAGTGATGTTTTTTCTTCTCCAAAGGGTTCTGTTAGCCAGCGTCTTATAAAAGGAACTTTTATAACTTTCTTTGGTTTTCTTCTCCTTAAGGCATTAAGATTTATTTTAGTTCCATTATATACAAGATACCTTTCACCTGAGGATTATGGAATATTAGGTGTTTTTTTACCTTTAATTGAATTGCTTACAATGTTATCAACCCTTGGACTTGGCTCTTCAATATTGTATTTTTTATTTGAATATAGAAGTGAAGAAAACAAATACAGAAAATTTCTTTCTACAATTTTTTTAACTAATCTTTTTTATTCAATAATTTTTGGTTTGACATTTTATTTTCTGTCCCCTGCCTTTTATAAGTTTTTTTTTAAAAATAGCATAGAAAAATCAAATATCTATATTTTACTTGTAGTTTTTATAATTTTATTGTATATACCTCAACAAATTGTTTTAAGTTTACTTCAGGCAAGGGAAAAAAGATTAGAAATTGCAATTATTAGTATTTTAAATTTTTTAGTTTTATTTGTTTTATTGCTTTATCAATTAGTCATCAAAAAAAGTGGTGCTTTTGGGCAAATCCTTGCTGTTTTTTATCAAGAACTTTTAATTTTTATCCCTTTTTTTTCTTATCTTCTGTTTGTTATTGGGAAAAAATTTTCATTTTCTTTTAAACTTTTAAAAGAAGGATTAAGTTATTCCCTGCCACTGCTTCCTCATAGTTTATCAATGTGGTTTTTAAACCTTTCAGATAGGTTAATTTTAAGTAAATATTCAGGTCTTGCTGAAACAGGCTATTATACTTTTGCTTATACTTGTGGACTTGTAATGTATGCCTTTGTTACAGGTATGCAGGCAGTATGGGGACCTGTCTTTTTTGATGTAAGAAAAAGCAATAAGGATTCAGCAAAAATATTAGGAGCACAGGCATCTCATTGGTCTCTTTTATTAGGCATTATTGCAGGGATTGGGATTTTTTTTACACCTGAATTTGTAAAGATAATTGCATCAAAAAAATACTGGGTTGCAACACCTTATATAATTCCAGTAATACTGGGTTATTTTTTCCTTGGTATTTATACTTTTCCTGGATTGATATTACAACAAATGAGAAAAAATGGAATTGTCTCTCTATGCACAATAGTTGCTGCTTCATTAAACATAATTTCAAATTTAATTTTTGTCCCAAAATATGGTCCAATTGCTGCATCCTGGGCAACAGCAGGTGCCTTTTGTCTCCTTGCAATTTTATATTATATTTTTGGTATGTCCTTAAACCCAATAAATATTATATGGAAAGAATTTATACTTGCAATTTTAATTCCTTTAATTTCAATCCCATTATCACAGTTAAACTTTAAATTAAAAGTAATTATTTTTATAATTTTAGGAATTGTCTCAATAAAGTTTGGATTTATTGATTTATGCAAAAAAGCCATAAAAAAGTTTTCATAATTCAAAGGGAATTTGTTCCTTCCAAAGGAGGAGATAGCAGAAGGATAGATGAACTTTCCTTTATGCTTTCTTCAAATTTTGAAGTTAAGATAATTTCAACATCTTTTTGTGAAGAAAAATCACCCTTAGGAAATTGCGTTATTAAATTAAAATCAAATCCTTTAAATTTTATTTCAAGGTGGATTTTTTCTTTAAAAATAATTTTATTAATTTTAAAAGAAAAACCAAAAATTCTTTATATAAATGCACCATATTTAGAAATATCCATAATTGTTTTTTTTGCAAAGATATTAAGAATAAAGACAATAGTAAATATGACTCTAATGGGAGAAGACGGACCTTTTGATTTATTAAACAGAACAAAATATCCTAAGTTTTTAGCAAAATTATTTTTATGCTTAATTGGAAAATCTGACTATATTTTAGCATTAGGAACTGGTCTTGCAAAACAGGCAGTTGAATTTGGCTGGAGAAAAGAAAAAATAAAAGTTTTATACCAAGCAAAGGATCCAAAAGTTTATCATCCTGCAAAAAATCAAGAAGAAAGAGCAATTTTGAGAAAAAATTATGGCTTTGATGAAAAGGATTTTCTTGCCTGTTTTTTTGGTTATTTGGTTCCAAGGAAAGGTTTTCACGATTTAATTTCTGTCTGGAAGGAAATTTCAAAAGAAATTGAGGAGGCAAAATTGTTAATTGCTGGTTCAATGATGGAAGAACATAAAATCTGGGCAGAAGAGCAATTAAATAAATTAGATGAAAGTGAATTTGTTTATTTTGGTCCTGTATCAAGAGAAAAAGTTGCAGATATTTTAAGGATTTCTGATTTATTTGTATTACCAACTTATGCAGAAGGTTTTCCAAGTATCATTATTGAAGCAATGATGTCTAAAATTGCAATTATCACAACTAATCTTGAAGGTTCTACGTCTGACTTAATAAAGAATGGGGAAAATGGGCTACTTGTTAAGCCAGGTGATGCTGAAGGATTAAAAACAGCAATTTTAAAAATTTACAAAGATAAAGATTTGAGAAAAAAATTAGCAAAAAATGCATATGAAAAATCTAAGCAGTTTTGGGAAGAAGAAGTAAAAAGTAAATATTTGGAAATTTTTTAATATGTGTGGAATTGCTGGAATTTACAATTTTGATGGAAAGCCAGTAGATAAAAATCTTCTGATAAGAGCAGTAGAATCTATGGAAAAAAGGGGACCTGATAGTTTTGGTTTAGAAGTTGATAATAATGTTGGATTTGGTCATAGAAGATTAAGTATAATAGATCTTTCTCCTTCAGGGCATCAGCCAATGTATAATGAGGAAAAGAATGTAATGATTGTTTACAATGGTGAAATATATAATTATCTTGATTTGAGAAAGGAATTGGAAAAAGAAAATGTTAGTTTTAAATCAAAATCTGACACAGAAGTTTTGCTTAAGGGTTATATTTTATGGGGTCCTAAAAAGCTTTTTTCAAAATGCAGGGGTATGTGGGCATTGGCTATCTGGGATAAAAAAAATAAAAAAATAATTCTTTCAAGGGATAGATTTGGAAAAAAGCCATTATTTTATTTTAAGGATGATAAAAAAATAATCTTTGCTTCAACATTAAATGCTTTAATGATAATTGATAATAAAAGGAGAGAAATAGATAATGAAGCAATTCATTTTTATTTAAATTTTGGATATATACCACCAGATAAATGCGTATTTAGAGAATACAAAAAATGCCAGCCTTCGACATTTTTAGAAATTTATGAGGATGGAACTATAAAAGAAGAGAGATATTGGGAAGTTCAATTTATTGAAGAAAAAAAATTGAATGTTTCAGAATGGAAAGAGAGGATTATCTACTTTTTAATGGAAGCAGTAAGGTACAGATTAATTGCCGATGTGCCTGTTAGTTCATTTCTTTCAGGTGGTATGGATTCCACCTTTATTGTAGCCACTGCTCTTGAATTGGGCTACAAGCCAAAGGTTTTTACAATGTCCGCACCAAATTCCTTAAGAGATGAAAGCAAGAGAGCAATTCTTTTTGCAAAAAATTATGGATTAGAACACATTATTATAGCCATTGATAGTGATTGTTATAAGGTGCTTCCTTTTTTAGTAAAAGAATTTGGTGAGCCCTATGGCGATTCTTCTGCAATACCAGCTTATTATATTGCAAAGGAAGCATCAAAAGAAACAAAAGTAATTTTAACAGGGGATGGAGGAGACGAAATATTTAGCGGTTATGGAAGGTTAGATTTTACAAGAAGATACCAAAAACTAAATAATCTGATGCCCTTTTTTTTTAACTATTTTGTATACAGGACAGGAGAAATATTGACTAACCATTATTTGTTTCCCCGCTGTGATAACATAGGTGGAAGACTAAAAATATTATCTGGCAATATAAAAGATTATTTTGACTTTTGGTGGAAAATTCCCCTCTGGAGGAGGAAAAAACTTTATGGACCTAATTTAAAATCCCATATTAATGGTTATAATCCATTTGAAGAGAAGCTCAAATATTTTAATTATGATGAATGGATTAAATCTGTTTTGAAAATAGATATAGAAATAAATCTTGTTGGCGATTTTTTAACAAAAATAGATATTTCTTGTATGTCTTCTTCTTTGGAAGCTCGATGCCCTTTTTTAGACCATAACCTTGCTGAGGAGGTTTTTAAAATGCCTCTTGATATTTGGCAATATAAAAATGAGCCAAAGGGTTTTTTGAAATTTTTAGCAAAAGATAAAATACCTGAAGAAATAATAAAGGCACCAAAATCTGGCTTTTCAATTCCAGTAGAAGATTATTGGGAAAAAGGGTGGTTTAGAATATTTGAAGAAATTGCTTTTTCTGGATTTTTCGTAAAAGAAGGATGGCTAAATATTGATGAAATAAAAAATATATGGAGAGATTTTAAAATTTTTAAAAAAAATAGAGAAAATAGTATATTGTATTATATTTTATGTCTTGAATTATGGTTTAGAATAATTTTAAATGGTGAAAATCCTGAAAATTATATTTTTGAAGGTTAATATGTGTGGAATAGCTGGAATTTTTAATTTAAATGGCGAGATAGTTGAAGAAAAGAAAATAAAGGATATGACAGATATTCTTGTCCATAGAGGACCTGATGGAGAAGGATATTATATAAAGGATAATATTGGTTTAGGACATAGGAGATTGGCAATTATTGATTTATCTGATGAAGCAAAACAGCCAATGTGTAATGAAGATGGAAAGATTTGGATTGTGTATAATGGAGAAGTTTATAATTATATTGAACTAATGGAGGAACTTAAAAAAAAGGGGCATAAGTTTAAATCAAAATCAGATACAGAAGTAATTATTCATTCTTATGAAGAATATGGTTTAGGGTGCCTTGAAAAATTTATTGGTATGTTTGCTTTTGCAATATGGGATAGTAAAAAAAACATATTGTTTTGTGCAAGGGATAGATTTGGGATAAAACCATTTTATTATTTTTTTAACGGAAATAGATTTATATTTGCATCAGAGATAAAGGCAATTTTTGAAAGTGGATATGTAAAAAAAATACCAAATGAAGAAATTATTTGTGATTATTTGATTTATGCTTTAAAGAATCATAAAGAAGACACATTTTTTTCTGGTATTAAAACAATAAAGCCAGCTCATTTTATTGTTGTTGAAAAAAATAAAATAATAAAGGAAAAATATTGGGATATAAATCCTGAAAATAAAATAAAGGAAAAAGATGAAAATTTAATAAGAGAGGAATTTTTAAAGCACTTTAAAAATTCTATTGAAATCCATTTAAGAAGTGATGTTCCTGTTGGAACTTGTCTTTCAGGAGGACTTGATTCTTCTGCAATTGTTTGTATGGTTGATAAATTAAATAAAAATCCAGATATGTTTTCCTTTTCTGCTGTTTATGGTGATTTTAAATATGATGAAAAAAAATATATAGATATTGTTATAAAAAATACAAAATTAAAGGGGTTTTTTACATATCCAAAGTCAGAAGAGTTAAAAGAAGAAATTGATAAAATAATTTATCATCAGGAAGAACCTTTTTCTTCAACAAGCATTTTTGCTCAATGGAAAGTTATGTCTCTTGCAAAAGAAAAAGGTTTAAAGGTTTTATTAGATGGTCAGGGCGCAGATGAAATCCTTGCTGGCTATCATTATTATTATTTTCCATTTTTTTTGGATTTAATAAAGGATCTAAAAATTAAAAAATTTCTTAAAGAATTAAAATATTATTTAAATTTTCATAATTATTCAATTATTAGTACAATATTTAAAATTTTTTACTATGCTTTGCCTGAAAATATAGATAGAAGAATTTATTATCTTGCAAGAAAAAATGGTTTTAATTTTAAATATTCTAAAGAAAATAAAATTGAAAGAGGAAATTTTAAAAGTATTTTTGATAATGATTTATATATTAATCTCATTATTAAATTACCAGCACTATTGCATTATGAAGATAGAAATTCAATGGCACATTCAATAGAGGCAAGGGTTCCTTTTTTAGACCATCGCCTCGTTGAATTTTTATTTTCTCTTCCTTCTGAATATAAAATTAATAATGGTTTTACAAAAGCAATCCTGCGGGAAAGTATGGTTGTAATAATGCCAGAGGAAATTTTAAAAAGAAAAGATAAAATTGGGTTTTTTACGCCAGAATATGATTGGTTTAAGGGGTCTTTAAAAGATTGGATTATTGATCTTTTAAATTCTGATAAGATAAAAAAAAACAGGTTTTTAGTAAGTGAAATAATAAAAAAAGATTTTATAAAAATTTTGTCCAATAAAAAGAAAGAGACATCTAATATTTGGAGAGCATTAAACCTTGAATTATTTTTGAGGGAATTTTTTTACTAAAATTTAATTTTTATAATAAAAGGAGGTTATTATGAATATATGTAATAATTGTATATTACCTTCTACATATCCAGGTATAAGCTTTAATGAAGAAAATGTCTGTAATTATTGTTTAAATTATAAAAAAACAGAGGTTTTCGGAATAGATAAATTAAAAGAATTTATAGAAAAAAAAAGAGATAAGAATAATAAATATGATGCTATTGTAGCATTAAGTGGTGGAAGGGACTCAACATATTCTTTATGGTACTATGTTAGAAAAATGAATTTAAGGGTTATTGCTTACACCATAGATAATGGATTTATTCCTGAACATACATGGAAAAATATCAAAAGAGCCGTGCAAATTTTAGGTGTTGACCACATAATAACAAAGCATAATTATTTAAAAAAATCAGTAAAGCCAGTTCTTTTATCATTCATAAAGAAACCCTCACCTTCTATGGTTAGTATATTATGCCTTGGATGTCGCATTGGTTTTGTTGAAGGAGTTTGGAAGACAGCAAGAAAGTATAATATTCCATTAGTTTTGGCTGGAGGTGGCGAGCCAGAAGTTTCCTTTGCTACTGCTTTTTTTACAACGACTGATGATAGATTAAAAAAGATGCTTTTATTATTTTATGGCTTTTTTAAAGAATTTCTTTCTAATCCTCGGTATTTAGTTAATATAAGAATTCCTTATCTAATGATTAAAGAATACCTTTATAATTATGCCCCTTACCCAATCGTGAAAAAAATAATCTATCCACAATTGGAGTATTATTCTCTTTTTAGATTTATCTATTGGGACGAAGAAGAAATAATGAATATCATTACAAAGGAATTAAAATGGGAGAAATATAAATTTAGTGAAGCTGCTTGGCGGTCTGATTGTAAGTTGAATTTACTTAAAAATTACTTTTATTATAATCTTTTAGGTTTTTCGAAAAACGATGAATTGGCAGCAAATCTAGTGAGGCAGGGAAAAATAAAGAGAGAAAAAGCATTAGAAAGGGTTAAAAAAGAAAATATATTTCCAAAGGAGTTTTTTGAAGAGTTTTCAAAGGAATTAAATATTGATTTAAATTTATTTAAAAAATTTGAAAAAGAGATTTTAAAGGGATAAAATAAATTAAAAGATTGTTAGCATATGCATTCTGGTGGTATTGAAGTAGTTATAAATATTTTATATTTTTTGGCTATAATCAGTGCATTATTTGCATTATATAAGCCATACATTGGTTTTTATATTTTAATATTTATTATCCCCTGGCATGCTTATCAATTTACTGAAGGACTTTCTATTCCAAATTTATCATTCCCTTTTGTTTTTTTAGGTGTTCTTTTAGCAAATAAAATTAAAATTTACAAACATTATTTGCCTTATTTTGCTTTATTTGCTTGGGAAATAGTTACTTTAGCAAATGCAGGTTTCCCTAAAATAGGGGTTTTTAAAACACTTTCACATATAAATAATTTTTTTCTAATAGTTGTTATATTTAGTTTAATAGACAATAAAAAAATATTAAAATTGGCTGGAAGCATATTTATTCTTTCAGCTCTTTCTATTGCAATTATTCAAATAATTTCAATTTTTGTTCCTGAAAGTGGCTTTGGATATGTTGCGGCTGGGAGAGCCTCAATATTTGGTTTTTTTGCAAATAGAGCAAGCCATTATTTTGTCATTGCAATTGCCCTTTTTTGGCTTATGAGAGAAAGAAAGTTGCTTGGCTTTAAAAGAATTTTAAACCCTCTATTTGTTCTTCCAACCTTAATCATAGGGCTTCTTTCAAGTGGCTCAAAATCCTCAATGTTAGCATTTATTTTATTTTATTTTATTTTGCTTAGTTCCAAAAAATATCAAACAAAAAAAGTAGTTGCTTATTTTTTTCTTATTTTATTTGCTTATATTTCTATTTTATTTTTAAATAAATATTTTCCTGAAATTAAACAATTAAGACGCTTAACTGAATTTACAATGGATCCAAAAACTGCTACAACTGGCAGATCTGAAATTTTTAAAGTAAATTTAGAGATGTTTAAACGCAATTGGCTTTTTGGAGTTGGGATTGGAATGGAATCTAAGAGGTATTTGGAATATGTCCCTTATGTATATGGCTATAATTTTAAATTGATAGCAATGGACCCTCACAATACTTTTGTGTCCGTTCTTGTGGATTTAGGAATTGTTGGGTTTATTATCTTTATAATAATTTGCATATCTTCCTATAAAGGTGGTTTTAAAAAGCCACATAATCCACCGGTTGAATACATTGCTTTTATTGTATCTGTTTTAGTATGTATAACTACTACAACTTACTTTTATTCTAAGGTATTCTGGTTTTTGCTTGGATATACATTTTTGTTAAGAAGAGAGTTAGAAAGTGACTACATTATAAAAAATGAGTAAAAAAATTGCTTTCATTGTTTCTGGTTATCCGCCAGATAATGGCATATTTTACCATAGAAGTTTTAAAGTTATATCAAAAATTTATGGGGTTAAGGTCTTTAGAATCAGATCCCTATACCCTATTATAAAAAATCCAATTTTCAATTACGAATATGATAGTATAAAAGTTAAACAAATTTTTCTTCCTTTTTTACCAATTAAGAGTTTAAAATATTTGAAATTCCTTGGATTTTTTAGTTCTTTTTTTATAGAGGAAATTAAAAATTTTGATTTAATCCATTGCGGTTCTTTTTACCCTTTGGGAATTATTTCTTCTATTTGGGCTAAAAAATTCAATATTCCTTTAATTGGACAAGCTGTTGGAATAAATGAAGTAGAAGAAATCTTAAAAGCTTTACAAGAAGAAAAACTTAAAAAATTTTTTGAAAGATTTGATTATATAATAACAAATAGTGAAGATTTAAAAAAAAGAATCTTATTTTATGTGAATTATAAAAATATTGAAGTTGTTTATAGAGGTGTAGATTGTAAAATCTTTAATGAAAATGGTGAAAAAGATGAAAGCTTTTCAAAATTAGATGGCTTTAAGTTTTTGTACCTTGGGGGTTTTCAAACAAAGGATCCTAAAAAATTTGATAGATTAAATGTAAAAGGTGCGCATATATTGCTTAAAGCCTGGGGAAAAGCAGAAGCAGAATTAAATGATTGTTATCTTGGAATTGGTGGACCAGGTTGTGACTTGGAATATCTTGAAGAATGGCGAAAAAATTTGAAAAAACAAGATAAAGTAATTATTATTTCAAGAGGAAGAATAAGCCCTGATAAAATTCCCATCTTAATAAGGTCTTTTGATTGTGTTATTATACCAAGTTTAAGTGAAGGTTTGCCAAACCTTGCAAATGAAGCACAAGCTTGTGGCAAACCAGTTATTGGAACCGATGTAGGAGGAATACCAGAAACTGTTATTAATAATAAAACTGGGCTAATAATTAAAAGCAATAATCATGAGGAATTGGCAGATGCTCTGTTATGGTTTTCAAGAAATAAAGAAAGAGCAAAAGAAATGGGCAAAGAAGGAGCTAAATGGGTGCGGAGTGCTTTTACTTGGGACATTTATTTAGAAAAAATTGAAAAAATATATAATTATGTATGGGATTTGAAGAAAAAATAGAGTACAAAAGAATTAGTTTAGAGCATTTGGATGATTTAGCTGATCAGCATATCATCCTTTCAACTGAGGAAAATTTTCTGCCTTTATTTGGTAAAAGGGCAATAAAAGCTTTTTACAAATGGTGGGTTTTGAGGGAAGATGTAATTTCTTTTGTTGCAATTGCTAATGGGAGAGTTATTGGGCATGTCCTTGGACCACTTGATTTAAATTATAGAAGAAATCTAAATAGATACATTTTCCCTTATATTTTATTAGGGATCTTTGGAGCAATCTTAAAAAAACCTTTAAAATTTATTAATTTATTTTATAAAAGATTTGGATTAGTGTTTAATTCATTAAAATCTCTTTTTTATTCAAAAAAAGAAAATAAAAATGTTAATGGTATTTCTAATTCAGTAATTTTGCTTTCAATTGCTGTAATACCAGAATATCAGGGCAAAGGAGTGGCAAAAAAATTAAATGAT
>JBBISU010000063.1:0-18212 GCA_037441225.1 Acidobacteriota bacterium
AAGGGAAGGTGGAAGGACTGTTGGTGCTGGAACAATTACAGATATATTGGAATAAAATATGAGGGAAATAATTAGTTTACAGTGTTCGGAATGCAAGAATAAAAACTACACTACTACAAAGAATAAGAAAAAGCATCAAACAAGGTTCGAAATAAAGAAGTATTGTAGATTTTGTAGAAAACATACATTGCATAAGGAGGGTAAATAAAAAGGCCAGTAGCTCAACCAGGCAGAGCGCCGGTCTCCAAAACCGGATGCTGGGGGTTCGACTCCCTCCTGGCCTGATTTAAATATGAAATTTGTTTGGTTTGAAAAAGTTAAAGTATTTTTGAAAGAAGTTAAGGCAGAGATGAAAAAGGTATCCTGGCCTTCAAGGAAAGATGTGGCTGGAACTACTTTTGTCACTATCGTGGCTACTTTGGCACTGGCAATTTATCTTTATTTTGCTGATATAATTTTTACTTTTCTTGTAAAGTATATTTACAGATTAGGAGTTTAGTAAATTGCCTAAAAGATGGTATATAGTTCACACTTACTCTGGTTTTGAAGAAAGGGTTATGCAAGCTTTGATTCAAAGGATTGAAGCCCTTGGATATAAAGATTATTTTGGTGAAATAAAAATACCAAAAGAAACAGTTGTGGAACTTAAAAGTGGCAAAAAGAAGGAAGTGGAAAAGAAATTATTTCCAGGATATATCCTTGTTCAAATTGAAACTGAAATTGAAGAAGATGGTTCCACTAAAATTCCTGATTTTGCCTGGCATTTGGTAAGACAAACACCAAAAGTTACTGGTTTTGTGGGAGGCGGTAGAAGGCCTAACCCTTTGACAGAAGAAGAGGTAAACCAAATACTGCACCATGTTGAAATTACAAAGGAAAAACCAAAGCCAAAAGATATTTTTGAAATAGGGGATTTGGTTAGAATTACTGAAGGTCCTTTTACTAATTTTACTGGTAAAGTTGAAGAAATAGATTTAGATAGGGGATTTTTAAAAGTTTCAGTTGTTATTTTTGGTCGTTCCACTCCAGTGGAATTGACTTTTTTTCAAGTCCAAAAATTATAGGAGTAAAGTATGGCAGTTAAAAAGGTTGTATCACAAATAAAATTACAAATCCCGGGAGGGCAGGCAACACCTGCTCCACCTGTTGGCCCAGCTTTAGGTCAGCATGGTTTAAACATAATGGAATTTTGCAAGCAATTTAATGCAAAAACACAAAAAGAGCAAGGGACAATTATCCCTGTTGTAATTACTGTTTATTCAGATAAAAGCTTTACATTCATTACGAAAACTCCCCCTGTCTCTGTTTTGATAAAAAAATTGTTGAATATTGAAAAGGGTTCAGCAGAACCAAATAGGAAGAAGGTAGGAATCCTAAAAAAAGCAGATGTGAAAAAAATTGCTCAAATGAAAATTGCTGATTTGAATACAAAAGATATTGAAAAAGCAATGAAGATAGTTGAAGGAACAGCTCGTTCAATGGGCGTAAAGATAGAAGATTAGGAGGAATAATTATGGGAACCGTAGGTAAGAAATATTTGGAAGCAAAGAAAAAAATTCCACAAACTCCCTTAACTTTAAAAGAAGCAATAGAATTAGCAAAATCTATATCTTATGCAAAATTTGATGAGAGTGTAGATTTAGCTTTAAGGTTAGGGGTTAATCCAAAATATGCTGATCAAATGGTTAGAGGAACTGTTGTTTTGCCAAATGGGCTTGGGAAAACTTTAAAGGTAATGGTAATTGCTTCTGGAGAAAAAATAAAAGAAGCTCAGGAGGCAGGTGCAGATATAGTGGGTTCTGATGATATGGTTCAAAGAATTCAAGAAGGTTTTTTGGATTTTGATGTTTTGATTGCAACACCTGATATGATGAAATCCTTAGGAAAGTTAGGAAAGATATTGGGTCCTAAAGGTTTGATGCCAAATCCAAAGACCGGAACAGTTACAATGAATATAAAAGAAGCAGTAAAAGAAACAAAGGCAGGAAAAGTAGAGTTCAGGGTTGATAAAAATGGAATTATACATTCATCAATTGGAAAAAAATCTTTTGAAGTAGATAAGTTATATGAAAATGCAATTTCTTTTATTCAAGCTGTAATTAAAGCAAAACCACAAAGTGCAAAAGGAAAGTATATAAGGGCTGCTTATCTTTCTACAACAATGGGACCAAGTATAAAGTTAAACTTGCAGGAATTGGAGGTTTAATATGCCGACACAACAAAAGATAGAGCAAGTAAAGAAACTTAAAGAAATTTTGAAGGATAAACCCAATATTTTTATTTTAAATTTTAGCAAAGTAACTGTTAAAGACATAACAATTTTAAGACAAAAAATAAAAGAAAAAGGTAGCAATTATATTGTTGCAAAAAACACTTTGTTAAAAAGAGCTTTTGAGGAATCAGGAATTCAATCTTTAAATGAATATTTAGAGGGTCCAACTGCAATTGTTGTAAGTCCTTCAAAACCGGAGGAAGTGGCAAAAATTTTGATAGATTATTCTTCTCAAAACACTGAGTTTTATTTTAAAGGTGGATATATTGATCAAAGGCCAGAAAAAGCAGAAAGTTTAAAGGCGCTTGCCACATTGCCCCCAAAGGAAGAATTAATTGGGAAAGTTTTATTTATATTAAATAATCCAATTCAAAGATTGGTAAATGTTCTTTCAAGTCCTATAAGTGGACTTTGCAGGGTTTTACAAGCTATTGCATCAAATAAATAAATTTTATATACGGAGGGAAAAATGCCAGAAATAACAAAAGAAAAGGTTATCGAATTTATCAAAAAAATGAGTGTTTTAGAATTAAATGAATTTGTAAAGGAATTGGAAAAGGAATTTGGTGTTTCCGCACAAGCTGCTATGCCTGTTATGATTCAATCAGGTACCCAAGGTGGAGCCCAAGCTCCAGCACAAGAAGAGAAAACAGAATTTACAGTGTCATTAAAAGAAGTTGGTGCCGATAAAATTAAGGTAATTAAAGTTTTGAGGGAGGTAACCAATTTAGGATTAAAAGAGGCAAAAGATTTAGTTGACAAAGCCCCTGGTGTGATAAAAGAAAATGTAAGCAAAGAAGAAGCTGAATCAATTAAGAAAAAGTTTGAGGAGGTTGGTGCCAAGGTAGAAGTAAAATAAATTTGATGATTATATCTTTATTTATTATATATAAGATACCTTCAAGGAAATTCTTTGAAGATTAATATAACTTTGGAGGTTATATGTGTAGTTTGAATATAGAGGATAAGTGTATAAATTTTTCAAAAAGAAAACAAATTATTCCTATGCCAAATTTAATCCAGGTTCAAAAGAAGTCCTACGATGACTTTTTGCAGATGGATTTATTGCCCGAGGAAAGGGAAATAATTGGATTAGAAGCAGTATTCAAATCAGTTTTCCCCTTTTCAAATTTTAAGGAAACCTGTACAATTGATTTTGTTAAATATTCAATTGGTGAATGGGAATGCAAATGTGGTAGTTTAAAAGGGCTTGAATATATGAGGCATCTATGCCCATATCCGAATTGTCCAAGCCACAAATTGAAAAGGAAAATTAAAATTCAAAAACAAGAAATAATGAATGTTCTATGCCCTTGGTGTGGTAGAACCTCTAAATATGAGCCAAAACCTTGCCCTCAATGTGGCTACCCCGTTGAATTGCAGTTAACTTATACACCTGAAGAATGTATTGAAAGGGGCTTGTCTTATGCAGCTCCTTTAAGGGTAACTTTTAGATTAACAACTTATGAAACAGGAAAAGGTCAAAAAGAGATAAAGGATATAAAAGAAGAAGAGGTATATTTTGGCGAAATTCCTCTTATGACAGAAACTGGTACATTTATCTTTAATGGTACTGAAAGGGTTGTGGTTTCTCAACTTCATCGCTCTCCAGGAGTATTTTTTACAAGGGAAGCACCTCACTGGTATGTGGCAAAATTGAGTCCCTATAGGGGTTCATGGGTTGAATTTGAATATGATAAAAAGGGTATTTTATTTGTAAGGATTGATAGAAGGAAAAAGATGTTGGGAACAATTTTTTTAAGAGCTTTGGGTCTTGCCACAAATGAAGATATTTTAAGAAGATTTTATGTTCCAATTAAAGCTTTTTTGAAAAGTGATGGTGTTGAGCTTTTTTTTGATAAAAAGGTTTTGGAAATTGAAAAAATTAGGGAAAAAGAAAGGGCTATCTCTGGACAGGCACAAACAAAAAAAATTTTTGCTGGTATAAAATGGGATAACCAATTAAGGGAAGAACTTGAAAAGAAAGGGCAAGCAAAGAGATTTGTAAAATTTTCTTCTATTTCAGATGCCCGATTTATGACTGATATAGTAAACCTTGAAACAGGAGAGGTATTATTTGAGGCAAATAATTTACTCCCACAAAATTTTTCAAAAGTATTGGAAGATAACAAAATAAAGGAATTTGAAATCTTCTTTCCAAATTGGGATATCGCAACAGATGTTATATCTAATACAATTGAAAAAGATCCCTTTGAATCTCAGGAAGAAGCAATAATGGATTTTTATAAAAGGTTGAGGCCTGGTGAAGTGGTTTTATTAGATGTTTCAAAACAATTCTTTAGATCAATATTTTTTGATGAAAGAAGGTATGATTTTTCAAAAGTTGGGAGATTTAAGTTTAATAATAAATTGTCAGTAAACACAGATATAAATAAAAAGACATTAGATCCAGAGGACTTCTTTAAGGTAGTGGAATATCTGATAAGATTGAGAAAAGATATAGGAATTGTTGATGATATAGATAATTTAGGTAATAGAAGGGTTCGATCGGTTGGGGAACTCTTAGAAAACCATTTCAGAATTGGCTTGGTGAGGATGGAAAAAGCAATTAAAGAAAAAATGACAATACAGGAACCAGATAAAAGTATGCCAAAGGATCTTGTTAATGCAAAACCAGTTATAGCTGCAATTAAAGAATTTTTTGGAACTTCTCAGCTTTCACAATTTATGGATCAAACAAATCCATTGGCAGAGATTACTCATAAAAGAAGATTGTCTGCTTTAGGTCCGGGTGGGCTTTCAAGGGAAAGGGCTGGCTTTGAAGTAAGGGATGTCCATGCAACACATTATAGCAGGATTTGCCCAATTGAAACACCAGAAGGACCAAATATTGGTCTTATATCATCTCTTGCAACTTATGCAAGGATAAACGAATTTGGTTTTATTGAAAGTCCTTATAAAAAAGTAGAAAAAGGAAGGGTCTTAAACCATTTTAAAATTATTGCTCCTATGGATAGTAATTTTAAAGTCAATGATATAGTCAAAGAAACTGACTTGGAAAAGGTAAATAATGAATTGCAAAAAGAGGGTAAAAAAGTTCCAATTGTTGAACCTTTTGTTTTTTATCTTTCAGCTCCAGAGGAAGAAAATTATATAATTGCCCAAGCAAATGTTCCAATGGATGATAAAGGAAATATTTTATCTGATCAAGTTATTGCAAGGTATAAAGGAGAATTTATAACTATTGATAAAATGAAGGTTGACTTTATTGATGTTTCTCCAAAGCAGGTGGTTTCCGTCGCAGCTTCTCTTATACCTTTTTTGGAACATGATGATGCAAACAGAGCTTTAATGGGCTCAAATATGCAAAGGCAAGCAGTCCCATTGCTTACCCCAGAAGTTCCAATTGTGCAGACAGGAATGGAAGCAATGGTTTCAAGGGATTCTGGAGCTGTTGTTATATGCAGAAGATCTGGCGTTGTTGAATCAGTGGATGCTGATAGAATAATAGTCAGGGTTGAAGGTGAAGATCCTATAACAGGGGAGATAAGGGATTTTGATGCTGACATCTACCAGCTTGTAAAATTCAAAAGGTCTAACCAAAATACCTGTCTAAACCAAAGACCAATTGTTAAAAAAGGACAAAGGGTTATGGCAGGTCAAGTTATTGCTGATGGTGCTTCAACAGCAGAAGGGGTTTTATCACAAGGAAGAAATGTTTTAGTTGCTTTTATGCCCTTTAGGGGATATAACTTTGAAGATGCTATAGTAATTTCAGAAAAACTTGTAAAAGAAGATGCCTTTACATCAATCCATATAGAAGAATTTGAATGTGAAGCAAGGGATACTAAGTTAGGACCGGAGCAAATTACTCCCGATATTCCAAATGTAGGTGAAAGTGCCTTAAAAGACCTTGATGAAAGTGGAATTATAAGAATTGGTTCTCATGTAAAAACAGATGATATTTTAGTTGGAAAAGTTACACCTAAAGGAGAAACGCAACTTACACCAGAAGAAAAGCTTTTAAGGGCAATCTTTGGAGAAAAGGCAGGGGATTATAAGGATGCTTCTTTAAGAGTTCCACCAGGGATAGAAGGAGTTGTTGTAGGTGTGAGGATATTTTATAGAAAAGGAGTTGAAAAAGATGAAAGAGCAAGGATTATAGAAGAAGAATTTCAAAAGAGATTGGAAAGGAATTTGAGGGACAAAGAACAGATTTTGATTGAAGAGAGGAACAAAAAAATTTATACCTTAGTTAAAAACATAAAAGCAACCAAAAATGTATTAAATTCAGAAAAAAAAGTTATCTTGGAAAAGGATAAAAAATTTACTCTTGAAGTTATTAAGATAATGGGGAAGAAAAACTTGGAAGATATTCCAATCTCTGACTTAGAAATAAAAAAGGAAATTCAAAATATAGTAAAGAGGACAGAATCAAAAATAGAAGTTTTAAGAAAAGAAGTTAAAGAAAAGGTTGAAAATTTGCATAAAGGAGAAGAGCTTTCGCCAGGAGTTATCAAAAAAGTTAAGGTATATATTGCAATGAAAAGGAAGCTTTCAATTGGTGATAAAATTGCAGGAAGACATGGAAATAAAGGTGTAATATCAATGGTTCTTCCAGAGGAAGATATGCCTTTTTTACCTGATGGCACACCTGTTGAAATTGTTTTAAACCCCTTAGGTGTTCCTTCAAGGATGAATGTTGGACAGATATTGGAAACCCATTTGGGTTGGGCAGGAAAGGTATTGGGACTTAAATTTATTACACCTGTATTTGAAGGTGCAAAAGAAAAAGATATTAAGCAATACTTAAAAAAAGCAAATTTACCCTTGGATTCCAAAATAACATTATATGATGGGCTTACTGGTGAGCCCTTTCATTACCCTGTAACTGTTGGATATATTTATATGATGAAACTTGTTCATATGGTAGATGATAAGATTCATGCAAGATCGATTGGTCCTTATTCTTTAATTACACAACAACCCCTTGGCGGAAAGGCACAATTTGGTGGTCAGAGATTTGGAGAAATGGAGGTATGGGCATTAGAAGCTTATGGTTCTGCCTATACTCTTCAGGAACTTTTAACATATAAATCAGATGATGTAGAAGGTAGAACAAAGATTTATCAATCTATTGTAAAAGGTGCAGTCCCACAGGACCCAGGGATTCCTGAGTCCTTTAATGTTCTCGTAAGAGAACTTAGAAGTTTGTGTTTAAATGTAGAACTTTTAAAGGAGGGATAAAGTGAGTTATTCAATATTAACAGATAAACCAAATTCACTGGAAGATTTTAATGCAATTAAAATCTCCCTTGCTCCTCCGGAAGAGATTAAAAAATGGTCAAGAGGTGAAGTTACAAAACCAGAGACAATAAATTATAGGACTTTTAAACCAGAAAAAGATGGGCTTTTTTGTGCAAAGATTTTTGGTCCTGTAAATGACTGGGAATGCCTTTGTGGAAAATATAAAAGGATGAAGTATAAAGGTATTACCTGTGATAAATGTGGAGTTGAAGTAACAAGGGCAAGGGTGAGGAGAGAAAGGATGGCACACATTGAACTGGCAACCCCTGTTTCTCATATATGGTTTTTGAAAGGCGCACCTTCAAGGATTGGGCTTGTTTTGGATATGACTTTAAAGGATTTAGAATCAGTTATTTATTATGAAAAATATATTGTTGTTGAGCCGGGCTCCACTGATTTAGAGGAAAAGCAAATTTTGACAGAAGAAGAATATAAGGAATATCAGAAGAAATATGGTCCTGATTCTTTTTTAGCAAAGATGGGTGCAGAAGCAATAAGAGATATTTTGGAAAAAATTAATCTGGATAAATTAGCCGAAGAATTAAGAATGGAAATGAAGACAGCTACTTCAAAACAAAGACAAATAAAAGCATCAAAGAGATTAAAAATAATTGAATCTTTTAAAAAATCAGCCCAAAGGCCTGAATGGATGACAATAACAATAATTCCAGTACTTCCACCTGATTTAAGGCCCTTAGTTCTTTTAGATGGAGGAAGGTTTGCTTCCTCTGATTTAAATGATTTATATAGGAGAGTAATAAACAGAAATAATAGATTAAAAAAACTAATTGAATTAAAAGCACCTGAGATAATTGTAAGAAATGAAAAAAGGATGTTGCAGGAAGCAGTTGATGCATTGTTTGATAATGGAAGAAGAGGAAGAGCAATTAAGGGTGCCAATAACAGGCCCTTAAAGTCGTTATCTGATAGTTTAAAAGGAAAACAAGGAAGGTTTAGACAAAATTTATTAGGAAAAAGGGTAGATTATTCTGGAAGATCTGTAATTGTTGTTGGACCAAAATTAAAACTTCACCAATGTGGACTTCCAAAAATAATGGCATTGGAATTATTTAAGCCATTCCTTTATCAAAAATTCCTTGAAATGGGTTTGGCAAATAGTATAAAGGGTTCAAAAGAATTAGTTGAAAGCAATGAAGATATTGTATGGGACATATTGGAAAAAGTAACAAAAGAACACCCTGTTCTTTTAAACAGAGCTCCAACACTTCATCGCTTAGGGATTCAAGCTTTTGAGCCTGTCCTTGTAGAAGGGAAAGCAATTCAAATACACCCCCTTGTTTGTGCTGCTTTTAATGCTGATTTTGATGGGGATCAAATGGCTGTTCATATACCTTTAACACCAAAAGCACAGTTAGAAGCAAGGCTTTTAATGCTTTCTTCTTATAACATTCTTTCGCCAGCAAATGGCAAACCTTTGGCAGTGCCATCTCAAGATATGGTATTAGGAATTTATTATTTAACAAAAGAAATGCCTTCTTCAAAAGGTGAAGGGAAGGTCTTCGGAAATATTCAAGAAGTTATTCATGCTTATGAAGCAAAAGCAGTTCAAATTGGTACAAAGATTAAATTGAGATGGAGCGGAAAGTTAATTGATTTGGAAAAGCAAATGGATAATCAAGATTTAGTCAGTGCTCCAATAGAAGAAGTGGATGATGAATTAATTGATACAACAGTTGGAAGAGCAATATTTAATGAGGCGCTCCTTGATGAAATGCCTTACATAAATGGCCTCTTAAAAAAGAAAGGTATCACATCCCTTGTAAACTTTTGCTATTTAAATTATGGGCTTGAAAAAACCGTCGAATTGTTAGATGTTTTAAAAGAATTGGGTTTTGAATATTCTACAATTGCAGGTCTTACCTTTGGACTTGATGATCTAATTGTTCCTGAAAACAAAGAAGAATTTATACAAAAAGCTTTTGCAGAGGTTCAAAAGGTTGAAAAGCAAAGGGCAGCAGGGGCTATTACACAAGGGGAAAGACATAATAAGATAATAGACATATGGCAAAATGTAACAGAACAAGTTGCAAAAGTAATGTTTACAAAAATGAAAGAATCAGAAATGGAAGGCAAATTAAATCCCATTTTTGCAATGGTTGATTCAGGTGCAAGGGGTTCAAAAGAACAGGTAAGACAATTATCTGGAATGAGAGGGTTGATGTCAAAACCTTCTGGAGAAGTAATAGAGACACCAATTACTGCAAATTTTAAAGAAGGGCTTTCTGTATTGCAATATTTTATTTCAACTCATGGTGCAAGGAAAGGACTAGCAGACACTGCTTTAAAAACAGCTGATTCTGGTTATCTTACAAGGAGATTAGTAGATGTAGCTCAAGATTTAATGGTTGTAGAAGAAGATTGCAAGTGTTTGTCAGGGATTGAAGTAGGTCCCCTTGAAGAAGCAGGGGAGGTCTTAGAAACACTTAAAGAAAGAATAATAGGAAGGGTTGCCTTAGAAGAGGTAATAGATCCTTTAACAGGAGAAATTCTAGTTAAATCAAATGAAATAATAACAGAAAAAATTGCAACTCAAATACAAGAAGCAGGTATTGATAGAGTAAAGATAAGGTCTGTTCTAACTTGTGAATCACAAAGGGGAGTTTGTCAGAAATGTTATGGAAGGGATCTTGCGACAGGAAAACTCGTTGAAATTGGAGTTGCAATTGGAATAATTGCCGCCCAATCAATTGGTGAACCAGGGACACAACTTACAATGAGGACTTTCCATTATGGAGGAACTGCTTCTGGTGTATCTGAACAAAATCAAAATGAAGCACACAAGGAAGGGGTTATAAAATTTGATAAGATTAGAACAATTGTAAATAGAGAAGGAAAACTTGTAGCTATAAATAGAAATGGAAGGTTGATAATTTTAGATAAGAAAAATAAGAAGAAGGAATTAGAATATTTTCCAATAACTTATGGCTCAACTATTCTGGTTAAAAATGGTGAAGAAGTAAAACCAGGAAAAATTTTATCTATATGGGATCCTTATTCATTTATTATTCTATCTGAAATTGAAGGAAAAGTAATTTTTAAAGATATAATAGAAGGCGAAACTGTAAGAGAAGATATAGATAAGATAACAGGGAAAGCACAAAAAATAATTGTTGAAAGTTTATCTCAAGAAAAAAGGACACCGCAAATTATAATTAAAAGAGGTGAAACAGAAGAAAAAAGGTATTATCTTCCACCCCATTCCCATCTTATGGTTCAAGATGGGCAGGATGTTTACCCTGGGGACATTTTAGCAAAAATTCCAACCCAAAGTGTTAAAACAAAGGATATAACTGGTGGTCTTCCAAGGGTTCAAGAATTATTTGAAGCCAGAAGACCAAAAGAACCAGCAATTGTCTCAGAAATTAATGGTTTTGTTAAGTATGGAAAAACCTTAAAAGGTATGAGGGAAATTATGGTAAAGGGTGATTTTGAAGAAAGAACTTATCTTATTCCAAAGCATATGCATGTTTCTGTGCAAGAAGGAGAATATGTGGAAGCTTGCGATCCTTTAACTGATGGACATATAAATCCCCACGACATTTTAAGAATTAAAGGTGAAAAGGCACTTCAATCAAAATTGGTGGAAAAAATTCAGGAAGTTTACAGGTCTCAAAATGTCGAGATAAATGATAAGCATATAGAAGTCATTGTAAAGCAAATGGTTAGGATGATGAAAATAGAAGACCCAGGTGATACGGATTTTGTAATTGGAGAATATGTTGACAGAAATGTTGTTCAAGAAGTTAATCAAAATGTTCAAGCAGAAGGTAAAGAACCTGCAAAGGCAAGGCCTGTTCTTTTGGGTATAACAAAAGCAGCACTGGCAACAGAGTCCTTCATTGCAGCTGCATCCTTTCAGGAAACTACAAGGGTTTTAAATACAGCAGCAATTGCAGGAAAAATTGATTATTTGAGGGGTATAAAAGAAAATGTAATAGTTGGAAGGTTAATTCCAGCAGGAACTGGTTGTCCAATTTATAGAGAATTTACTTTGCCAGAGGAAGTAAAAAAACAAGCTGAAGAAGAGCCCTTTGTTTCAGAGGAAGATATTGAAGAAGCTTTTGCAACTCATATTAAAGAAGATATTGATGACAGTAGCGGTGGCAGTGAGGAAGAATGAAAATCTTTCTTTCTCGCTTTGTTTGTTATACTTTTGAAAATAATTTAAAAAGTTTAGAAGCAGAAATAAAAAATGCTTTAAAAAAAAGAGCAGAAATTGTCGTATTTCCTGAAATATTTTTAACTGGTTATAAACAAAAAATAGGTTCAGTTGAGATAGAAAAAAATTTAAAAAATAATTCCTTAAAGTCTCCTCAAACCCTTTTTGTCTTTGGTACTTATACAAAAAATAAAAAAAATAGATTAACTGTCTGGTACAAGGGAAAAGAAGTTGCCTTTTATGAAAAAATCCATCTCTTTTACCCAAATAATGAAGATAAGATTTGGAAGAAGGGGGATTTTTATTCTGCCTTAAAATTTAAAGGAATAAAAATTGGTTTTTTGATTTGTAATGATATAAGGTTTCCAGAAAGCGTAAGAGAACTGAAATTAAATTTAGATATAGAAGTTTTAATTGTAGTTGCCTGGTGGCCCCTGAGGAGAGACCATATTTGGAAAAAACTTCTTCAAGCAAGGGCAATTGAAAATAATATATGGGTTTTGGGCTGTTGTATTTCTTCATCAATTTATCCAGAAGAACCTTTTAATGGTGCTTTAAATTATGTTTTTGACCCTTTAGGAAACCAAATTTTAACTCCCGATGACAATACATATGAAATCTTAAATAAAAAAGTAGATACCCTTGTGGACACTAAAAAAGAATTTACAGAAGTAAAAAAAAATATTTTATTCAAAATTAGTTGATGATAAAAAAAATTTTAATCTTTTTAATTTTAACCTTTACCTTTCTCCAAATTTATTATTTTAAGGATTTTATTGTTGATGATGCATATATAACCTTCAGATATGGCAAAAACCTTGCAGAAGGAAAAGGAATTGTTTTTAATGAAGGGGAAAGAGTAGAAGGGGCAACAAACTTTAGTTTTATAATATTTTCTTCCCTTTCACATTTATTAAAAATAGGCCCTTTGCTTTTTGTTAGAATTATTTCAATTTTATCAGTTTTTTTATCTTATTTTCTCTTATATAAAATAACTGATAATTTTTTAAAAAAAGATGAAAAATTGATCCCGATTTTTTTTCTTTCCCTTTCAGCACCTTATTTTTACTGGGCAATGGCAGGTTTGGAAGCAGTATTTTTTTCCTTTACAATTTTATTTTTAGTTTATCTTGAAATAAAGGAAGATAAATCTTTCCTTTATCCGTTAGCGCACATCTTAACAATTACAGCAAGGCCTGAAGGATTTGCTGTTTCTGGTATTATTTGGATTTTTAGATTTTTTAAAAAAAGAGACAAACTTCTTAGATTATTTATTCCATTTATATTATTCACTTCCGTCTATCTTCTTTTTAAATTAATTTATTTTGGCTCAATTATTCCAAATACCTTTTATGCAAAAGTTATGGGTCCTAAAATGTTAGGTCAAACTATAATTTTTTTAAAAAACTATCCCCATTTTTTAATAATAGTTTTAATATTTCTAAAATTAAAAAAGGAGTTTTTTTTACCTCTTTTAATTACATTATTTTTCTTAATTTATCCGCAAATTTTTGGCGGAGATATTATGCCTTATTTTAGATTTTTTGTTTATATATTACCTTTACTTGTCTTCTTATCTTCAATTTCAATCCTATATATTATAAAATTAAAACTTTTAAAAAATATTATATTAGTTCTTTTTATATTTTCTTCTCTTTATACTACTATTTTTTCAGTTGATTTAGTATTTGCTATTATGACAGATAAAATTGCAAAGGCAGGAATTTATACAGGTAAGTTTTTGAAAGAAAATTTGAAAGAAAGGGAAGTAATTGCTTTAAATGCCATTGGCACAATTGGTTATTTTTCTGAAAGACCAATAATTGATATGCTTGGGCTTTGTGATAAACATATATCAAGGACAAAAGCGTCAGGGGATTTTAAAAGCTTTGCAATAGCCCCTGCCCATTCAAAAGGTGATGGAATTTATGTTTATAAAAAAAATCCTGAGATTATAATTATGGGAAATACAGCTGGCTCCAAAAAGCCTGTATATACTTCTGACTTTCAACTTTTACAAATGGATGGTTTTAAAGAAAATTATCTTTTAAGAAAAGTAGTTATCATACCGAAGGGGGAAGAAAAAACTTATTACTTTTTTTCTAAGAATAAAAAAATATATTACAATTATCCTTTATTTTCAAGAGATTTTCCTAAAAGGAATATGTTTTATTTAAGGATGGACATTGGAACAGATATTTTTATTGATTTAAATCCAATTATACCAAAGATGAAGGTCAAATTTTATCCTTTTACCTTTAATTTTTATGCAAAAAAAGAAATAAAATTTGAAAAAATAGTGGAAGGGGAAGCAATTTTTCCTCCTCCCTTATATCCAGAAGAGTATTATAATGCTAAGGATTTTCAAGATGCGGGTATCTGGTCTGCTGCAGAAGGCAGGTACAGAGAAGCACAATATTATTTAAATAAAAGTTTGGTTTTAAGCAATAATTTTTATACTCATTTTCTTTTGGGAAAGGTATATTTTTTGGCTGGCGATATTGAAGATGGCATAAAGGAGATGGAAGAAGCATTAAGGCAGAAACCAGATTTAATTGAAGCAAAAGAAGAAATTTTAAAATACAAAAAATAATTTTATTGAGGCATTATTAATTTTGCAATTGTTAAAAGTTGCATATTTGTTGTGCCTTCATATATTTGTCCAATCTTTGCATCTCTATAAAGTTTTTCAATTGGGTACTCCTTTGTAAAGCCATAGCCACCATATAAGTTTAAAATTTCTGAGGCAACTTTTTCTGCCACCTCTGAGGAAAAAAGTTTTGCTTGTGCTGCTTCTTTTACAAAATTTTTTCCATCTTCTTTAAGTCTTGCTGCATTATAAACAAGGAGTTTTGCTGCTTCAATTTCAGTTGAAAGACGAGCTAAGGTAAATTGGACTCCCTGGAAAGAATTTATCGTTTGTCCAAATTGTTTCCTTTCAGAAGTATATTTTAAGCCATATTCCAAAGCTGCTTCTGAAAGCCCTAACATTTGTGCTCCAATCCCAATCCTTCCTTCATTTAATGTCTCAATTGCAACTTTGTAACCCTTTCCTACTTCCCCCAATACATTTTCTTTTGGAACAAAACAATTTTCCAAAATAAGTTCGCAAGTAGAAGATGCCCTAATTCCTAATTTATTTTCTTTTTTACCAACTGTAAAACCATCAAAATTTCTTTCAACCAAAAAAGCAGTTATCCCTTTATATCCTGCTTCTGGATTTGCATTTGCAAATATTATAAATAAATTTGCTTCTCCTCCATTTGTTATCCATAGTTTTTGGCCATTTAAAATAAAGCCATTATCTTTTTTTTCTGCCTTGCATTTTAAAGAAAAAGCATCAGAACCAGAAGAGGACTCAGATAAAGCATAGGCACCTATCCATTCCTTTGAAAGGCGAGGAAAATATTTTTCTTTTTGCTTATCAGTTCCCCACCTTGAGATTGCATTATTTACCAATGTATTTTGGACATCCACAACAACAGCCAAAGCAGGATCAATTTGTGAGAGTGCTTCAATTGCTAAAATTGACATAAAAAATCCACCTTGTGAGCCGCCATATTTTTCAGGAATATCAATTCCCATAAGTCCCATTTCAAAAAGTTTTGGAATTATATCTTTATTTATTTTTCCTTCCTCATCCATTTGAGAGACATAAGGTTTTATTTCTGCTTCTGCAAATTCCTTAACACTTTTAAAAAACATTTCTTCTTCTTCTGTTAATATTGTAAGTGCTTTACTCATACCTCCTCCTTTTTTATTTTTCAGAAAAATATAACATAAAAAATTAAATTATTCAAAATTTTTCTTTTCATCAATATTATGAAATTTAAAGAGCCCTGCCTTTCTTTTCTTCATTGGAATAATTTTTTCCAACTCTTCCCAAAATTCAAAAAACTTTTTATCTTTTCAAGGTCAGTGGAATATTCCACATCTTTTTTGCTTCTTCAATATTTTTATATTTTTTCAAAACCATTTTTCTTCTCCATTAATTTTTTTTACAAAAACCAAATTCAAAAACCTCTTAAAAGGATCTATGCTTTCTATTTTGACTTTTATCTCATCCATTATTTTAAAATTATATTTTCCTTTTACATCCCTTGCTCTTTGATTTGTTTTATCTGCTATAAAATATATTTCTTTAAAAGATGAAAAAGGCAAAAAGCCACTTATAAAATAATCCGGTAAGAAGACAAAAAAACCACTTTCTATAACTGATGTAATAAGCCCATCTAAAACCTTTCTTTCTTTTCCTTTTAATAGCTGCAAAATTTTATATTCCAAAAAATCTCTTTCAATTTCTTCCTTCTTTATTGATTTATTATTTAAGTGATCTGCTATTTCTCTTAATTTATTATTTTCATATTTTTTCCCTTTCAAGGCATTTTTCAAAGATCTATGAACAATTATATCAGCATATCTTCTAATTGGAGAGGTAAAATGGCAATAGTGTTGAAAATTTAATGCAAAATGTAAATCTTTTTCAGGGGAATAAATTGCCCTTGGCAGGGATTTAAGTAAAAGCTGCTGCAAATATTCTCCATCTTTTAATTTTTTCCATTCTTCAAGGATTTTTTGAACCATCTTTGGAGTTGGTTCATCTACATTCACAGGGAAATTTATTCCCCATTTCTGACATAGGACTTTTAAATCTAATAGTTTTAAAGGGTCTGGTTTTGGATGTATCCTATATAAAAGAGGATAATTTTTATTCCACAAAAACCTTGCCACTTCTTTGTTTGCATAAAGCATAAATTCTTCAACAATGGAATGGCTTTTTAGTTTTTCTAAGGGAAGGACACCTTTTAAATTTCCCTCTTTATCATATTCTAACTTAAGCTCTTGAAACTCAAATTCAAGCCCTCCTTTTTTCATCCTTTTTTCTTTTAAAATAGTGGCAAGCTCTTCCATCTTTTTTAATGTATTAGAAAATTTGCTTTTTTCCCCTTTTAATATTTCTTCTACCTCTTCATAAGTAAACCTTTTTTTTGATAAAATTATTGATTCCTTTATCTCTGTCTTTAAATGTTTTCCCTTTCTATCAAAAAAGATAAAGACAGAAATTGTATATTTTTTTTCTTTTTCTTTTAAGGAACACAAATTTTCTGATAGTTTTTCTGGAAGCATATGGACAGCATAGGATGGAAAATATAAGGTTTCTGCTCTTAAAAGTGCTTCTTTATCAATTATTGAATTTTCTTTTACATAATGGGTTACATCTGAAATATGAACTCCTAAGATTAAATTTTCCCCTTTTTCTTTTAAGCTAATTGCATCATCAAAATCCTTTGCATCTTCTGGATCAATTGTAAATATTTCTTCTTTTGTTAAATCCAATCTACCTTTTTCATTAAAATTTTCTATTATGCAATTTGCTTCCCTTTCAACTTCTTTTGGGAAATCAAAGGGTAAATTTTCTGAAAAACAAAAGCTATATATTTCTTCCTTTGTTTTTCCAAATTTTCCTAAAAAATTTTTAAAAGATAAAACACCTTTCCTTTTTCTTTGGGGATAAAATATAATTTCTGTTTCAATTATAGATTTATAAGGAAGATTTAAGGGCTTATTTAATTGAAATTCTTCCTTCAATCTTTTAATAGGTACAAAGTTTTTATCACCAAGATAAAATCCAATCAAGCGTTTTGAAGCTCTTTCAATTATCTTAAAAATTCTTACATAGCCCCTCTCTTTTTTTAATAAAACAGCATCTCCTTCCATTATTTTTAATGGATTTGAAGAAAAGAAAAACTCACCTTCATTTGTCTCCACAAATAAATCCTTTCCTTTAAAATATACATTACCAATTAAAAAGGGAGTTTTTTTTAATACTATAAAATGGTTTTTTCTAATTTCAACAATTTTTCTTTGCCTTTGTAGTTCTTTCAATTTTTCTTCTGAAGAATTGCCAAAGATTCTTTTTATTTCAAAAATTTGAGCACCTCTCCCTCTTCTTTTTTCTAAAAACTTTAAAATTTCTTCCATGTTATAATATCTGTGAGCGAAAGTGGCGGAACTGGTATACGCGCAGGATTCAGGATCCTGTGGCTTATTGCCTTAGGGGTTCGACTCCCCTCTTTCGCACCAGAGGATTGCCTCTTCTTCCTTATCAAAAGTTTTAAAAACCTTGTCCAATTTTGTTATCTTTAATAATCTTGTAATCCTTTCTTTTGGTCTTAAAAGAACTATTTTTTTTGAAACATTTTCAAATTTGGAAAGATATCCAACAAGTTCACCTATGCCTGTTGAATCAATATAATCAATATTTTCAAGGTTTAAAACTACACCTTTAATTTTTTCCTCTAAAATTTCTTCTAATCTCCTTGCCAATTCCTCTGAGGAATCTCCAAGGGTCACATTCCCTGAGATATCCAAGACGGGAATTCCTTTAACAACTCTTTTAACTATTTCCATAATAAAATTATATCAAAAAAAAATTTGTTTTTCAAATAGTAGAGCAGCAGACCGTTGTCCATGTCCGTTTCCCGTGTCCGT
>JBBISU010000064.1:0-3851 GCA_037441225.1 Acidobacteriota bacterium
TATTCAAAAAAAATTGCTGAGTTTATTGAATGGTTTCTTGAAAACTGCCAATATAAAGCACTAGAAAAATTTCTTAATTTTTCTTTGGATCATCCAGAATTAAATGAAAGAAAATCAGGTTCTACGATTTTTTCGTCTGATGCATTACAAAATGTATCAAAAAAGATAAATTTTTCCTTAAGGGATAAGGTGTTAACAAAAAAAACAATTGAACCTTCTCCAATTTTTGAGAAAAGCAAAGAAATATGGCAATATGATGAAGAAAGCAAAAGGAAAAAATTAGTTTCATTTGATGAACTCTTAGGTGTGTATTTGCCTAATGAAAAAACTATAAAACTTTATGAAAAAGAAATTTGTGCCTGTGCAATGGAGCTTGGAGTACTTGAATTGCATTTGACAAAGATTGTGGAACTTCATGAAGCAGCTCATGCAATTGTTCATCTTGGAGAAGATGAAAAGGGTGGAAAATTTGATACTGGAGCATATGAAAATGTGGATAAAGGTCAAAAGCCAAGCCCTCTGCATGAAACACTGGCACAGTTGCTAACTTACCATTGCATCAAGGAAAATTTTGATCTCATTTACTGTTTTGAGAAACTAAATGAAGTTTCCTCAGAGGAGTATCAAAAATGGAAAAATTTTAAAGATAAACCATTAGAAAGTATAAAAGATATTCTTATTAAAATAAGAAATGGGAAGATTGAAGCAACCTTTGATTGTTTCGCAGAAAAAGTTTCCGAAGGGTAAAAATTATAAAATATAGTAAATAATCTTGACCTTTTGAATTTTATTTTATAATATAATATTACGAAAGAAACTTTTAAGTTTTAAAAAATTATGGAAGTGTTTAGATGTCTCAAAGTTTTTTAAAATCCATAAATGCTCATAAGAAGCAAAATAAAAAGATTAGTAAAAGAGGGTAAATATGCTTTTCACCTATGATAAAAACTCTAAGAAAATATCCACTTATAATGAAACAAATTTAAAATCACATGGTATTTTTGAAAGACAAGATATTGAAAAATGGATAGAAAACTGTCCTGATATTTTGGGGGAGGAATTATTAATAATTACGACTGAATACAATAAATTTGACAAAACAAAAGATAGATTAGATGCTTTGGCAATAGATAAAGATGGCAACCTTGTTGTAATTGAGCTAAAACGCGATGATAGTGGTAAAAATGTTGAACTGCAAGCCATAAAATATGCTGCATATTGTTCAACCCTTACTTTAAATGACATTGCAAAACTATATCGTGATTATCTTTTAAAAAACAATAAATCAATAACTAAAGATGAATCAAAAAAGCAAATTATAGATTTTATAGAAAATGATAATTTTGAGGAGCTATCTGATAAACCGAGAATAATTATTGTTTCAAAAGAGTTTAGGCCTGAAGTAACTGCTTCTATTTTATGGCTTAGAAAATTTGGAGTTGATATTACATGCATAAAGCTCACTCCTTATAAATTTGATGATAATACAATAGCATTTGAATCTACAATCCTAATTCCGCTACCAGAAGCAAAAGATTTTATAATTGAAGCTGAGAAAAAAGAAAATGTTGAAAGTATAAGAACAATTTCCCAAGAGGAATATATAAATTTTTATAATGAATTAGTAGAAAAACTTAAAAATATTTTACCGCGACAATATGCGGCTCCACAACCAAGAGCATATTACCAAATCCACACAGGGATAGATAGGGTACATTTTGAATGGGGCTTTCATGGAAGACCAAGAAGTAGTTTTGGCGTTGAACTTCATTTTGAAAAATGGAAAAGAGAATTTAATAAATCTGCCATTGAAAAATTCAAAGCGTTTAAAGAAAAACTTGAAGAGGCAACTGGCGAAAAAGTTATTTTTCAAAAAGATTGGGGTAAAAATTGGTCGAGATTGTATATTGAGAAAAATGAAGGGAAAATGACAGATGAACTTAAAGAATGGGCTGTTAAAAATATGAAGATTTTTATTGAGATATTACAACCAGAAATTGATAAATTAAAATAAAAAAAAGGAATTTTATGTTTGAGTTTTTTAACTTTTTTGCTTTAATTTTTTCCATTATAAGCTGCCACCTTTTATTTAGGCAAAAAGTATTAAATAAAAATTTTTTTTCTTTTAAATTTTTATATAGATACTATTTAGAGCAACCATTTTTCATCTAGTAGTTGGCTTTATTGGATCTTTTTTCGCGAATGCTTCGGTTAATAACTGGTATTTGGAACTTAAAAAGTCCCCTTTAATCCTCCAAACTAGATTTTTGGACCTGTATGGACTGCCCTTTATATCATTATAGGCATATCTTTATATCTGGTTTGGTCTCTTAATTTTAGGGGTAAAAAATGGCTTGCCATTGGAATTTTCTCTTTAAATTTATTCCTTAATATGCTATGGTCTTTTTTCTTTTTTGGTTTAAAGAGCCCTCTTTTTGCATTGATAGAAATAATAATTTTATGGATAGTAATTTTAATCAATATTATTTGTTTTTTATGGCATCTCAAAATATGCAGGGTTTTTACTTATCCCTTATTTTCTATGGGTCACCTTTGCCACCATCCTTAATTTTTTTCTTTGGATCTTAAATTAAAGGAAGAAATTCCTTTAAATAATAGTGATAAAATAAATTTTAAATTAATTTAAAAAAAAAGGAATAATAAAAAAATTCAATTTATCCCATAGCACTTCCCCAAATCTCTTGCCCTTTTTGGAATTTTCTATTATAATTTAAATATGACCAATCTTCAAAAATATTCAAAAAATTTATTAAAGTATATTTTTTATATTTTTTTCAATTTTTACGTAATGAAAAAACCATTAATGGCAAGGCAAAGCAAAATGAAGAAAAACAGTAGGAAGGGTAAATTGCTTGATCCAAAGATAGGGATAAGCAGCGGTTTTTTTATTAAATTTGGAGAAGAACAATACAATAGTTTATGAAAAAATTTTTTGCGATTAGTTCCATAAATAAAAAAATATGGCACATCATAAGCTAATAATTGGAAATTGCATGAGTATGGAAGAAATTCCAGATGAAAGTGTTCACTTAATGCTTACTTCCCCACCCTATTTTAATGCACCTTTTGACTATAAAGGTTTATTTAAAAATTATGATCAGTATCTGGGTGTCCTTAAGAGGGTTGCCAAAGAAGTATTTAGAGTATTGAAAGATGGTAGAATTGCTGTTTTAAATATTGATGATATGCTTGTTAATGGTGAGAAATTTCCTATAGTAGCTGATGTAACAAAAATATTTCAAAACGCAGGTTTTAGATACAGAGATCGAATAATATGGAAAAAGCCTGATGGTTATTTGAGAATTAGCAGGAGAAGCGGTGTTTTACTGCAAAACCCTTATCCAATGTATTTTTACCCAGATAACCTTTTAGAAAGCATAATAATTTTTCAGAAAGGCAAATTTAATTATCGTTCTATTCCTAAAGAGGTAAGAGAGGAATCAAAAATAGACATAAAGGAATTTTCCGCTAACAAATGGTATATGACGCTATGGGAAATGGTAAATGTCCTCCCTGGTTCGCCATTAGAAAAAGAGATTGCCGCCTTTCCTGAAGAATTGCCTTATAGGATAATTAAACTTTTTTCTTATAAAGGTGAAACTGTTTTAGATCCATTTGTGGGAAGTGGAACTACTATGAAGGTTGCAAGACAACTTGGCAGAAATAGCATTGGCATTGAAATAAAGAAGTCATTAATTCCAATTATAAAGAAAAAACTTGGTTTTGAAGGGCAAATGAATCTTGACAACCAAAATGATACCTTTGAGATAATTATGAGGACAAGGTCTTATCCCTATGCACGAGTTTATGATACTCTTAATTTTCAAGGG
>JBBISU010000064.1:3951-18039 GCA_037441225.1 Acidobacteriota bacterium
GAGGACAAGGTCTTATCCCTATGCACGAGTTTATGATACTCTTAATTTTCAAGGGAAAAAAGTTACCATAATTCCAGTTATGAAAGATGAAGGAAAAGAAGGGGATAGGGACTTTTTGCAATGGGATACTATTTCTTTAATGAGTTTATTAGGCGTTTATACAATTATCTCTTATTATAATTGTGCTGAAAAAAGTTCAAGATATAGGAATAAAATAACAAACCAGAGATTTGACATAGAACACCTAAAAAAAGAAATAAGCAAGCTTTTATCTTATCAATCAGATGCTTTACATTGGAACCTCTCTTAAATTGAGAATGTTGCAACAGTAGGGGAGAAGGCAATGGATTCTTATGAAAAGATTTTAAAAGAGTTTGGAGTTGAAATGCATTCAAAAGAATCTGCAGGAAAGAGAATTGATGAGCTTTTAAAGGGAAGAGAAAATTTTATGCTGCTTTCAAGAGATTTGGCAAAGAAAGCACAAAAAAGAGAAGCAACAACAATTCAGCCAAAAGAATATTTATCTGGGATTAAGGCAACTCTAACAATTAAAAACTATCTTGGAGGGTATTATTTCTTTACCTGCGATGAGGTTAGAATTGAAAAAGGTATTATTTATTTAGTTGAGGGAAAGCATAGTAAACAGAGCATTATTCCATCATTACAAGACATAAAAGATGGATTGGTAAAAATGATTTTATTCACAAATTTAAAAGAAGTAAAAATAGATAATGCTGATTATATGCCTGTATCTGTGTTGAAACTTACGAGCAATTTAAAATTTTCAAAAAAAACACTAAGTAAGAATCAGGTAAAAATTTTGTACCTTCTCAAGAAAGAATCTGAAGAAAACAAATTTTGCATATTAATTAATAATACTAATCTTCATTTCTATATGAAATAGGGAGAAAAACAGCATATAACCAGTATAAAAGATACCCTATTTCTCATCCTAATCTTTTATTGCTTAAATTCTTTTATGCTGGGAAAAATATTATTTTTGCTTTTTTTGGGTCTTTCTATTATAATTAAAATATGATTATGTTTCAAATAGATAGTCAAAGATTTCATATAGCATCTTTTCCATATAGTTCTAAATTTGTGCAAAAAATAAAAAAAATCAATTGGAAAAAATGGTATATTCAAAAGATATTTAAAAATAAAAATATCAAGAAAACGGGAGTCTCTTATAGAAAAATCAAAAAATACATTGGCATAAATGAAAATAATTTAATTGACCTAAAATTTAATAAAGAAGGTTTAGAATGTTGAAAGGGAGAATATATTTATGAATAAGAATCTTAGAAAAAGCTTTTTAAAGGCAATAAAGGATACTTTTCTTGCATATAATATGGAGCAAGAAGTAATAAAAAATTGATTCCAATACATTCATGGTTTGCAAAGGAAATTATTTCAGGGTTTGGTAGAGAGTATTATATTAAGAGTTTAGGGACAGGTGGCGAATATGAAATAGAAGGGCAATATTACCCTAAGATATTAGATATAACAATTTTTTTTAACAAAAAACCAATAGTAACATTAAGCTTTAAATTTGTAACTTCAAATTATGCTCAAAATTCTAATAACTATTTTGAAAATTTACTTGGAGAAACTGCAAATATTAGAAGAATCGGTGTTGGTTTCACGCATTTTTTAGTATTAAGAGGGCATACTCCATATTATCATAAAGCAGCCGGAAATAAACGAGGAAAATTAAAGAAAATAGAAATATTGTCTGAACATCATATAAAAAAATATATTAAACTTTTTAAGGACATGGATTTTCCACATAAACCTGATGTATTGGGTATGGCAATAATAGATTTTCGTAGGAATAATCCCTTTTTTACTGATTTAAAAGAATTAGGATTAGAAGAAGAAACTATAAAAATATTAGATATTGATTTCTCAATTGAAACATTTATAAAAAAGGTTAGAGCATTATGCGAACTAAAAAAATAAATACTTTGCCTTTATATATGAAAATTTCAAGGAAAAAAGCAAATGGAATTGTTTATACTCCTCAGAAAATAGTTGAGTTAATTTTAGATAACATTGAGTATGAAAATAATATTTACAATAAAAAAATTATAGACCCATCGTGCGGAGAAGGTAATTTTTTGATAATTGTTGTAGAAAGATTTTTAAGAGATTGTATTAAAAATAATTTTAATTCCAATAAAATTAGAAAATTATTACATGATAATATATTTGGTTTTGATATTGACAAAAATGCTCTTTCTAAATGTAAAACTTATTTAAATAACATTTCCCAGAAGTATGGGATAAATAAAATTGAGTGGAATATTCTAAACATAGATAGTCTGGAAAAATATAAAATAAAAAAATTTTTTAATTCTTTTGACTATGTTATAGGAAATCCTCCATATGTCAGAATACAGCATTTGGGAAAAGAAAGGCGGGAAAGAATCCAAAAAGACTGGTCTTTTTGCAGAAATGGTTCAACTGATATTTATATTGCTTTTTTTGAACTTGGTTTAAATTTATTAAACGAAACAGGTCAATTGGGTTATATTACTCCAAATACTTATTTTAAGACAGAAACTGCTAAAGCATTAAGATATTATCTTATGGAGAAGAAACTTATTAAGAAAGTAATAGATTTTAATTATCACCAAGTTTTTAACGATGCAACAACATATTCAGCAATTACTATATTAGATAAGGATTGGAAAAGGGATAAATTTTACTACTTCAATGGATGTAAAGAAGGCATCAAATATATTGACGAGATAGAATTATCAAATATTGATTATAATAAATGGATATTAGCATCAAACAATGTTTTGAAAAGAATTAAGGAAATTGAAACAAGAGGAGTACCGTTAGGTAAGATAGCCAAAATACATGTTGGCATAACGACATTAGCAGATGATTTTTATATTTTCAAAGACCCCATTATAGAAGGTGATAAAGCAATTATAAAATTAAAAGATGGTAGAACATTTACCATTGAGAGAGAAATATTGAAACCAATAGTAAAAGTATCAATTCTAAAATCATCTAAAGAAAATCAAAATAGATTTATAATTTTTCCATATAAAAAAGTTAATAGCAAGCATGTGATTATTACTGAAGATGAATTAAAAGATGCATTCCCCCTTACTTATAAATACTTCTTATCAATAAAAGAAAGATTGTCATTAAGAGATAAAGGCAAAAAAAATCCTGTTGCATGGTATGCATTTGGTCGTTCACAAGGACTTGATACTTCTTGGGGTAAGAAAATACTTGTCTCTCCTTTAAGTTTAAAACCTAATTTAATAGTTTGGGAAAAAGAGGAATATACCTTCTATGCAGGGTATTGCATAAAATTTGATGGAGACTTACATTGGTTAGCTAAACAATTAAATTCAGAAGATATGGAATTTTATATTAAATATGTAGCAAGAGATTACCAGAACGGCTATAAATCTTATGCGAAGTCCTTTATTTCCAATTTTGGAATTATTGGATATGAAAATAAAAAAAACTTGCAACTTTCACTTTCCTGATATTTAAACTTCTATTAGCATAGAAAATTATAAAATATTATTCTCTAAAATGCTGGTCTATCTAAATTTTAAAATAAAAAGATTTATAGATTGATTTATCTTTTAAGAAACACAGATAGCCATTGGTGAAGGGGATGTTTTGGAGTTTTGGTTTTTAGGTCTTGCCAGTTTTTTGGGTTGTTTAAATAAACAGAGGGGATGAAGGTTGGATGGGGGGATAAGATTATTGGAAAATTTTCAAATTTTTCATCCTTTATTTCTTCAAATTTTTTTTCTTTTTTTTTATCCTTCTTGAAAAGTTTAAAAAAATTTTTTCTATTGGGAGAATTTATTTTATGGTGGAAGTGTTATTTAAAAAAATTATGGTCAGAACATTGAAAAATTTATAAATTTGTTTCGAATTAGAAGAAATAATTGAAATGTAAAAAGAAGGAGATGGGGAAAATAGTTTCCACTTGATAATTTAATACCCATAGATTAAATGAACCATTTTTAATTAGATTTTGCTTGAACCGAATTGTGAATTTGATTTATTTAATTATTTATGGTAATATTATATGGAAGGAAAGTGGGCGGCGCATTGAGGTGCCCACTTTTTTGTTTATTATGATAAGTGATGAATTGAAGAAGAAGATTGAAGAAGTTGTAGAAAGTAAGGGTTTTGAACTCTTTTCAATTGAATGGAAAGGTTCGGAAAGGAAAGGTGTTCTTATTGTAAAAATTGATTCCACAGCGGGCATAACAGTTTCTGATTGTGAGGAAGTTTCAAAAGCTTTAAGCATTTTTTTGGATATGGAAGACCCTTTTCCTTTCCCTTATAATTTAGAAGTTTCATCGCCAGGTATAGAAAGACCTTTGAGAAATGTTAAGGATTTTGAGAGATTTAAAGGAAAATCTGTCATAATTTTTTCAGAAGGAGATACTTTTAAAGGAATAATATTAGATGTTGTAGAAAATATGATTTATCTTAAAATTAAGAATCAAATAAAAGCAATAAATTTTGATAAAATTAAAAAAGCAAATTTGTTAGCACCCTGGGAGGAATTATGAGCATTAACTTAATACATGTTTTAAAGGAAGCATCAAGAGAAAAAGATTTGGAAATGGAATTTATTATAAAAGCTTTGGAAGATGCAATTGCCACAGCTGCAAGAAAGTTTTATCATCTTGAGGAAAAGGTTTATGCAAAACATGAACCAGATAAAGATATAATTATTGCTTATACAGAAAAAACAGTAGTGGAAACTGTACAAGATCCAAAGGAAGAAATTTCCTTAGAAGAAGCAAGGAAGATTAATGAAAATGTAAATGTTGGAGATAAAATTAGGAGGGAATTAGATTTAAGTAAATTGGGAAGGATTGCTGCACAAACAGCAAAACAAGTGTTATGTCAAAGAATAAGGGATGCCGAAAGAGTTAAAATTTACAAAGAGTACATACAAAAAATTGGTGATTTGGTTACAGGTCCAGTGAAAAGATTTGAAAGAGGAGAGATAGTAGTTGACCTTGGAAAGACGGAGGCAAAGGTACCAAAGGATCAGCAATCTAAGATTGAAAAATGGTCAATAGGTGAAAGATTAAGGGCTGTAATTATTGATGTCCAGGAAAAGGGCTCTGGTCCTCAAGTAATTCTTTCGAGGACTGATCCCCGTTTGCTTGTGAGGTTATTAGAGGTAGAAGTTCCTGAAATATACGATGGAACAGTTATAATTAAAAATGCTGTAAGAGACCCTGGCGAGAGGGCAAAAATTGCTGTTTTTTCAAGAAATAAAGATGTAGATCCTGTTGGTGCTTGTATTGGAATAAAGGGGGCAAGAATACAAGCAATTACGAGAGAGTTAAGAGGAGAGAAAATAGATGTTATCCCCTGGGCAGAAGATATTGTAAGCTTTGCTCAAAATGCCTTAGCTCCTGCAAAGATAAATAGGGTTTTAGTAAAAGCAAATCCTGATGGAACAAAATCAATAGATGTAGTTGTGGATGACGATTCCTTATCCCTTGCAATAGGAAAAAAAGGACAAAATGTAAGGCTTGCTTCAGAATTAATTGGTGTAAAAATAGAAGTCAAAAGTGAAACGGATGTAAAAAAGGAAGTTCAAGAAGTGTTATCAAAAATTATGAATATACAAGAAGGAGAAGAAGAAAAAGAAGAACTTTCTTTAATCCCTGGGATTGGACCAAAAATTTCTGAAAAATTAAAAGAGCAGGGGATAAAAACAATTGAAGATTTAAAGAAGGTTTCAATAGAAGATTTATGTTCTATACAAGGGATAGGAGAAAGTACTGCAAGAAAAATAAAATCTGCCATAGGGGAGGAAAAAGAATAATTTATGGTTGATAGTGTAAAAGTTAAAGATTTAGCCCAAGCAATGGGGAAAACAATATCAGAGATATTATTTATCTTAAATAGCCTTGGTATACAAAAAAAGAGTGAAGAAGATGAACTGACGCTTGAAGAAGCAAAAATGCTTCTCTCAGGGCAGGTTCCAATAGTTCAAAAACCAGTAATTATAAGAGAAGATACCGAAAAGAAAGAAAAACAAAAGAAAAAAACATTGAAACCTCCAGTTCCAGCAGTAAAAATTGTTGCAAAGGAATCAAAAATAGTTGAAATTCCTAAAAAGAAAGTTGAAAAATTTAAAGAAAAAGAGGAAAAAGTACCAGCTAAAAAAGAAAAAGAAGCGGCAGCAGAGGTGCCTTTAAAGAAAGAAAAGAAGGAAATAAAAGAAGCCAAAAAAGAAATTAAAAAAGTTGCTGAAGAAAAGAAGGAAATAAAAGAAGCAAAAAAAGAAATTAAAAAAGTTATTGAAAGAAAAAAAGAAATTAAAGTTATTACCAAAAAAGAAAAACCAGTTGTGTCAGAAAAAATTGTTGAGCCCACTAAGGAAAAGAAGGAAAAAGAAGCCAAAAAAGAAGAATTATTAGAAGTAAAAGAAAAAAAAGCAAAGAAAGCAACCCAAATTGAAGCAAAAAAATATGAAAAAAAGGAAAAAATAAAAAAGGAAGCTCAGCCAATAAAGCTTAAAATAAAAGAAGAAGAGGAAGAAGAAATTGTAGATTTAAAACTTTTGAAAGGAAAATCCGCAAAAGCTATTGAGGAAATACAAAAAGAGAAAGAAGAAAAGGAAGAGAGATTAAAATTAAGAAAAGTAAAGAAACAAATTGAAGAAGTAGCAAAACCAGCTCCTTTAAGTTTAAAAGATCAGGTTGAAAAATTAAAGACAATGATTCCAAAGGATGTTGAGATTTTATTGCCTGAGGCAAGCACATTAAAGGACTTAACTGAAAAATTAAATATAAAAGTTAAGGATATTTTACCTTTTTTTATGGAAAAAGGATGGAATGTCTCAATTAATCAACCTTTAACAAAAGACTTTGCAGAAAAAATAGCAGAGGAATTGAATTTTAAAGTGAAATTCATATCCTACGAAGAGAGTTTAGGTTTTAAAGAAAAAATGAAGCCAAAGGGAAAAGGTGTACCTAAACCCCCTGTTGTTACAATTATGGGTCATGTAGATCACGGAAAGACAACATTAATTGATTATATAAAAAAGACAAAAATTACCGCCTCTGAAGAAGGTGGAATAACACAAAAAATTGGGGTCTATGAAGTTATTCATAATGGAAAGAAGATTGTTTTCATTGATACACCTGGACATGAAGCTTTTTCTTATATGAGGGCAAAAGGAACTCAAGCAACAGATATAGTTGTCCTTATAGTAGCTGCAGATGATGGGGTAATGCCCCAGACAATAGAAGCAATTTCTTTGGCAAAACAGGCAAAAGTTCCAATTATTGTAGCAATAAATAAGATAGATAAAGGAAATGCCGATATAGAGAAAACAATTCAACAACTTGGGCAAAGAGGGCTTTTAAGGGATACATTAGGCGGAGATACTGTAATGGTTCCAATCTCTGCTTTGAAGGGAACTGGCGTAAATGAGCTGTTGGATATGATATTATTGGTGGCTGAAATGAATGAATTAAGAGCAGATTTAGAGGCACCAGCAAAAGGAATAATACTTGAATCAAAGAAAGAATCAGGAAGAGGAATTATCGCAACTGTTATTTTGCAAGAAGGAATATTGAAAAAAGGTGATTATTTTTTATGTGGAAGTACTTATGGAAAAGTTAAAAGTATGGTTGATGATAGAGGAAGGATTTTATCGAATGCTTCTGCTGGTTCCGGTTTTGAATTAGTTGGTTTTGAAGAACTTCCAGAGCCAGGGGACATTTTAACTTATGTAAAGGATGAAGAAGAGGCAAAAAGAATTGTGGAATTGAGGAAAAAAATCCAGAAATCAGAAAGGTTAAAATCAAAAGTTCCCAGCATTGAAGGTATACTTCAATTTAAAGATGATAAGAAAAAAGTGCTTACATTGTTATTGAAAGGTGAAAGCCACGGTGTATTAGAGGTTTTAAAAGACAAAGTTAAGAAAATGGAAACAGAAAAAGTTCAAATCAATATAGTTGGTGAGGGAGTTGGTCCTATATCCCATAATGATATTATGCTTGCTTCCACATCAAAGGCAGTTATAATTGGTTTTGGTGTAAAGATTGATCCTATGGCTCATTCTTCGATAAAAGCTGAAAATGTTAAAATAATTATAAAAAATGTTGTTTTTCATTTGGAAGAGGAAATAGAAGAGTTGATAAAAAGTATGGCGGAACCTGTTTGGGTTGAGCAAACATTAGGTAAAGCTGAGGTATTAAAAATATTTAAAATACCAAATGTTGGAACAATTGCTGGTTGTAGAGTTGTGAGTGGTTATATAAAAAGAGGTGCCCTTGCAAGGCTTTTAAGGGGGGGAGAAGTTTTGTTTGATTCAAGGATCTCTTCTTTGAAATTTCAAAAAGAAGATAAAACAGAAATAAAAGAAGGATATGAATGTGGAATTGGGTTAGAAAAATCAACAGAACTTCAAGAAGGAGATGTAATTGAAGTTTATGAAAAAGTTAGAGTGGAGTAAAAATGTATTTATTAGTAGTGGAATTTAAAATTGAATATGAATGGAGCAAATCATTGAAAGAAAAAAGGAATGCAAAACTTTCACTTATAGAGAAACTCAAGAAAAATTTTAATATCAACGTTTCTGAAATTGGCTCAAATGATAATATTAAAATTTTGAATTTAGGTATGTCAATGGTAAATGGTAGTATTGATTTATTAAAGAGTATAGATAATAAATTAAGAGATTTTATTGAAATCAATTCAGAAGGAAATTTTTTTTATTATAATTCTGCAATAATTAACTGGAGTTGGGAGCAATGAAAAAAGATGTTAGGTTAAGAAAAATTGAAACCCAGATATTGCATACCTTTTCACTGAAAGCAATTGAAGCAGATGATGAAAGAATAAAGATGGTAATTTTTACAAGGATTACAATGACTCCTGATTTTAAAAAAATTAAAGCATATTTTAAAGTTTTGAAAATTGAAGAAGTTGATGAAATTTTAAAAGCACTAAACCATGCTAAGGGATACTTTAAAATGGCTTTGAAAGAGAGTAATTTTTTAAGGTTTTTGCCTGAAATTACTTTTGATTTTGATAATTATTTATAGAAATGAAAAAATTGATTAAATTTATTAAAGAAAAAAAGTCCTTTTTAATTTTATCTCACCAGCATCCTGATGGAGATTCTGTTGGCTCAAGTTTTGCTCTAAAAATAATCCTTGAGGAAATTGGGAAGCAAGCAACTATAATAAATACTGACCCCCTTCCCTTTAATTTAAGAAAGATTAAAGGGAAGGAATATTGGAATATAAAAGATAAGATTGATGAAAGTTTCTTGAAAAATTATGATTCTGCCTTTATTCTTGAATGTCCCACTCCTGATAGAACTGGCTACGAAGACTTATATAATATTCCAATTATAAATATAGATCACCATATTTCAAACCAGAATTATGGAAATTTCGTGGTTATTGATTCTGAACTTCCTTGTCTTGGAATAATTATTTATGAAATTGCTGAAAAACTGAATGTTAAAATAAATAAAGATGTTGCAAATTATTTATACATTTCCCTTGCCACAGATACAGGACAATTTTGTTATGCAAATTCTAACCCCCAAGCTTTTGAGTTTGCTTCCAAATTAGTATCATTGGGAGCAAAACCAGAGGAGGTAGCAAAGATTTTGTATGAAAATTTTCCAGCCCAATCGGTAAAATTAAGAGGACTTTTATTATCTACATTGGAAATGGAATTAGGAGGAAAAGTTGCCCTCCTAAAGTTTCCCCTTTGTTTTTTAAAAGAGGCAAATTGTCTGGCTCAAGATGCAGAAGGTGTAATTGATGAACCAAGAAAGATAGAAGGTGTAGAGGTAGCAGTTATGCTAAGAGAAGAAAAGGATAATAAAATTAAAATCTCAATGAGATCACAGGGGAATTTTGATGTAGAAAAGATTGCAAGGAAATATGGTGGAGGTGGCCATAAAAATGCAGCTGGTTTTTGTGTGGAAGGGGATTTTGAATTTGCAAAAAGTTTGATATTAAAAGAGGTTGGGGAGCTAATTTAAATGGAAAAAGATGGAATTTTATTTATAAATAAGTCAAGTGGATACACTTCTCACGATGTGGTAGCAAAGGTAAGAAAAATTATTAAATTAAAGAAAATAGGCCATACGGGAACCCTTGACCCAAATGCAATAGGGCTTATGGTTTTATGCCTTGGAAAAGCTGTACGTCTTCAACAATTTTTGACGGGCTTAAGCAAAAGTTATTTGGGAGAAATAAAATTTGGCTATTCTACTGACACTTATGATATTGAAGGAAAACCTACTTCAGAACCAGTGGAGGTAAAAGACTTAAATTTGGAAAAATTAAATGAAATTGCAAATAAATTTAAAGGAAAAATTGTTCAAAATGCGCCCCCTTTTTCTGCAAAAAAATATTTAGGAAAAAAGTTTTATGAATTGGCAAGAGCAGGGCTTCCAGTTCCAACATTAAGTAAGACAGTAGAAGTTATTAAATTCAACTTCACTTCAATAAAAGGAGATATGGCAAAGTTTGAAATTGAATGTTCATCAGGAACTTACATTCGTTCAATTGCCCATGAGATTGGGCAAATGTTGGGCTTTGGCTCCTTCCTTTATTCTCTTACAAGGACAAGGATTGGTTCCTTTTCTCTGGAAAAAGCAATAAAAATTGAGGATTTACAAAATCTGCCAGAAGATAAAAAGCTTTCTCCTCCCCATTACGTCCCGTTGAATGAAATTGTTTTAAATATTCCTTTTTTAACATTAGACAATTTGCAAATAAAAAAGTTGACAAGAGGAAATGAAGTTTATCATTATGACCCGGATTTTCCAAGAGGTGAAAGGAGTGGTTTTGTTCAAATTTATACAAAGGATCAAATTTTTCTTGGGATTGGTGAAATTGAAAGAAAAGAAAGTGGCACAATTTTAATTAAACCAAAGATAATTCTAAAAAATTAGATTTGAAATCAATTGATTACTTAATCCTGTTTACATTTCTGCTTCTGACTTTGGTTTTAGGACTTTATTTTTCAAAAAGGAAAAAGGAAAATACAGGGGACTTTTTTTTATCTTCAAGGAATTTGAGCTGGTGGCTTGCAGGGACTTCTATGGTTGCTGCTTCCTTTTCTTCTGACACTCCTCTTGCTGTTGTTGAATTTGTTTATAAAAATGGGATTTATGGTAATTGGTATTGGTGGTCCTTTGCAATTCAAGGTTTAATGGTTACTTTTTTATTTTCAAAGCTATGGAGGAGAGCAGAAATTTTAACAGATGTAGAATTTTTTGAATTCAGGTATTCTGGAAAAAGTGCTTCTTTTTTAAGAGCTTTTAAAGCTTTCCTTGGTGCAGTTATTGGAAATTCAATAATTTTGGGCTGGGTTATCCTTTCAATGGCAACAATTTTAAAGGTCTCTTTAAATTTAAACCCTTATTTTGCAACTTTATTATGTGTTTTAATTGCTTTGATTTATTCAATGGCTTCTGGGCTTATTGGGATTGTTGCAGTGGATTTTTTTCAATTTATTATTGCAATGGCTGGTTCGATAATCCTTGCAATTTTTGCAGTAGATAAAGTAGGTGGATTGAAATCCCTTGTTTTTCATTTTTCTAACACACCTGAAAAACTCCATTTTTTACCATCAATTAAAGATAGTTTTTTTATCACTTTTTTTATTTACATATTTTTTCAATGGTGGTGTGGATCGAATTCAGATTCTGGCGGAGGAATTTTAGTTCAAAGGATGCTTGCCTCAAAGAGCCCAAAAGAATCTTTTAAAGCAATGCTTTGGTTTAATATTGCCCATTATTCTTTAAGAACCTGGCCATGGATATTATGTGGTCTTTCAATCTTAATCCTTTACCCTAATCTTTCAAACCCAAAGGATGGTTACCCAATGCTTTTTATGGATGTTCTTCCAACAGGATTAAAAGGATTGATGGTAGCATCTCTTATGGCTGCTTTTATGTCAACAGTTGATTCATCTTTATCTTATTCTTCTGCATATCTTTCCCACGACTTGTACAGGAGATTTATTTTTAAAGATGCAGAGGAAAAACATTATCTTTTCATTTCACGGATTGCAATGGTAGTTGTAGCTTGCCTTGCAGGGCTCGCATCTCTTACAATGAAGAGTGTAAGTGGTGCCTGGCTTTTTTTAACCCTTCTGGGCAGTGGGGCAGGCAGTGTAAAAATTATTAGATGGTATTGGTGGAGAGTAAATGCTTGGTCTGAGATATCTGCAATGGCATCTTCACTTACAATAAGTTTATCCTTAAATAAATTTACAAGTTTCCCTTACTGGCAAAAACTTTTGATAAATATTATAGGAAGTGCAGTTATATGGATTATTGTTACTTTTTTAACCTCTCCAGTAGAAGAAGAAAAACTCATTAATTTTTATAAGAAAGTAAGGCCTGCAAAAATTGGATGGAAGAAAATCAGTGAAAAAGCTCAAATAGAGGGAGAAAATATATCTTTAAAAAAAGAAATTTTTTTATGGATATTAAGCATTATATTTATCTATTCCTCAACTTTTTCAATTGGTAATTTTTTGCTTCTTGCATATTATAAAGGATTTATTCTTTTGGCTGCTTCTATCTTATCTTTTTGCTTAATTTACAAATCTTCCTTGAAAAATAAAAATAATATGATAAAATAATAAGATGTGGGCCGTTAGCTCAGGCGGCAGAGCATCTGCCTTTTAAGCAGAGGGTCGCTGGTTCGAATCCAGCACGGCTCATATAAAGTCGCCATCGTCTAGTCTGGTTCAGGACACCGGCCTTTCACGTCGGCAACAGGGGTTCAAATCCCCTTGGCGACGTTTTTTTTTACAATCTTAATCTTTTATCTGTAAAAAATTATGATAATTACATATTTACCTTCTGTTGTTGATTTTTCAAATTGGAAAGAAATAGAAGAAGGCTATCTTAAAAGAAAATCTTTAAAGTATCCAAAATGTATAGAAATAAATATTACAAAAAGTAATAATTATAGGGATCAATATAAAAATGAGATTGATATATTTACAATTGAAAGATTTTTAAAAGATATAAAAAAAGCAGAGGTAGAATGGCTTGTTTTGGGAAACAATAGTGAAATATTTTTGCATAAAAGTATAAAAAAATTTTTTGAAATATTAAAAGATTTTGATTTAAATGTTTGTTCTCTTAAAACAAATGGCATTTACTTAAACAGAGTTGATTTTGAAAACATTTTTTCAGTTGTAAAGAAAAATATATTTCTTAAAAAGAAAGAGAGCATGAAAGCATTTGAAAAAGAAATCTTTAAAGAAAATTTAACAAAATTAGTATCATATAAAATCCAAAATAAAATGTCTAAACCAGAGGTATTTCTTTTTGAAGAGGATTTTGATAACAATGAAATAAAGGAATTAAAAAAAATGGGATTTTCTTTTTTAAAAAATTTATTTTTTTGCTTTAAAGAAATTGTTCCATTTCTCCCTTTCTTTTTCCTTTCAATTGAAAGCAATGGTTTTTGCTATTTAAAAAATGAAAAAAATCCAGTTTCAACAATTTTTTTTAATCCATTAAGAAAAATTTGGAATTCAAAGGAAGTAAAGAGGATTATAAAAAATTCAAAGAAAGAAAAAATATTTTTTTGGAAAATAAGCTTTTAAAAATATAATTTAATTAGTTTTGCCCCCTTTCTCGCTTTAAATCCAATATCCCTCTTAAAACCCATATTACACTTCTAAAATTGCTTAAAAATATAGGAAATCAAAGGGAAAGGGGGCATTTATTATTTCCAGATATAAACACTAATTAATAAATTGCCACTTGAAAACATCCTTTATCTACGATATAATTATAAAATAATCAATAAACACTATTATAAGAAGGTTAAAAATGCATATTAAAAGAAATAAAAGGGTATATAGAGATAAGGTATATAGGAGTGTTTTATTAAGACAATGTTATTATGAAAAAGGGAAGATAAAGCAAAGAACCATAGCAAATTTATCAAAGATGCCAGAGCATTTAATAAGGACAATAGAGTTAGCAATAAAGAAGGGGGAGGTATCAGAGACTTATAGGAAAAATTGTGTAAAGTATATGAAAAATTTCTTTTAAGAAAT
>JBBISU010000065.1:0-17689 GCA_037441225.1 Acidobacteriota bacterium
AAATGTGACATTTTAAATTAGTAATTAAATGTGACTTGACATTAGTAACAACAGTAAATATAAAGTTTACTTAAATTTTATCTTAAAAATAAAACAGCTGAAATTGTGCAATCATATTTTTTTAATGCTAAAATATTTTAATGGTAGAAATTTTTCAGTTATTTGACCTAAATGTTTTTTTAAAACTTTTATTTTCCCTCCTACTTGGAGGAGTAATTGGACTTGAAAGACAGATTATGGGAAAAGCAGCTGGCTTGAGAACCCATATCTTAATTTCACTTGGTTCTTCAATTTTTACTCTTCTTTCCATTTTTATCTCTTCAAATAGCAAAATAGCAGATCCAACAAGGATACCTGCAATGGTACTCTCGGGAATTGGTTTCATTGGTGCAGGTGCAATAATTCAAGCAAGAGGTCATATTCAGGGTTTGACAACAGCTGCATCTATTTGGTCAACTGCTGCAGTTGGAATGGCTTGCGGTTTTGGTTACATTACAATTGCTTTGCTTTCAACCCTTTTAATTTTATTTGTTTTGCATGGATTATCTTTCCTTGAAATAAAGATTAGCACATTAAAGTCCCTGTCATTAACTTTTCCAACAGCAGAAAAGTTATATAATTTTTTAAAGAAAATGGAAGAAGAAAATATACCCCTCCACCATGCTTTGATTAAAAAAGAAAAGGAAAAAGGTTTTATTCTTGAATTTGAAGGAGCAATACCAATTAATATATTGAAAATAATAAAAGAGGATGACTTATGAAATTCTTAATTACAGGTGGCTGTGGTTTTATTGGTTCAAATTTCGTTAGGTATCTTTTTAAAAAATTTAAAAAGGATATCTTTATTGTAAATTTAGATAAACTAACTTATGCAGGAAACCCTGAAAATTTAAAAGATATTGAAAATTTCAAAAATTATAAGTTTATAAAAGGAGATATTTGTGAAAAGGAAGATGTAAAAAAGGCAATGGAAGATGTTGAAATTGTTATAAATTTTGCAGCAGAAACACATGTAGATAGATCTATTTTAGGTCCCGATTCCTTTTTAAAAACGGATATCTTTGGTGTTTATATTTTATTAGAAGAGGCAATTAAAAGAAAAGTCAAAATTTTTATCCAGATTTCAACAGATGAAGTTTATGGAGAAATATTAAATGGTTCTTTTACAGAAGAAAATGCTTTAAACCCAAGAAGCCCTTATTCTGCTTCAAAAGCAGGTGGCGATCGCCTTGCCTTTTCTTATTATCATACTTATGGTGTCCCAGTAATAATTACAAGGGCATCAAATAATTTTGGTCCTTATCAATACCCTGAAAAACTTATACCTTTATTTGTTACCAATGCCTTAGAAAATTTACCCCTCCCAGTATATGGAGATGGACTTCAAGTAAGGGATTGGCTTTATGTTGAAGACCATTGCAAAGCCCTTGAGCTTTTAATTGAAAAAGGGAAGGTTGGCGAAGTTTATAATATAGGTGGAGGAAATGAAAGAAAAAATATTGAGATAACAAAATTAATTTTAAAAAAATTGGAAAAGCCAGAAACTTTGATTAAGTTTGTGGAAGACAGACCTGCCCACGATAGAAGATATAGCTTAAACTTTGATAAAATAAAAAAACTTGGATATAAGCCCTCTGAAAATTTTGAAGAACTTTTAAATAAAACAATTGAATGGTATATAGAAAATAGAGATTGGTGGGAAAAAATAAAAAAAGGAGATTTTAAAAAATATTATTTAGAGCAGTATGGAAAAAGATTATAGGATTTTAATAACTGGCGGAAAAGGAATGCTTGGAAAAGCTATCTTAAAGCTATTTAATAAAGAAAATTTAAACTTTAAAATTTTGGACCTGCCTGAATTTGATATTACAAAAAAGGAAATGGTTGAAAAGGAAATAAAAAATTACAATCCAACACATATTTTAAACTTTTCTGCTTATACAAATGTAGATCGTGCAGAAATCGAAAAAGAAATTGCCTTTGAAGTAAATGAAAAAGGTGTTGAAAATATAGTTTTTTTTTTAAAGGAATATAATTTTAAGATAATCCATATTTCAACTGACTATGTTTTCAGTGGTGAAAAGGAAGGAGAGTGGGAAGAAGATGACTTGCCTGCCCCAATAAATGTTTATGGTTTAAGCAAATTTTATGGAGAAAAAAAACTTTATAACCTAAAAGATTATTTAATTATTAGAACAAGCTGGCTTTTTGGTCCTGGTGGTGAAAATTTTGTTAAAAAAATTTCTGAAAAATTAAAAAATGGTGAAAATTTAAAAGTTGTAAAGGATCAAAGGGGATGTCCTACTTACACAAAAGTTTTAGCAGAAGGGATACTTTTTTTAATTAAAAAAGAGGCAAAAGGAATTTATCATTTCTGCCAGCCACCTTCAACAACTTGGTATGAATTTGCAGTAAAAATAAAGGAATTTTTAAATTTAAAAAATAAAATTGAACCTGTATTATCAGAAGAATATAAGACATTAGCAAAAAGACCTAAAAATTCTGTTTTATCTATAAAAAAGATAATAAAGAAATTTAATTATAATATTCCAAATTGGGAAGAAAGCTTAAAGGAGTATTTAAAAGAATTATGAAAGAAACTTTAAGGAAAATAATTCATATTTTAATGGGTTTATTTATATTACTTTTAAAATATTTAAACCTTTACCAAGCAGCCCTTTGTGCTTTGGCTGCTTTTTTGTTTAATTTGCTTATTTTGCCAAGGTTACTCCCTTCAATCCAAAGGGAAAAAAAAGATTGGGGGATTTTATTTTATCCTTTGAGTGTTTTAGTACTAATTTTTCTTTATCCCGATAATGATTTCATAGTTGGTGCTTCCTGGGCTCTTATGGCTTTTGGGGATGGCTTTGCAACAATTTTTGGAAAAAATTTGCCCTTAAAAAAACTATTTTATAATAATGAAAAATCCTTTGGTGGATTTATTTCTTTTTTAATCTTTGGTTTCTTTTCTGTATATCTTTTATCTTTTTATTTTAACTTTAAAATAAGTCCTTTTATCATAATTGTAGTTACTTTAATTACTGGTTTTCTTGAAACATTAAAAATTCCAGTTATTGACAATATAACAGTCCCTCTTTTTTCTTCTTTCTTATTTTATATTTTAATTCCTGTAAAAAATTTCTCTTTTCCAGAATTTAATCATTTTCTAATCTCTTTAGCTTTGGTTTTCTTCCTTGCCTTTTCTGTTTATTTATTGAAAATTGTCAAATTTTCTGGATTTTTATCGGGCTTTATTTTTGGAACAATTATATTTTACTTTTCCTCCTTTTTAGGATTTTTATCAATTATTTTGTTTTTTATAATTGGAACATCTTTAACATTCCTTGGATTTAAAAAAAAGAAAGAACTAAAAATAGAAGAAAAAGATGGTGGAAAGAGGGGTTCTTCAAATGTGGTTGCCAATTTGGTCTTTCCATTATTTTTAAGTTTATTTTTTAAAAGCCATCCAGATAATAATTTAATAAAAATTTTATTTTTATCTGCTGTTTCAACTGCTCTATCAGATACAGCAGGAACTGAATTTGGAAAACTTTTTGGAAAAAGTGTTTATAATCCTATAAACTTCAAAAAAGAAGAAAGGGGTTCAGAAGGAGCAATTTCATTTGCAGGGCTTTTTGCTTCAATTTTTTTTCCTTTCTTTTCTAATTTTATCTTATTTACGCTTTCTTTAATAGATTTTAAAATATTAATTATTTCTTCCATTTCTTCTTTTATTGGTTCCCTTTCAGAGTCCTATCTTAAAAAAGCAGGAAAATGGGAACATTCTTTATCAAATTTTGCAAATACAGTTATTGGTTCTGCCATAGGAGGTATATTTTGGAATTTAATAAAATAAAATTATATTTTAAGTTTACAAGGCCCTTCACTTTAGTTCCACCTCTTTTGGGTATCCTTTCTGGCTCAATTTGTGCCTTTGGCTCTTTCCATAACCCAGATCCTGAAAGAAAAATAACCCTTTCATTAATTATAACTATTATCTTAGGTGCCCTTTGTGCTTCTATTTTAAATGCTGCATCAAATATTTTAAATCAAATCTATGATTTAGAAATTGACAGGAAAAACAAACCTAAAAGACCTTTGATTACAGGTGAAATAAAATTAAAAGAGGCATGGATTTTAACTATTATCCTTTATTTTTTTGCTATAGTACCTACTTACTTTGTTGTCTTTTATCCCTATACTTCTTTTTCTGAAAAATTAAAAGCACCAATTTTTTCACATCAAGCTTTTTGGATTTATATTTTGGGTATGATTTTTACCTTTATCTATTCAGCTCCTTTTATGGGAAGAACAAAAAGGTTGGGATTTTTAGCAAATTTGACAATTGCAATACCAAGAGGACTTTTATTAAAACTTGCTGGCTGGGGTTTTGTTTCATCAATTTTTAATTTTGAGGCAGTTTTTATTGGATTGATTTTCTTTTTGTTTCTAATTGGTGCTTCCTCTACAAAGGACTTTTCAGATATGGAAGGGGATAAAATTGGCGGATGCAGAACACTTCCTATAATTTATGGACCAAGAAAGGCATGCAAAATTATTTCTCCTTTTTTTATAGTCCCCTGGATTTTAATCCCCTTTGGAATTTTTATTAAAGATCCCTCAAATCCAAACCATTCAATTCTTACTGGAAACCACCTCCTCCTCTTAATTTTAAGTATAATTTTAACAATCTGGGGCATTTATACTGTTTATATAATTTTAAAAGATCCAGAAGATTTAGCAAAAACTGAAAACCATCCTTCCTGGACGCATATGTATTTGATGATGATGTCAGCCCAAATTGGCTTTGCCTTTTCATATATTTTATGAGCGTAATATTTGAGGACGGAATAGTCAAGATCAGTGAAAAAACCATTGAAGAGATTGCTAAAAAGAAAAACTTAAATTTAAAATGCAAAATTGAAGAAGAAGGGATAAGAATTGATTTAGAAAAAGAATTTTTTTCTTTTGATTTGCCAATTAGAATTTTTATACCAGAAGTCGAAATAAAAGAAAAAATTTTAATTATTAAAAATTTAAAAATTAATTTATCAAGTATGCCAATTCCCTTAATTTCAATAATTCCTTTTATAAAAAAATATCCTTATCTTGCCATTGATAATGCAAATAATTTATTAATGCTTAATTTAAAAGATTTAATTCCAGATAATATATCTTATGAAATTAAAAAAATTAAATTTAAAAATGGTGAAATTTTGGCAGAAATAAAAAAAATAACAATAACATTGTAAAATCTGGTAACATATAATTTAAATAAATTTGACAATTCAATTATAAAGATTATATTAATTAATGAGAAAATTTAAAAGAAAGGAGGTAAAGAGCTATGGCTTTAAGAAAGTTTAGACCTTATTCAGAAATTCAATCTTTAAGGGAATCTATGTCCTCGCTTTTTGACAGATTCTTTTCTGATCTCCTCAGATTTCCTGAAAGCGAAGAAATTTCCGGGCAGACCTTCTCTCCTGCTGTTGATATAAAGGAAACTCCAAAGGAATATATTGTTACTGCAGAGGTTCCGGGTATTCCCAAAAAGGATATTGAAATTGAAATTTCAGATAACATACTGACAATAAAAGGTGAAAGAAAATTTGAAAAAGAAGAAAAAAATGAATCATATCACAGGGTTGAAAGAGCTTATGGTTCCTTCTGCAGATCCTTTACTTTACCAACCCAAGTGAATCCAGATAAAATTGAAGCCAATTTCAAAGATGGACTTTTAAACATTGTGATCCCAAAAGCTGAGGAAAAGATTCCAAAAAAGATTGAAATTAAGGATTAAAAAAGGGCGGGCATCCCGCCCTTTTTTAATACCTGAAAAAATCACAGATATTGTTTAAATTTTTGCTTATCTTAAATGGAAGGTACTTCTAAATTTGTAATCTGAAACATTCTCAATTCTTGAGGTTGTGCTTGACCAGTATTAAGCCAGGCATCCAAGATATTTATGCCTTCATTTAAACTTATAATTTTAATGAGCAGGATATCTTAATATTTCTTTCTTTTATTCCAAGGATATTAAAATTATATTATAGTGCATAAATCAACAGGAATCCTAAATTTTTCTTATGATTGGATTAAAACCTTCTTCTACAAGAGAATTAAATACTTTTTCAACTTTATTCTCATCATCAAAAGGACCAATTAAAACCCTTGTAAAACCTTCAAAAATTTCTTTATAAACATTTTTATATTTTTCTTTTAATTTATTAAATAAATTTTCAGCATTTTCTTTATTTTTAAAAGCACCAACCTGAATTACTATTTTTATTTCTTCCTTTACTTCCGGTGGTCTTTCTTTATATGTTATCTTAACCTTTGCTAATCCCATACTTAGGATTCCTAATTCTTTTGCTGCTTGATAAGAGAGATCTATAATTCTTCCTGGAAGAAAAGGACCTCTATCATTAATTCTTACTTTAATTTTTTTGTTTGTATCGTATGAGAAAACTTCCACATAAGTTCCAAAAGGAAGGGCTCTATGAGCTGCTGTTAAATCATACATATTAAATACTTCACCTGAGGATGTTTTCTGTCCATGGTATTCTTTTCCATACCAAGAAGCAAGCCCTTCTTCTTTGTACTTTTCATCATTAATTTCAACAGAAGTAGCACAAGAGATTAAAAAAAAGAGGAAAAAAATTTTATAAAATTTGCATAAGTAAGAGGGTAGCATCTTTTTCCTCTGCTACATCAAATTTATTCCACTTTTCTTCAAAAGATTTTAATATCTCTTTTAATTTTAAATTTTTGTTTTCAATGATTATTTTTTGCAAATTTTCAATCCCAAAACACCTACCTGAAGAATTTTCCGCTTCTACGATCCAGGGGGTATAAAAACAAAGAATATCCCCTTTATCAAATTTTAAAATTTCATTTTTATAAGGGTATTCTTGCTCTAGTCCTAAGGGTATTCCTTCGTTTTCCAAATATTTAATTGTACCATCCTTTGATATCTTAAAAGGGTTTATATGACCTGCCAGAACAAAATCTATAATACTTTCTTTTAAATTAAAAAGAGAAAAAATTGCAGAAATATAAAGCCCATCCTGAGAAATCTTACAAATGTGAGTGTTCAATTTTGTTACAATTGTTAAGGGATCCTCAATTTCTTCAATTAATAGCCGAAAGGCACCTTGAAAATTTGCAGCTAAAAGAGCAGAAGATATACCTGCTTTGCTTGAATCTGATAATAAAATAAAAATCCTTTCTTCATCTATTGGAATTGCTTCAAAGGAGGTTCCTCCAATTACACTTTCTTCTAATTGTAAATAAGCAGTATGTAAATTTTTAAAGGATAAAAAATTTTCTGGAAATAATTTTTTCTTAAGTTGCAAAGCAAAATCCATTTCTTTTTGGATTTGCAATTTCTTATATTGCTCTTCTTTAATTTGTGATTGTTCCAAAAGAGTTGCCGTATGGGCACATACCTCTTTTAAAAATTCTTCATCCTCCTTTGTGAAGGGCTCTATTTTATCTTCCTTTTTTTTATTCAAAAGTTGAATTACTCCAACAATTTCATTTGCATATGATCTCATAGGAACACTTAAAAGTGATTTTGTTTTATAGCCAGTTTTTTTATCTACCTCTGGATTAAACCTTAAATCTTCGTAAGCATCAGGGATGTTTAAAATTTCACCCGTCAAAGCAGTATGCCCAACAATCCCCTTTCCCAAAGGCACTTCTATTTTTACTTCTTTATCACCTTCAAGGGTTTTTGACCATAATGTCTCTTTCTTTTTATCTACTAAAAAAATTGTCCCTCTATCTGCACCAACTTCTCTTGTGGCAACTGCAAGCAGGGTTTCAAGAAGTTTATCAATCTCAAGGGAAGAGGATAATGCCTTTTGAGCTTCTAAGACAGCTAAAAGTTTTACCATTTTTTGATGGGCAAAAGAAAGTTCTTTTAAGATATTATCAACCCATTTTCCTTCAAATTGCTCAATAGCATTTAAAAATTCCCTTGCCTCCTGATATCTTTTTTTTACATCTTTTTCAATTGCCTTTAAAATTATATTGCTTAAAGCTTCTGGGATTTCTTCTCTGTAAATGTTTGGTGGCGCAGGGGCTTCATATAATATTTTATCTAAAAGTCTATATATATCAGAATCTTCAAAAGGGACTTTGCCTGTAAGCATCTCATATATTATAATTCCTAAGGCATATAAATCACACCTCCCATCCAACTTTTCATTTCTTATTTGTTCTGGTGCTAAAAATTCAGGGGTTCCCATAATTGGAGCATCTGGATCAATTGGCTGGTCCTTTAAACGTGAAATTCCAAAATCCATAATTTTCACTATTTCTTCTGGAGATAAGAAAATATTCTCTGGCTTTAAATCACAATGTATTACACCCATTTTATGGGCTGCCTCTAAACCTTTAAGGATTTGTTTAATAATTTTTAAACTGCTTCCAATGGGGAAGACACCTTCTCTTATTAAAATATCTTTTATAGAAGAACCCTCTAAAAATTCCATTGAAATCAATTCTTCACCATCAATCTCTTCCAAATCATAAACCCTGCAAACATTTTCATGGGTTACTTTTCTTGCAAGAATAATTTCCTGTCTTAATCTTTCAATATTTACTGAATCATAAGAGCCCCTTAACTTCTTTAAAGCAATTATTGTATTCAATTTTAAATCTTCAGCTTGATAAACAACTCCCATTCCTCCAAAACCCATAACTTTTAAAATCTTATATCTTCCACCTAATATATCACCTGGTTTATTTACTCTGCCCTTTGTATCCATTTTTTATCCTTTTTATTTTTAATTATTTCAAAACAAAAGCTGTAAATTAAATCTTCTGGTAAAAAGCCCTCTCTTATATTTAAATTATAATTATTTATCATCTTTTGCATCTCAATCAATTCTTCAATCTCATAATTTGACAAAGCTTCATAGGAATAAAAAAGGGCATTAGGATTTTTAAATCTATTTGAATAGTTTTCTTCCATAGAATTAATTTTTTCTCCCTTTTCTTTTAGATATGGATAAATTTTTTGAAAAAAATGCTCTTTGCTTAATATTGTATCTTCTTTTTTGAGAAGCGATTTTAATATTATTAAAAATTTAATTTCCTTTGAGATTATAGATAAAATTAAAATTGGAGGCTCCCCTTCCCTTAAAAGCTTCCTCACCTGATCCAAAAAAAACCTGGCATCCCTTTTCTCAATTGCTTTCTTTAATCCAAAAGCTTCAGAAGATTCTTCATCACACATCTTTCTTATTGTTTCTGTCTCAACTTTTTCCTTTTTACTATATATACATATTTTTTCCAATTCTTTTTTTAATCTAATTGGTTCTCCTTTGCATCTTTCTTTTAACAAAACCCTTCCTTCATAATTTAAGGACTTCTTATTTTCTTTTAAAACCTCATCAATTATATTATCAGAAAGTTTTGACCATTCCTTATCATATTTTATCGTTTCAAAAGAATGGTATTTCTGGTTTTCTTTTAATTTCTTAAAAAGAGGATGTTGAACCTCTTCCAAAATTCCAAAAAGGAAAAAATTACACATTTGCTTCTTTTCATAAATTTCAAACAATTGGTTTAATAAAACCTTATCCAATTTATTTTTTTCAACAAAAGGGCAATAATATAAAAATTTTTCTCCAAATAAATTACTGCTTGTAATCTTTAAAGGAATTTCATCTAACTCTTCTGCTTCTATCTTAAAAGCTTTGATTTCTGAATTTTGAATGCAAAAATCCTGAACAAATTTTTCTACTTCATAATACAATCTTTCTTCTTCTTTTGCATAAAAACAAAAAAGCATTTTAAAACAATTGATATATGATTGGGCTTACTTTTAGCCCAAGGGAATCTTCAGAAATTTCTTCTTTAAAGTTTATTTCTATGCTTGCCCAAGCACCGCAAAAAGGACATCTGTCTTGCCAATTTTTTAAAGATTTGCCACAATTGAAGCAATAATATTCATTTACAATTGCATCATAATTTCCAAGACATTTTTTTAAAGAAGCCTGTGCTTTTTCTTTTTTTCCTAACCTTTCTTCTAAGGTAGCAAGTAGATAATTTAAAACAATAGAATTTGGTGCAAAGGGTTGCAAGGATGACAAGAATTTATAAGCTTCTTCTATCATTTCTAATCTATAATAAAGTCTTCCAAGAAAAAACCTTGGGAGGGTATCTTTTTCCACTTGAAACCTTATATGGTTTATTGCCTCCAGTGCTTTTGCTGCTTCTTCTTTTTCTAAATACAAATCCTCAATTCTGTGAAGCAGAATTGCAGAATATGTATTTTTGAAACCCTCTGTATAGACAGATAGGGCTTTTTCTTCTTCCTTTTCTTCCTTGTATATATCACCAAATAATACCCAGGCAGGCGTAAATTTTAATTCTTCTTTTAAAACCAACTGGATTTTTTGTATAGCTTCTTTTGTCTTATTATTTTCTTTTAACCTTTTTGCAAGCTCATATATGATACAAATTTTTAACTTATTTTCTTCTTCCGAAGGGTAATTTTTTAATATTTTTTCCTGAATATCTAAGGCTTCTTCATAATCATTTGTTTTTAAATAAAGGCTTCTTATATTTTTCAATAAAATTTTTTCCAGAGATTTTGGAATTTTTTCAACATAATCTTTAAGAATAGATGTAGCCTTTTGATAATCTTCTTTTAGTTCATAAAAATTTGACTTCAATAATGGAAGCAGTGGAGATTCTGTTTCCATCTCCAAAGATTTTAATAAAAATTCTGCCTTTTCAATATCTTTTTCTCTTAAAGCAATACAAAGCTTTAAAATTTTGTTTTCATAACTCTTTGATTTATCATCAGAAAATCTTTCAAGTATTTTTTTGGCTTCTTTTAATTCTCCATGTAGTAAATTATAAACAGAAGTTTCAATACCTTCTCCAAAGGCAATTTTTTCTTCCTTATCTAATTGAAGTTTGTGAATTTTTCTTGTTTTTTTCCATGCATCTATTAAAAACAAGATTCCCATTAAGAAAAAACCAGCAAGGAAAAAAAGAAACATTGCAAGCCATGTAGGAACTGCTATACTTTTTGTAAAATAAAAATTTTTATTAATCAATAAATCATAATTTTCTGTAATCCAATATATTACTATGTAAAAAATCCCAATTAAAACAATAAGAAAGAAAAAGTGTTTAAACTTCATTTTATAAGCCCTTTTTCCTGTTTTTCCTGGCATTCAATACAATGCCTTGCCCATGGAACTGCATCTAACCTCTTTTTCTGGATATCTTTCTTACATTCAACACATTTTCCATATTTTCCTTCTTTTATTCTTTGAAGGGCTTCTTCAATTAGCAAGAATATTTTTCTTTCATTATCAGATAAACCATATAAAAGTTCTCTTGAATAAGAAGTGGAAGCTTTATCTGCTACATCTTGAACAAGTTCTAATATCGTTTCATCGCCTGATGCCTTTGATTGCAAAATTGCAGAAAGAATCTCTTCTCTTTTATTTTTTAATTTTTTTTCATAATCTTTTAACTTCTTCTTTTCCATAAATTCTCCTTTAATTTAAAGAATATTATATATCAATCTTTTTAAAAATTCAATAACTTTATAGATATTATGAAAGATTTTTTAATAATTGATCTCATCAAAACAATCAATGGATAATTGCCTAATAAATTAAAAATTGATATAAATTTAATTTAAAATAAAGCCGATGTGGGGAGTTGAACCCCAAACCTGCTGATTACGAATCAGCTGCTCTGCCATTGAGCTACATCGGCTTAAAAAGTTTTTATCTAAAAATTGTTTCTTCTCTCCTTGGACCAGTTGAAATCATTTTAATTGGAACTTTTAAATTTTCTTCCAGAAATTCAATATACTTCTGTGCTTGTTTTGGCAGTTCCATAAAAGATTTTATTGATGTAGTTGGACAAGACCAACCAGGGAGGACCTCGTACTCAGGCACAAGCTTTTCCATAATTTCCCATTGAGAAGGAAGGGAATAAATTTCAGTTCCTCTTTCCCTGTATTTTGTGCAAACCTGAATATCCAGAAGTTCATCTAAAACATCTAATTTAGTTAAAGCAATCTCATCTATTCCATTTATATTGACAGCATACCTTAAAGCAACTAAATCAAGCCAACCGACCCTCCTTGGCCTGCCTGTTGTTGTGCCAAATTCATTTCCTCTGTTTCTTATTTTATCTGAGAGTGGCGGAAAAATTTCTGTTGGGAAAGGACCTTTTCCTACCCTTGTTGTATATGCCTTTACTACACCTATACACTTCTTAACACTTTTATGGGAAACTCCACTCCCTGTCAAAGCTCCACCAATTGTGCAATGGGAGGAAGTTACAAAAGGATAGGTTCCATGGTCTATATCAAGCAATGTTCCCTGTGCTCCTTCAAACAAAATCTTTTTCCCAAAACTAATAAAGGAATTTATCAAAGTAGAGGTATCTACAAGATAATTCCTCAACTTTTCTGAAATACTTAAAAGATTTGAATAGGAAACTTCTAAATCAATCTCTTCTGATTTGTAATAGTTCTTAATCAAAAAATTTAAGGGTTCCAAAATGTTTTTCAATTTTTCCTTTAGTGTCTTTTCATAAAGTAAATCCCCCATCCTTAAGCCCAATCTTGAATGTTTATATTCATAAGTGGGACCAATACCTTTACCTGTTGTACCAAGGGGGTGCGTTCCGCTTTCCCTTAACCTTTCAAGTATTTGATAATGCGGAAGGACAAGGTGTGCTTTCTCTGAGATAAAAAGGTTTCCATTAATTTTCACACCACGGCTTTTTAATGTTTCAATTTCTGCAATTAAAGAAAAGGGATCAATTGCCATACCATTTCCTAAGATACAAATTTTATTTGGATGGATAATCCCTGAAGGTAGAAGATGTAGTGCAAAGTGCTTATCTTCAAATCTTACAGTATGTCCAGCATTTGCCCCTCCGCCGTATCTTACAAAAACATCAAAATCCTTTGCTAAAAGATCAACTATTTTTCCCTTTCCTTCATCACCCCATTGTAAACCTATGATTACAGAATTTTCCATAATTTTATTTTATCAAAAATCACAAAACTTTTTTTAACTTTTCAAGAAGAGATTCCAATTTTTTTATCAGTTCTTCTTTTTCTTCTTTCCAGCTTTGATTTTCCTGTTTCTTTAATTTATTTTTCAATTCAGCAATTTCTTCCTGTGATTTTTTATATTTTTCAAGGATTAAATCAACTTTTTCTTCCAGTTCTTTTAAAACTTCCATTTTACCTCCTTAAAATTTAATAGGAAAATTTTTAAGCAAATAATTTGCTAAATCCTCTCTTATTTTATTTATTTCTTCCTGAGTTAAGGACCTTTCAAAACTTTGAAATTTCAATGTTATTGTTGTAAAAATCTTGCTTTCTTTTATAAATCTATCTTTAAAATTTATAGAAACCAGATTTGGCAGTTTTTGCTCCTCTATTATTGAAATAATTTTTTCAAAGTAAAAATCAATTGGATGCCCAATTGTCATATCAATTTCAATGGGAGGAAAATTTGAAATTGGCTTAAATTTTGGTGTTTCCTTAAAAGATTCTTTAAAAGGAATAAGGGAAATTTCAAAAACCCAAACAGGAAATGGAGCTTCAATTTTTACCTCACCTAAAAGCCCTACATTCCTTTTCTCAATTTCAATCAAAGAGCAACCATTTTCATAAAAGCCCCTTAAATTTTCAAACTTAAACTTATAATCTTTTTTACCCATTCCCCTTATAAAGCTTTCAGCAATTCCTTTTAAATAATAGAAATCCCAATTGGAATTTTCACCAAAACCCCTTTTTCCTGAAACCAAAATACCACAATGTTCTTCTTCCCTGTATAAATTATTTTCAATATAATAAACATTTCCAATTTCAAAGATATCAACATCCCTGATATTTTTTGATAAATTATTCTTAAAAGTTCTTAAAAGTCCAGGGATAAGAGAAGTTCTCAAAAATGGTTCTTCTAAATTTAAAGGATTCCTCAATTTTGCTGGCTTTCTTTTTTCAAAAAAATCAAAATTTGATACCTCTTCTTCTTTTGAAAAAATATAACTTATTGTTTCATTTAATCCAAAATGAGAAAGCAAATCTTGTGCTTTTTTTGTCAAAGCAATTTCATCCAATTCCCAGCCCCTGCCAAACTCAAAAGAAGGCAATTTTTGTGGCAACTTATCATAGCCATAAACCCTTCCCACTTCTTCATAGATATCCACATCTTCCTTCACATCGCCTCTGTATGATGGAGGTGATATAATCCAATCTTTTCCTTTATCCTTTATTTTAAATCCTAAAGAATTTAAAGTTTTCTTTACCCAATCTTCTTCAAATTTAAAACCAAAAAAATAGTTTAATTTTTCAATACTAAAAATTATCTCAGAGAGAACTAACTTTTCAGGATAAACATCTAAAATAAAATTAGGAAGAGTGCCACAACCCAATTCTTTTATAAAATATGCAATTGCCATAAGAGCAAGGATTGTATTCTCAATATCTGCTCCTCTCCCAAATCTTATTGATGCCTCTGTTTGTATTCCCAATTTCTTTGAGGTTTTTCTTATTGAGACAGGGGAAAAGAAAGCTGATTCAAACAAAACTCTTTTTGTTGAACTTTTAACTTCTGTTTCTTCACCTCCCATAATACCTGCAAGCCCAATTGGTTTTCTTGGATCTGAAATTAAAATTTCACCACCTTCCATTGTCCTCAAAACTCCATCAAGGGTTTTTAACTTTTCACCTTTCTTTGAAGCCCTCACTATAATTGTTTTATCTGAAATTGTATCAAAATCAAAAGGATGGGTAGGATGTCCTAAAGAAGCCAATACATAATTTGAAATATCTACAATATTGTTTATTGGTCTGAATCCAACTGCTTCAATTAATTTTTTTAGCCATATTGGCGATTGGGCAACCTTTATATTTTCAACATATAAGGCAGAATACCTTGGGCATAAATTAAAATCTTCAATTTCAATTTTAAAAAGGCCTGTGTTATATAAAACGGGGATCTCTTCTACCTTTTCATTTTTTATTTCAATACCATAGATTGCAGAGACCTCCCTTGCAATACCAAAATGAGACAAAACATCAGGTCTGTTAGAAGTAACCTCTAAATCAAAGATTACATCATCATCAAGTACTTCATAAGATTCTAAATTAAAGCCAACATTTGTAAGTTTTTCAAATAAATCTTTGTAATCATTTATCTCTACAAATCTTTTTAAAAAATTTAAGGAATATTTCATTTGAACTGCCTCAATATCCTTAAATCAGATTCAAAGAGCATTCTAATATTTGGTATTTGATACAAAAGCATACAAATCCTGTCTATCCCCATTCCAAAAGCAAAGCCCATCCATTCTTCAGGTGAAATATCTACATTCCTTAAGACCTGTGGATGGATCATACCTGCACCAAGTATTTCAATGTAACCAGAATAAGAGCAAACAGAACAACCTTTCTTTCCACAAAAAATACAAGATACATCAACTTCTGCTGATGGTTCTGTAAAGGGGAAAAAGGAAGGTCTGAAACGAATTTCAATATCTTCACCAAAGAGTTTTGTTAAAAAATGAATTAAAGTACCTTTAAAATGGCTAAAATCAAAAGGCTTAGATACACCAAAACCTTCTATTTGATGAAACATTGGAGAGTGCCTTGGTGAATCATCCCTTCTGAAAACCCTCCCGGGTGCTAAGACCAAAAAAGGGGGCTTCCTTTTTAGCATTGTCCTTATCTGAACATTTGAAGTATGGGTTCTCAAAAGGTAAGGAGGGTTCAAATAAAAAGTATCCTGTGTATCCCTTGCTGGATGGTCTTCTGGCATATTTAAAGCAGTAAAGTTATACCATTCTTCCTCTATTTCAGGTGCTTTTTCAATAGAGTATCCAAGTTGTATGAAAATTTCTTCAATTTTTCTCCTTACCAAAGTAACAGGATGGAGCATTCCATAAGAAGGAGAAATTCCAGGCAGAGTAACATCAATAAAGTTTTTTAATTTTTTTTCTTCCTCTTCTTTTTTTAATAATAGGGCTTCCTTATCTTCAATGCTCTTTTCAATTATTTCTTTTAGCTGGCTCAACTTTGGACCAAGAATCCTTTTTTCCTCTAATGTTAATTTAGGAATTTCCTTTAAAAGATTAATTATAATCCCTTTTTTCTTTGAAAGATATTTTTGCTTTAATTCTTCTAATTCCTTTAAAGAAGATAAATAATTTAATTCTTTTTCAAAATCAACTCTTATTTCTTCAAGGTTTATTTCCATTTAAAAATTAATCTTAAATTGCCTCCACAAATTTTTTGAAGGTTTCAAAGTCAGTGGCAGCCATATTTGCCAAGACCTTTCTATTTAACCCAATGTTTTTTTCTCTTAATTTATGAATAAATTCAGAATATTTTAAGCCCATCTTCCTTAAGGCAGAATTTATCCTTACTATCCAGAGAGAACGAAACTCCCTTTTCTTTGTCCTTCTATCCCTGTAAGCATATTGTAATGACTTTTCAAGTTGCCTTTTAGCAATTAAATGCAATTTTGATTTTGAACCATAATAGCCCTTTGTTTGTTTTAAAATCTTTTTTCTTCTTTGAGCTCTGTGTTTTCCTCTTTTTACCCTTGGCATAATCCCTCCTTATGAATATGGCAAAAGTCTTTTAACTCTCTTTGCTTCTTTTTTAGAAACAAAATCACCATGCCTTAACTTTCTTTTTCTTTCCCTCTTTTTTTTAGAAAGAATATGGTTTTTAAAGGCACAGGATCTTTTAAGTTTTCCTTTAGCAGTAATTTTTATTCTCTTTTTTGTGCCCTTATGGGTTTTTAGTTTTAACATAAAAACTTCCTCCTTTTAAGATTTTTTTGGAATTAAAACAGCTGTTATTTGTTTTTCCATCTGTTGTGGTTTTGATTCTAAAACTCCAACATCAGAAATATCCTGGACCAATCTTGCAAGAAGCTTATCCCCTGCTTCAAAATAATTAACTTCCCTTCCTCTAAATCTTATAACTACTTTCACCTTATCTCCTTCTTGTAAAAATCTTACTATATTTCTTTTCTTTATCTCATAATCATGGGTATCAATATTTGGTCTGAAGACCATTTCCTTTATGTGCATAATTTTTTGTTTCTTTTTTGCTTCTTGCATCTTCTTTTTCTGCTGGTATCTGAACTTTCCATAATCCATTAATTTACAGGTTGGAGGATCATTTTGAGGTGCCACTTCCACAAGGTCAAGTCCTTCTTGATATGCAATGCTTAATGCCTCTCTTCGGGAAACTACTCCGTATTGTTTCCCATCAAAACCAATAAGCAAAACCTTAGGGGATGTTATTTCCTCATTAACTCTAAATTCCTTTTTACTAATGGGGATACCTCCCCTTTAAAAACATTTATTCTCCTTTTCATAGGCGCGATCGGAATTGAACCGATGGCCTCTACCGTGTGAAGGTAGCGCTCTTGCCTTCTGAGCTACGCGCCTTTATTTTATTTTCATAGGCGCGAGCGGAGTTGAACCGCTGACCTCTACCGTGTCAAGGTAGCACTCTAACCAACTGAGCTACGCGCCTAATTTTCGCATAATTATAATGCATTTAAAAAATATTGTCAAGCAATACTTTGCTATAAAATAAAAATAGCAAAACCTTTAATCTTTCATCTTTTATACCTTTAGTAAATATCTTAACCCAACTTGCACAATT
>JBBISU010000066.1:0-17670 GCA_037441225.1 Acidobacteriota bacterium
ATTTTTATAAGCATCTTCACCTGATTTTAAGATAAATTCAATTCCATCTTTTAAGTCATCTGATTCAATGTAATGATATGAAATTATTTGACCAATATCAGTTTTATATTCTTTATAAAATTCTTTGTAAATCTCTGCTGCAATTTTATGAAATTTTCTTTTGGAAGAAAAATCATTTGAATTATATATACTTGAACGGATATAATTTTTTAAAAAATAATAATAATTTCCCTTTTCATTAAAACCTAAAAATTCCTTCCTTTCTATGATTTTTGAAATTGTCTCTTTCTGGATATTATACATAGATAAAATTTTCTCGAGTAAATCAAATTTTAAATTTTCTCCAAAGACAGATAAAATTTTTAGCAAAAACTGTTCCTCTGGTGAAATTTTATCAAATTTGCTTAAAGCCACCTCTTCAAGGGTTGTGGAAATTTTTGGTTTCTTTGTTTCATCTATTAAAATAACCTCTGGATGCTCTTTATCTTTGCTTAAATACCCTGACTCTTGATAATTTTTTAATGTCTCTTTTAAAAGATGTGGATTCCCTTTTGATGCCTCAAAAATTTCCTTCAGTATCTTTTCCTGCAAATTCTGGCAATTTAAAAATTTAAAAACAAATTCTTTTGTCTCAAAAAAGTTAAAATTTTCAATTTTTATTGAAAGAAAATTTAAAACATTTGAAAGATCTTTTATCTTTTCCCTTCCAATTACAATAAATAATGGTGATGGTTTTGAAATTACTAAACATAAATTATAAAAAAGTTCTGCACTTGATGTATCTGCCCATTGAAAATTGTTTAAAACAATTGCAACTTTTTTTAAATTACAAATTTCATTTAAAAGGATTGAAATTTCTTTAATTAAAATGCTTTGCTTTGTTTTCTCATCTATTTGAATTTTTTCTGCTTTGTTTTCTATTTTTAAAAAATCCAGTAAAACAAAGGAAAATTTAAAAAAATGCGGATATTTTTCTTTTAAAAGTTTTTGCCACTTGCCCGCTTTATCTTCAAAAAATAATAAATCAAAAAGATCCTTTAAAATTTTTTCCCAGGGGTAATATGGAAAATTTTTTGAAAATTCCTGACACCTTCCAAAAATTATTTCATATCCCTTTAATTTTTCTTTAATAAGATACTTTAGAAAAGCACTTTTCCCAATCCCACCTTCACCTGTTATCTCTAATACCTTTGGCTCAAATTCTTTTTCTTTAATAAATTTTTCAGCTTCTTCAACTAATTCCTTTTTTTGAACATAAAATTCTTCTTCTGCCTCACCTTTTTTTTCTTCCGGGGAAAAAATTTCAACTGCTTCACTTTTTCCTTTTACCTTTACTGAATTTAAGTATTTAAAAGCAAAGGAATCTGCCTCGTCTTTTAAAAAACTGCTCACAATTATTTCACCTTCTGATGAATACTGCATCAAGCGGGCAGATAAGTTAACTGCATCCCCCATAACAGTGTATTCGCATCTTTCTTCATTTCCAACAATTCCAGAAAAAATTGTTCCGCAGTTTATTCCAATTGAGACCTTTAAATTATTTTCTTTTCCTATTTTTTGAATTTCTTTTGAAAAATGAATTGCTCTGTCAATGTCATCCTCATGTGATACTGGAGCACCAAAGGTTATTAAAAATTTTGAACCCTTGTCTCCAAAATCAACTTTATTTAAAAATCCTTCATATTCATCTACTTTTTTTCTTATTTGGATATAAAAATTTTGAAGGACTTTTAGGTCTTTTAAATTATAATAACTTTCAATCCCTTTAAAAGAAAGAAAAATTATAACGGTCTTCCTGTGCTCATTTAAAATTGAAGAAAAACCAGATGAAATTTTTTCATACAAAACAGGGTGTATAAATCTTTTTATTTTTTCATTTTCTATGGATTTTTCTTTTTTAAAGGAGGTAAAATTTATACCTTCAATTTTTTCTTCCCTTTTTGGAGATATTATTATCTCACCTGCCTCTGCAATGTGTTCTGCCTCTGCTGCCCAATCAACTGGATTTCCTGCAAATACATAATCAAAAAATTCATCGCCTACTAAAAGCAAGGTATGGATGCCTGAAGCAATGCCAATTTTTATTTTTATATTAAAATCTCCTTGTGGGGTTTTACAAATTTCATTTTCACGCATAAAAGAGATAATTTCCACACCTGCATAGTAAGCCATTTCTTTTTCTTCAAAAAAGGAAGTTATGGCATCCCCTGCAAACCTCATTATATCCCCATTATATTTGTAAATAATTTTTATTATTGAATTAAAATATTTGTTTAAAATATCTGTTAAAATTTCAGAGCCCTCTCTTCCTAATTTTTGAAGTTCCTCTGACATTTTTGTAAACCCAGAGATATCAGCAAATAATGTAGTTCCTTTTAAAAATGCCACCCTTGATTTGAAATCTCTTTTTTCTGAAATAAATGAAATCAAAACATTAGGAATAAATTTTTTTAAATCCATTATTTATAATATAACATTTTTTCAAATTTCTTTCTTAATAATTACTCCTGTCATACCATCCAGTTCTTCATTTGGAAAGATCCTTATAAATCCAGAGGGCTCTAAAAATTCTAAAATTGGTGCTTTTATATTTTTATAGTCCTTAAAGATTTTAAATCCTTTCTTTTCTTCAATTACCTCAAGTGCAACTTCTTCATTTTCTTCCCTTTCAAGTGAACAAGTTATGTAAAGTAAAAGCCCTCCTTCTGAAAGCAAGTCAAGTGATGAAGATAAAAGTTCTTTTTGTTTTTTTTTATATTCTTTAAAGTCCTCTGCTTCAAGTCGCCATTTTGCTTCTGGATTTTTCCTTAAAACCCCAGTTCCAGAACAAGGAGCATCTAACAAAATTCTATCAAATATTCCATTTTTAAAAGATGGTTTAAGGATGCTTTGGATTAAAAATTTTATATCTTTTCCAAAATTTTGGAAATTCTTTTTAACTTTTATTAACCTGCTAAAAAAAAGATCGGAAGATATATGAATTTTAAACTTGTAAAATAATCTTATGAATAAACTTTTGCCACCTGGGGCAGAAGCAAGGTCAAGGAAAGCATTTCCTTGAAATTGAGAAAAAAGGTATGAAAAACTTTGAGCACTTATATCCATTACATAGAAATTTTTTTTTACCTCTTCTAAAAGATTTTTTATATTTCCCTTTATTATTTTTAATCCAGCAGGGGAATGTTTTGTTTCTTCTGAAATAATTTTATTTCTTAATAAAATTTCTTTCATTTCTTTTAAACTTATTTTTTTTATGTTTACAAGTAAATCAATTTTTGGGATCTTTTGATTTTCAATTAAAATTTCTTCACATCTTTTTTTCCCAAACTCCTTTATCCATCTTTCAACTAAAAATAATGGGTGTGAGTATTTTATAGAAAGTTTTTCTTCTGGTGGTCCAAAGGAATAAATTTCTTTTTTTATCTTAGGTTTCTCTAAAATTTTTCTTAAAAGAGCATTCACAAACCTTGAAGAATTTTTTTTACCTATTGACTTTGTAAATTCCACTGCTTCATCAAGAACAGCATATTTAGGCCTTATTGGATTTAATATCAATTGATATAAGGCAATCTTTAAAATAATTAAGATTTCTTTTTCAATTTTTTCAAATTCAATTTTTGAAACTTTTTTAATTAATGCCTCTAAAAATAAATTATGCCTTGAAACTCCATAAGCTAAGTCCGTTATCCTTTGAATGCTTTTTTTTCCAAAAGGGCTTTCAAGGGAAGATAAAATCGGTTCTATGTGGGACTTTTCATAAAAAACTCTAAAAAGTATTGAATATGCCCTTTTAAACTCATAACTTATCCCCATAACTCACCAGTTAAAATTTTATATCCACAAATAAATTGATAGGAATAACAAGCATTTTTCCCTTCAATTTGTAATTTTTTTATCCTTAGCACATCTTTTCCACAAGCAATATCTATCCCCCTTGATTTTACATCAATAATCATACCTGGTGTAAAACTTTTTACTTCAAAAGGAACAACTTCTGCTTCCCAGATTTTTAATATTTTTTTATTAAAATATGTATATGCCCCAGGAAATGGATTAAATGCCCTAATCATATTTCTTATTTTTTGAGCAGGGAGTTTCCAGTCAATTTTGCAATTTTCTTTTTCAATTTTTTTCGTAATAGTTGCTTTTGAGTTATCCTGTTGCTTTGGAATTATTTTGCCTTCTTCTAATTCTTTTAAAGTTTTGATCATAAGATTAGCTCCAATTTTTGCAAGACGCTCTGACAGCGTTCCATAGGTATCATCAGGCAAAATTGAGACCTCTTCTTGTAAAAGGATTGGACCTGTATCCATTCCTTCATCTAAAACCATTGTTGTAACACCTGTTGTTTCATCTCCTTCAAGAAGAGCATACTGGATAGGAGAAGGACCTCTGTGCCTTGGAAGAAGGGAAGGATGTAAATTTATGCAGCCGTATTTTGGGATTTCAAGAATTTCCTTTGGAAGAAAAGCCCCAAAGGCAACTACCACAATTGCTTCTGGTTTTAATTTTTCAACTTCTTCAATAATTTCATTTTTTCTTAAAGTATTTATTTTAAAAACAGGTAAAGATAAATTCTGGCAATACTCCCCTACTGGTGTATTTTTAATTTCCAAACCCCTGCCTTGCGGTTTGTCCAATCTTGTAAATATTCTTAAAATGTCATATTTATTCTCTAAAAGTTTATTTAAAGTTTGTAAGGCAAAATGAGGTGTTCCCATATAAATTATATTCATAGTTTATAAAATAGCCACTCTGCAAAATTTGGAAAAATGTCGTGAAACTTTAAAAATAATTTTGCCATAAGTGGAACAATTACTTCTTTTTTTCCCTTCTCCATTGCATCAATTGTAATTTCTGCAACTTCTTCAGGAGTCAAAACTTTCAAGTACCTGCTTTGCCTTGGAATTTCACCCCTTCCTGCTTTATCCAAAAAAGGTGTTTCAACAGTTCCTGGGCATATTAATGAAATTTTTATATTGAAATCCTTTAATTCTTCCCTTAAACCTTGAACAAAACCATGAAGTGAAAATTTAGAAGCGCCATAAACACACATATTTTTAAAACCCATTTTCCCTTGAATGGAAGAAATAATTCCAATTTTTGCACCTTTTTCTAATACAAAAGGAAGGAAAGAATAAACAGAATTTATAACTCCCAATGTATTTATTTCAATCATTTCTTTTAATTGCCACTCTTCTAATTTTATAAAAGGAGAAAAATATCCAATGCCAGCTGCACAAATTAAATTATCCAAAGATCCAAAAAATTCTTTTGCTTTTTCAAAGGCAATTTTTAATTCCTCCAAATATCTGACATCTCCTTTTAAAGTAATTACCTTTACATTGAATTTTTCAATTTCTTTTTTAATTTCTTTTAAAAATTCCTCCCTTCTTGAAAAAAGGGCAACATTTTCCCCCCTTTGTGCCAATTTAAAAGCACAAGCTTTCCCAATACCTGATGAAGCACCTGTTATAAAATAAGACATTTTTAAATTTTACCATAAATCTTTATTTTTTTTCCTTTTTAAGGTATATTTAATTTATGGATGTAGAAAAAAAATTAAAAAATTGGAGAAAAGCAATACTTAAATCTATTAAAAGCCAGATAAGAGAAATATTAGGTGCAAGGCCTAATTATTTGGATAGGTATTATTTAAGATATAAACATATTTTTGAAGGAAAATATAATAGAATAAAAAAGGAAATTCTTTTTGATAAAATTGAAAACTCAAAGTTAATTTTTTTGGCTGACTATCATACGCTTCAAGAGGCACAAAAATTTCATTTAGAAGTTATAAAATTTTTAAAAGAAAAAAATTATGACTTAAATTTATATCTTGAACCATATGCAATTACAGATCAAAGAATATTAGAAGATTTTTTAAAAGGGAAAATTAATGAAGAATATTTTTTATATAAAATAAAATATAAAAAAAGATGGGGTTTTGAATGGGAAAATTATAAAGAGATTTTAAAATTTGCAAAGGAAAACAAAATAAAGGTTTATGGTATTAATTTGGAAAAAGATGCCTCTTGTGAGGAAAGGGATATTGCTTCAGCTGAATTTATTTCAAAAAAAATAAAAGAAGAAAAAGGTAAAATTCATATAGTAATAATTGGAGATTTGCATTTAGCCCCAGAGCATCTTCCTGAAAAAATTTTTAATAGATTAAAAGAAAGAATCTCTTATACAATTGTGTATCAAAATAGTGAGACAATTTATTTAAAAGAAATGGAAAAAGGAAAAGAAAAGGATTTAAATTTTGTAAAAATTGATGGGAATAGTTTTTGCGTTTTTAATACTCCTCCTTGGGTAAAATATCAAACTTGGCTTACTTTTCTTTTGAAATCAAAGGTTTTAAATGTAGAAGAAAAAAATTTGGATGATCTGGCTGAAGAGTTGCTATTTAATTTAAGCTCCTTTTTTGGGAAAAAATGGGAGTGCCAGTTTGAAGTTAAAACCTTTGATGAATTTGATTTTTTAATAAATTTATTAAACATTGAAAATTCATCTCCTTTCTTTATGCTCCTCCAGGAAAATTATTCCTTTTTTGTTCCCTATGAAAATATAATTTACATTCCCTTTCCAGATCTTTTAAGGTTTGTTGAAGAAATTGCTCACTTTATTTTTTATGAAGAAAAAAAATGGGACAGCAAGCATATTTTTTTAGAAGAAAATTTTTATGAAAGGATATATTATTATGCTTTTGGCTATTTTTCTTCAAAACTGCTCTTTGAAGAAAGGAAAACGCAGAGTATAAGAGAGCTAAAAAATTTGCTTCAAAGAAAAAGTGATGAAAGGGCAGAGAAAAAACTTCAAAGATTAAAAACAGCAGTTCCTTATATAATAAAAGTTTACAGGAATTTAGTAGAAAATGAAAAAAAACTAAATAAATTTTTAACCTTATTAGATGAAAATCTCTGTTTTACAATTTCCAGAAGAGCTGGATACCTTTTGGGTGAAAAGTGGTTTAAACTTTTCAAAAAAGGTCAAATAAATTGTAATGAAATTTTGCAGAAAATAAGAAAAATGTGATAACATATTTTTTATGGAAAAAGTTTTAATATTGGGGTCTGGACCTGCAGGTTTAACTGCTGCAATCTATTGTGCAAGGGCTGATCTTTCTCCCCTTTTAATAGATGGTCCCCAACCAGGGGGACAGCTAACCATTACAACAGAAGTTGAAAATTTTCCTGGCTTCCCAGAAGGAATAAATGGACCAGAGCTTATGGAAAGGATGAGAAAACAAGCAGAAAAATTTGGAACAAAATTTATTTTTGATAATGTTTCAAAAGTTGAATTAAAAGAAAAGCCATTTAAAGTTTATCTTGAAAATTCAGAAGAAATAATTGAAACAAAATCAATAATTATTGCCACTGGTGCCTCTGCAAGGTTTTTAGGGTTGCCTGAAGAAAAAGAATTGCTTGGGCATGGTGTTTCTGCTTGTGCAACTTGTGATGGTTTTTTCTTTAAAGGAAAGGAAGTGGCAGTTGTTGGTGGAGGGGATACTGCATTAGAGGAGGCAAACTTTTTAACAAAATTTGCAACAAGAGTTTATGTAATACATAGAAGGGATAAATTAAGGGCTTCAAAAGCAATGCAAATGTTAGCCTTTTCAAATAGTAAAATTTCCTTTATCTGGGATAGCATTGTAGAAAAAATTTTAGGAAACAAAATTACTGGTGTTGAAGGGATTGTTTTAAAAAATTTAAAGACAGTGGAAAAGAGCACATTAAATATACAAGGACTTTTTGTTGCAATTGGGCATAATCCAAATACAGAAATCTTTAAAGGACAAATTGAAATGGATGAAAAAGGATATATTTTAACAAAAAATGGCACCCATACATCGGTTGAAGGGGTTTTTGCAGCAGGTGATGTTCAAGACAGAAAATACAGGCAAGCAATCACTGCTGCTGGTAATGGTTGTATGGCAGCAATTGATTGCCAGCATTATTTGGAAAATCTAATAAAAAATACTTGACTTTTAAAAATATTTAATGTTATATTATTTTTATGGAAGAAATTAAAAAAGCCTTAGAAACCATTAAAAGTGAGTTAGAAGAAGCACAAGAGCTTTATCTTACAAAATTAGAAACAGCAATTGCTTCAATAAAAAATGCCATTGAGCAAATCCCAAAGCCATCACCTATATCCTTTGATATTGAAAAGATATCATCCCTATTGTCAAATTTATCAAAACCACAACCAGTGGAAGAAATAAAAGACAATAAGGAAATTATTTTATCTCTTAAAAATTCATTAATTCAAATTGATAAAGGAAAAACACAAGTTGAGATACTTGATTCATTTCTAAAAGAGGCATCAAAATTTGCTTCAAGGGTTGCAATATTTATCTTTAAAGGAGAGCAAGCAACTGGATGGAAGGGCCTCGGTTTTACAAAATTTGGCTCTGATGATATGAAGATAAAATCCACCATATTTCCTCTAAGTGAAGGAAATCCATTTTTTAAAACATACAAAAATAAAAACTCGGTCTTTTATCAACCCTTGAGTGAGGACTTGATTACAAAAGCATTGGGGGGTCCAAAGCCAGAAAAAGTTTTATTAATTCCCTTAATAATAAAAGATAAAGTTGCTGCTGCCCTTTATTGCGATGAGATAAAAGGGGCAATTCAAATAGAACCAGATATACTTGAAACATTGACTTATGTTTCTTCTCTTTGCATAAGTTTAATTGGTCAAAGGCAACTTTTACCTTGCCCAACTCTTACAAAACCAGAAGCACTTAAAATAGAAACCCCAAGGCCCTCAAAGCCAGAAGTTACAACACCACCACCTCCCCCTTCTCCTGAAAAGACACAAAAATTTGATGCAAAAACAATGGAACAATTAGAAGCAATTAAAAGGGAAACATTAAAAAAACCAGTTGTAGAAATGCCAAAGGAGCCAACTCCAACAGTTCATATACCACCAGTTGAACCAAAGCCAGTTCCACCACCAGTCAAAGAAATACCAAAAGTAGAAGAAGAATACAAGGTAGAAATGGAGGAAGTACAAGAGATTCCAGCAGAAGAAATCAAAGAAGTAGAATATGAAGTTCCAGAAGGGCCTCCTGTTTCTGAGTGGGCAACACTTAAAGAAGAAGGCGGAATGAGAGAGTTTGAACCAGTCAAAGCTGCTCCACCCCCACCTCCTCCGCCACCAAAAGCTCCTCCAACTCCACCAACACCTGAGGAAATAGAAGAAATTTATGCAAAAAAAAGTGTAGAAGTAAAGCCACCAGCAGATTTTAAAAAGGAAAAGCCAGGCTTTGGATTTGAAAGCATACCAATTCAGCCAGGACTTACAGCAGAAGAATCAAAAAAACATGATGAAGCCAGAAGATTTGCTCGTTTGCTTGTCTCAGAAATAAAACTTTATAATGAAAGTAAAGTAGAAGAAGGAAGAAGAAATAAAAATATTTACTCTTTGTTAAAAGAAGACATAGATAGATCAAAACAATTATATGAAGAAAGAATTGCAGCTGAAATTAGAGCAAAAAGTGATTATTTCAGACAAGCATTAATTTCAATCCTTGCAAATGGTGATTCTTCTGCCTTAGGACCAATGGATTTTTAAATCAAATACTTTCGATTCTTGCTTAAATTAAAAAAGTAGTTTGAAAAAAAAGATAAATTTAAACCCAACTTTATGCTTTAGATATTTTATAAGCATAAATTAAAGGATTTTTGGTTTATTAAAATAGTATGCAAGATTACTTTGTTTTATGGAAAGCAAGTAAAATACTTCTGTTATAAATTAAATATCCTTAACAAATCTTTCTGAGTAAGTATTTTCAGCTTTTGCCTTCTATCTCTAATACCTTAAGTATCAATTGATAAGGAATGTCTAAAAATTTATTGAATAAATTCCCCTTTGCTTAGGCAGTTATCTTATTTCAATTTTTCTTTTATTTTGTTTAATACTGTTTGAAAGAAAATACAGCAAAATATCTGCGTCTCAACTATCCTTTCCTTCCATTGTGTACGGTAAATCAAAATACCATATTGTCGGAAAACCTCTGCTGCTCTATTAATATTTTTATTTTTTTTAAAATCTTATCTTTCTTTTTTTTATTTCGTATTTAGGGACAAATTATCCTATTGAAATTTATTTTTCTTTGATGTAAAATATTTAAAACTTTATAAAAGGAGTAGAAATATGAAGTATTTTGCTTTAATTTTTGTGTTATTTTTTTCTTTTAATTGTGCTACGGCACAAAAAGATGTAGTAAAAAAGGAAACTGAAAAAGTTGCAAAGGAAGAAGTTGTTGCAAAGGTAAATGGAAAGGATGTAACGGATAAGGAATTGGAAGAATTTTTAGGAATTGCTTTAATGATGAAAAACCAAGAAATATATCAACTTAAAAGAACTGCTTTACAGGATTTAATTTTTATCAAGTTGCAGGAAGAAAAGGCAAAAGAAGAAAACTTATCCCTTGACGATTTTTATAAAAAATATGTAATAGACCCTGTTCCAGAGCCAACAGAGGAAGAAGTAAATGACTTTTATGAAAAAAACAAAAGCCAGATTAGATTGGGTGAAGAAGAAGCAAAAAAACAAATTAAGGGTTATTTAAAATCACAAAAAATACAAGAGTCAGAAGATAAATTAAAAGAAAAACTTTTAAAGGAAGCAAAAATTGAGACCCTTTTAAAACCACCTAAAATGGAACTTTCAAAGGGAAATGAACCAAAAAAAGGCAAGGAGGGTGCACCAATTATAATAGTTGAATTTACTGATTTTCAATGTCCCTATTGTTCGAGAGCTCAAAGTACTCTGGAAAAAATTTTTTCAGATTATCCTGATAAGGTTCAGTTGATTTTCAAAGACCTTCCTTTAGATTTCCATAAACAAGCAAAGGATGCTCATATAGCATCCCACTGTGCCTCAGAACAAGGAAAATTCTGGGAATACCATGATATTTTATTTAAAAACCAAAGCCAGTTATTTCCTGATAAATTAAAAGAATATGCACAACAATTACAATTGGATATTGAGAAGTTTAACAAATGTTTTGAAGAAAGAAAATATGAAAAGTATGTAAATGATAATATAGATCAAGCACAAAGTTTAGGCATAACTGGCACTCCAACATTTTTTGTCAATGGAAGGATTGTAAGAGGAGCCCAGCCATATGATGCTTTCAAACAAATAATTGACGAGGAGCTTTCCTTTGCAACCCAGGGTTCTGGGAATTGATGATGCTCCTTTTGAAAGAGATAAGACAAAATCAGTTCTTGTTGTAGGTGCATTATATAGAGGATATGAATTCCTTGAAGGACTAATAACTTGCAAAATAAGGCAAGATGGTTGGGATTCAACTAAAAGATTAGTAGAAGCAATTTCAGGAAGATTTCAAAATCAAATCCAAGGGATATTCTTAAATGGAATATCCCTTGGTGGTTTTAATATAGTTGATATAGAAAAGTTATCTCAAGAGGTAAAAAAGCCAGTAATTGTTATAATGAGAAAATTGCCTGATTTTGAAGCAATAAAAAAGGCAATGGATAAATTGCCAAACCCACAAAAAAGGTGGAAACTTATAGAAAAAGCAGGACCAATTGAAAATGGAGGAAAAATATATTTTCAGAGAGCAGGAATAGACAAAGTAAAGGCATTAAAACTTATAGAAGCTGCAACAATAAGAGGAAACCTTCCAGAAGCATTAAGGGTAGCACATTTAATTGCCTCAGGCATTATGAAAGGGGAAAGCAAAGGGGGAGCTTAAACAAATGTTTTTAAAAATTGGTGATTTTGATATTCATTTTTTGAACACAGGTGAGTTCTGGCTTGACGGTGGTTCTATGTTTGGAATTGTGCCAAAAGTTTTATGGTCTAAAATCCTTAAATCAGATGAAAACAATTGCATCCCTATGGCTTTAAATTGCTATTTAATTAAAGGCAAAAACTTTAATTTACTAATTGAATGTGGAATTGGAAATTGGTGGGATGAAAAATGGAAAAATATTTATAAAATAAAAAGTTTTAACTTTAACAATATCTTAGAGGCAGAAGGGCTTTCAAAAGAAGAAATTACACATATTTTTGTATCCCATCTGCATTTTGATCACATAGGTGGTGCAGTTGAAAAAATTTATGATCAGATAATTCCAACTTTTCCAAAGGCAAAGATTTTTGTTCAAAAAGAGGAATATGAACATTGCTTATCTCCAAATTTAAAAGAAAAAGGCAGTTATAAGAAAGAAATTTTAATTTCACTTGCAGAAAATGGGAGGTTTGAATTTTTATCAGGTGACTTTAATATCTTAGATAGTTTTAAGGCAATTAAAGTGGGTGGGCATTCAATGGGAATGCAAATTTTGAAAATTGAATCAAATGGTGAGGTTGCTTATTTTTTAGGTGACTTGATACCAACACAAGCACACTTAAAAATAAACTGGATTGCTTCTTATGATTTAGAACCATTAAAAATATTGAAAATAAAGGAAGAATTTTTAAAAAATGCCTTAGAAGAAAAAGCAGTTCTACTTTTGTACCACGAAAAAAATATGCCTTTTGGAAGATTAAAAAAAGATATGGAAGGAAATTATTTTCTTGAAAAATTAAGGGAGACAAAAAATGTTTGATTTAATTGTAATAGGAGGAGGTCCGGGGGGTTATGTTTCAGCAATAAGAGCAGCTCAATTAGGTTTAAAAGTTGCAATTGTTGAAAAAAATGAACTCTTTGGTGGAACCTGTCTTCTCAAAGGTTGTATTCCAACGAAGATATTTTTAAATGTAACAAAGATTTTAAAGGAAATTAAAAAAGGCAGGCAGTTTGGGCTTCTTTCAGAGCCAAAAGTTGATTTAAACTTATTACAAGAATTTAAGAAAAGAGTGATATTAAAGCTTTCAAAAGGTATAGAAGGTTTGTTAAACCAGAAAGGAGTTTCAATTTATAAGGGTTTTGCTTCCTTTGAAGATTTTGAAACGATAAATGTTTCAAAAGATAAACTAAAGGCAAAATATTTTTTAATTGCTACGGGTTCAAAAATTTCAAGTATTAAAGGTTTTGAAGTTGATGAAGAAAGTATAATTTCATCTGATAAAGCACTGGAATTAAAGGAAATTCCAAAGGCAATTGCAATAATTGGAGCAGGAGCAATAGGTGTTGAATTTTCATCAATTTTTTCATCCTTTGGATCAGAAGTTCACTTATTTGAAATTATGCCCCAAATACTCCCAATGGAAGATAATTATTCAGCAGAAGAGCTTGAGAAAAATTTAATAAGAGAAGGAATTAAAATTTATAAAAATACAAAAGTATTATCCTGGGAAAAAATAGAAGAAGGAGTTAAATTAAAATTTGAAAAAGATGGAGAAATAAAAGAAATTATAATATCTTTAATTTTATCTGCTGTTGGAAGGATGCCTTACACAGAAGGTTTAAATATTGAAAAAGCAGGAATAAAAACAGATAAAAAGGGTTTTATTCCTGTTGATAAATTTTACAAAACTGAGAATCCAAATATATATGCTATAGGGGATGCCATTGCAACTCCAATGCTTGCTCATCTGGCATCCCATGAAGGAATAATTGCAGTTGAAAAGATTGCTGGGGAAGATGTAGAGGAACTACCATACCATCTTGTTCCTTCTTGTACTTATTCAATCCCAGAACTTGCCTCAGTTGGATTTAAATTAAAAGATTTAGAAGAACAAGGAAGAAGCATAAAAGTTGGGAATTTCCCTTTTATTGCAAATCCAAAAGCATCTGCAATGGCTGAAAGTAAAGGAAAAGTTTTCTTTTTCAGAGATGAAAAAACAGATGAAATTTTAAGGGCATCCATTGTTGGACCCAATGCCACAGAACTTATATCTGAGGCAACTGTTTCAATTTTTGCAAATCTAACTTCTACTGATTTTTCAAAAATAATCCATCCCCATCCCACATTATCAGAGGCCTTGCAAGAAGCAAATTTGGATGCCTTGGGAAGAGTTATTCATTTATAAAATACTTTGAATTCTCAGTTACAAAAATTTTTAACCAGGAATAAATATAGTCCCATTATTTAAAATTCGAAATAGCAAAGAATAAATCTTTTTTTATTCATATTACTTTCTATTTTTCTTTATTTTTTGTTCGGTTAAAAGGTAAATAATACCAACCTTTGCTTGTTTTAATTGATCTATTACTTTATCTATAATTTTAAAAGGCAGTTCCTTATCTGCTTTTATAACAATTGGCTTGCTTGGATATTTTTTTATAACATTTAAAGCAAAGTATAAAACCTCCTCCTGGTTTATCTGCCTTGTCATTTCTTCCCCTTCTGAAACCCTTATAATTTTATTTTTATCAATAGAAATAATAGCTGCTCTTTTTGGTACTTCTTCCCTTTCAGTTGAATCTGGAAGTTCTAATATTGATTCTTTATCAGGATCCATATTAAAAGTTAAAACAAAAAATATTATTAAAAGAAAAACAATATCAGCCATAGAAGCAGTTGGAATATAAGGGTTAATTTTTGCAATCCTTTTAACTTTCATATTTTTAAAGACACCAAAAAGTCCCTTTTGTTCCAATTTTATTTTAAATTAAATTTTATGGTATAATTTTATAATTTTTAATTTTGGAGGTTTTAAAATGAGTATTTCAATGGAAGATGTAAAGAAATTAAGAGAAAAAACAGGAGCAGGAATTGTTGACTGCAAAAATGCCTTAGAAGAAGCAAAAGGGAATATGGAAGTAGCTGTTGAAATTTTAAGGAAAAAAGGGCTTGCACAAGCACAAAAAAAGTCCTCAAGGACTACAAAGGAAGGTGTTATTGGTTATTATATTCACCATAATAACAAATTAGCAACATTGGTTGAGCTTCGCTGTGAAACAGATTTTGTGGCTAAAACAGAGGATTTTAAAAAATTAGCAGAGGATTTGTCAATGCAAGTGGCAGCAACAGGTCCAAAATTTGTAAAGGTTGAAGATGTTCCTGAAGAAGTGATAAATAAAGAAAAGGAAATTTTAAGAGAACAATTAAAAAATGAAAAAAAACCAGAAAATGTTATTGAAAAAATAATTGAAGGAAGAATACAGAAATTCTTTGAAGAAAATGTTCTTTTAGAACAACCTTTTATTAAGGATGATAAGAAAAAAATTAAAGAATTGATAACAGAAACAATAACAAAAACAGGAGAAAATATTCAAGTAGTAAGATTTGTTAGGATGCAATTAGGTGAAGAATAATGTCTTCTGAAGCACCAGCATATAAAAGGATATTGCTTAAGGTTTCAGGGGAAGCTTTTTCTTATCCCCAAAAATTAGGTCTTTCAGCAGAATCAATAAATTATTTATCAAAAGAAATTAAATCCATATATGAATTAAATTTACAAATTGGAATTGTGATTGGAGGAGGAAACATAATAAGGGGCTTAGCTGCTTCAAAAGAAGGGCTTGACAGGGCAACGGGTGATTATATGGGTATGCTTGCAACTTGTATCAATGCTCTATCACTTATGGATTCCCTTGAAAGAAAAGGTATCCCAACAAGAGTTATGACTGCCATTGAGATAAGAGCAATTGCAGAACCCTTTATAAGGAGGAGAGCAATAAGACACCTTGAAAAAGGAAGGGTTGTTATATTTGCTGCTGGAACAGGGAATCCTTATTTTACAACTGACTCTGCTGCTGCCCTTCGTGCTTCAGAGATAAATGCAGAAGTAATTTTAAAAGCAACAAAAGTAGATGGGGTTTATGATAAAGATCCAAAAACCTTCGAGGATGCTAAAAAATTTTCCGAAGTAACATATCAAATTGCCTTAGAAAAGGGATTAAAGATAATGGATGCAGCTGCCTTATCTTTATGTTCAGAAAACAATATTCCAATTATTGTTTTTGATTTTTTTAAAGAAGGAAACCTTAAAAAAATCATTTTAGGTGAAAATATAGGTTCCTTTGTAAGGAGGTGAATTTATGATTGATGAAATAAAAAAAGATATTCAAAAAAGGATGGAAGGTGCAATTAATCATTTTCAAGAAGAATTAAAAGCCTTGAGAACTGGCAGAGCAACTCCTGCTCTTTTAGAACCAGTAAAAGTTTTATATTACGGTAGTCCAACCCCTGTAAACCAACTTGCAAACATTATGGTTCCAGACCCAACCCTTTTAATAGTCCAACCCTGGGATCCATCACTTGTTCAAGAAATTGAAAAAGCAATAAGGAAGGCAGATTTGGGTTTAAATCCAATAAATGATGGTAAAACATTAAAAGTTCCAATTCCTCCCTTAACAGAAGAAAGGAGAAAAGAACTTTCAAAAAAAGCCAAAGAAATAGCAGAAATAGCAAAAAATGCAATAAGAAATATAAGAAGGGATGGAAATGAACAAGTTAAAAAAGCAGAAAAAGACAAAAAAATTTCTGAAGATGATAAAGAAAGAGGTTTGAAAGAAATTCAAGAGTTAACAGATAATTATATTGAAAAAATTGAAGAAATATTAAAGAAAAAAGAAAAGGAAATCCTTGGGGAATAAATATTATTTAATTATTGCTGCTGCTGGTAAATCCAAAAGATTTGGAGAAGATAAACTATTTCAAAGAATAAATAAAAAAACAATTCTTGAGTTATCTATTTCAAATTTTAAAGATATAAATTTTGAAAAAAAAGTTCTTGTTTTAAGTAAAGAAAAAATTAAAGATGAAAAATTAAAAGAAAAATTTAAAAATTTTTTAACTGCTGAAGGAGGGAAAAAAAGGGCAATCTCTGTTTATAAGGGCTTTTTAAAGATTTCACCAGAAGAAAACTCTTATGTAATAATTCATGATGGAGCAAGGCCCTTTGTTCCAATAAGTTTGATAAAAAATTTACTAAAGGAAATTAAAAATGAAATGGCAGTAATCCCCGTGATTCCTGTGAAAGAAACATTAAAAAAAATAAAAAATAATTTTGTTGAAAAAACAATTGAAAGAGAAGGGCTTTTTTTTGTTCAAACACCACAAATTTTTAAAGCAAAAACTTTATATGAAGGATATAAACTGGAAAGAAAAATCTGGGAAAATTTAACAGATGAATCACAGCTTTTGGAAATCTTAAATATTCCTATTAAAACAATCATTGGCTCAACTTTTAATATTAAAATAACCTATAAGGAAGATTTGAAAATCATTAAAAATTATTATAAATAAATTTTTTGAAAAAATCTGGTGGAGGCGGGGGGAATCGAACCCCCTTCCGAAGGCGGTTTTATGAAAGCCACTACATGTTTAGTCCATTCTTAAAAAATTTAAAAGACACATTTCTTTGAATGGACAAGCAAAATGTGCCTTTAAGCCCTAATTTTTTAAAGGAAAGTTTTGGGCTTTGAAAACTTTCCTTAAAGCCCCAATGAGTAAAGGGTTTTCTTTCTCTTGGGGCAAAGAAAGAAACCCTGCTGCTTATTTTTAAGCAGCAAGTGCTAATTCGTGGTTGGCACTTTTGCCTTGGCTTTTTTTTAAGAGGCAAGCCACCTCTACATGCAACTTCCATAAAACATCTAACCCCGTCGAAACCACATCGCCCCCTAAATATTATAACATAACCTAAAAGAAAATTTATTTCAAGGGAAATAAAAAAATGTTTAAAAAGGCTTTCTTTATTGAATAATCCAAAAAAATTTCCTTTTCAAGAGATAAAATCTTAAATCCAGTGTTGTTACTAATGTCAAGTCACATTTAATTACTAATTTAAAAT
>JBBISU010000067.1:0-17161 GCA_037441225.1 Acidobacteriota bacterium
AAATCCTTTGGGCGCGACAGAAGAATGCCAATAACCCATAAGTATATTTTATAATATCACAAATAAACAAAGAGAAAAATAGAGCATAAAAGCAGCAGAGCAGTAGGGGGAGATAACTCTCTCTGCAAAAAAGCAGGCGATGACAGAGGTCGTCCCTATCAAAAAACAATTTTTTATCAAAAACATCTTTACTAAATTTTTAGAATATAATTTTTATACAACAGCACGCATTGCTTCTACTGGTTCCAATTTTGATGCAACTTTTGCTGGATAAATTCCAAACATAACTCCAGTAATAAAAGCCAAAAGGTAAGCCCAAATTGCTGTTGTATAAGGAATTATTAGATCCCAATTTGAAAAATGGCATATAAGGTAAGTTCCAAAAACTCCTACTAGTACTCCAAAAACACCACCTATTGTTGCAAGTATTGTTGCCTCAAGTAAAAATTGAATTAAAATATCTCTATGTTTTGCCCCAAGAGCTCTTCTCAAACCCACTTCTCTCTTTCTTTCTTTTAAGGAAATCATCATAACAGCAAAAATACCAATTCCTCCTGTAAGCATAGACATCCCTGCCACAACACCTACAAGATAAGTAAATGCTTTTGCTGTTTGTATCTCTGCCTTTAATAATTCTTCTTGGTCTTGAATGGTAAAATCATCTTCTTTCCCTTCTCTTAATTTATGGTTTTTCCTTAAAATTTTTCTTATTTCTTCCTTTGTCTCTTCTTTTATTGAAAAATTTTTTAATTGAATTAAAATTGAATCCAGATATTCTACATAAAATACTCTTTTTAATGCACTTTGAAGTGGAATATATACTATATCATCTTGATCTTGACCGGAAACATCTTGACCTCTCTCTTTTGTAATTCCAATTACTTTAAAAGGAATGTTGTTAATCTTTATGGTTTTTTCGAGGGGGTCTTCGTTTAAAAATAAATTGTTATATGCAGTGGTTCCAAGCAAACATACTCTTGAAATTTTTTTTTCATCAAAATCATTGTAAAGTTTTCCAATTTTTGTATCAAGTCGCCAGATTTGGAAAGCAGAGGGTTCAATCCCTAGGATAGTTGTTCTTATCCTTGTATTTTTGTAAACAACTGTTGCACTTCTATCGTAAGTTCCAGCAATATTTTTTACATTTTCAATCTTTAATCTTAATTCTCTTACATCTCTTGTTGATAAAGTCGTAAATCTTGAAACCTGCCTTGCTCTACCACCAATATTTTTAAACCTTCCTGCTTGTATTGAAACAAGATCCGTTCCCATATTTTTAATTTTTTTCATTGTATCAATTTGTGCTGCTTTCCCTGCTCCAACCATCATAACAACTGCTGAAACACCAATTGCAACAGCAAGGCAGGATAAAAATGTTTTAAGGGGATGGCTTAAAAGTACCTTTAAAGATAATTTGGTTGCTTTTTTAAAATTCATCGAAGTGCCTCAATTGGGGTGAGCATTGATGCCCTTCTGGCTGGCTGAACCCCAAAAATAGTTCCTACAAAAAAAGCAAAAGCAAATCCATAGGTAAAGGACTTAAAAGAAAATGCCATTGGAATATCTGGAAGTAATTTTGGGAGCAACCAGACAGGAATTATTCCCAGAAGGAGTCCTAAAAACATACCTAATATTGATACAACAATTGATTCAAGTAAAAATTCTAAAAATATATCTTTTTCTTTTGCACCAATTGCTCTTTTAAGTCCTATCTCTGGAACTCTTTCACTAAGGGATAACAAAAGTATGTTCATTAAAACAATTCCTCCAACAATGAGGGCAATAACTGCAAGGGAAAAGCCAGCAATTTTTGCTGTCTTTGTCATTTCATTTATTCTTTTTGCAATGAAATCAGGTGTTCTTATTCTAAAATCCTCTTCTCCTTCTTTAACTTTGTGCAAAATTCTCAATGTTTCTTCTACCTCAGAAATTGTTTCTTTTAAAGGAAATCCTTCTCTTACCTTAAATCTTATAATCCTTATATTATCTGTATGAAAAACTCTTTTCATCCCTGTTGAAAGAGGGATCCAGATTGTATCATCCATATCCCATCCACCCGGGCTTGTTCCTTTTGATTGAAGAATACCTTTTACAATAAAAGGAATTTTATTTATAAAAATCCTTTTTCCAATGGGGTTTTCTTCTTGAAAAATATTTTTCAAGACAGTTGTTCCTAAAAGACAGGTTCTTGCTTTGATTTTTTCATCAAAAAAATTAAGTGGCTCACCTTCTTTTAAATACCATTCAGCACAATAAGGAAAATCAGGATCAACGGCAAAAATTGTTGTCTCCTGTATTTGATTTTCATATTTAACTTGTACCCCTTCTCTTCTAATGGCACCAGAAAATATTGCTTTTTCACCTAATTTGTTCCTTAAATTTTCCAGGTCACTCAATTTTAATCTAACTTCAACAGATGCCCTCCCACCTGCTGTTTGGATTCTACCACCACCAGAAAAAATAACTCCACTCCTTGGTCCAAAGGTCTTCATTACTTCTTCAATTCTCATTTCAACTCCTCTTGTGAGCCCCATAACACCAGACAAAAGCATAATCCCAATTGCAGTACCTAACATCATTAAAATTGTTTTTACCTTTTGGTTTATTAGTGCTTTTATTGAATGGAGTAATATTCTAAAAAATCTTAATCTTTTCATTATTGGTTAATAATAGTTCCATCTTTTAAATTAACAATCCTGCTAGCTTCCTTTGCTACTTCCTTTTCATGGGTTACAACAATTATTGTCTTTCCTCTTTTATTTATTTCTTTAAAGATTTCCAGAATTTCCTGACTTGCCTTTGAATCCAAATTTCCCGTTGGTTCATCTGCCAGCAGCAGATCTGGTTCATTAATCAAAGCCCTTGCAATGGCAACCCTTTGCTGCTGCCCACCTGATAAAGCATTTGGTTTGTAATAAATTCTTTCATCTAATCCCACAGATTTAAGGAGTTTTATTGCCCTTTCTTTTGCATCTTTTGGGTATGGCTCTGAATAAAGAAGGGGGAGCAAAACATTTTCAAGGACATTTATTCTGTTTAATAAATTAAATAACTGAAAAACAAATCCTATTGATTTATTTCTTAAATTTGAAAGTTCATCATCTTTTAAAGTAGTTAGGTCTTTTCCTTTAAAATAATATTTTCCACTTGTTGGTTTATCAAGGGTTCCTATTATATTAAGAAGGGTCGTTTTCCCAGTTCCTGATGGCGCCATTATGGCAACAAATTCTCCTTGTTCAATTTTTAGGTTTACATTATGCAAAACAGGCGTTTCTTTTCCTTCTGTGTAATAGGTTTTAGATATATTTATAAGTTCTATCATAAAGGTTGTTCACTCTGCCTTGATGGAGGGACCAAAATTTGATCACCTAAGGACAATCCGCTTTTTACTTCCACAAGATCCCCTGATTCCCTTCCTGTTGTAATTTGCCTTTTTGAAATCTTTTCACCTTCCTTTACCATTACAAAATAATTCCCATTTTCTTTTTTAATTGCTCTTGAAGGAATTGCCAAAACATCCTGCAGTTCTTCCAAATGAATATTAACTGATGCTGTCATTTGGGGTCTTAAAATCTCATCAAAATTATTTTCAATTTTTAAAATTACTGCATAATAGACAACATTGTCTTTTATAACTGCATCTGGATAGATTGCTTCTACTTCTGCATTGAAAATCTTTTCTGGGTAAGCATCAACTGTAAAAGATGCCTTTTGCCCAACCTTTACTTTTCCAATATCAACTTCATCAACATAAGCATCAACTTCCAGCATTTCCAAATTTAAAATTGTAACAAAAGTAGGGGCAGAAAAGGAAGCGGCAACTGTTTCTCCTTCTTGTGTTGAAACAGTTCCAATAATTCCAGAGATAGGTGCATTAATTGTAGCATAAGAAAGTTGAACCTTTGCATACTCCCATTGAGATACAGCACTTTCCAGTTGTGCCTCTGCCAGATCCAAACTCTTTTTTGCTAAATCCAATTCATCGGCTGTTACAATCCCTTCATTGTATAACTTTTTTAATCTTTCATAATTTGCTTTAGCCCATTCAAGGTTTGCCTCTGATTCCTTTTTTGATGCTTCCATCCTTGCCACATTTGCTTCTAAATCTTTATGTTCAACAATTGCAAGGATTTGTCCTTTTTTAACTTTATCCCCAACTTTTACATATAATTTTTCTAATTTGCCAGAAATCCTTGGACCAACTTTTACATAGGCGCCAACTCTTGGAACCACAGTTCCAGTAGCAATAACTTCTTCAGGTAAATTTGCTTTTTTGACAGAAATCCAATTTCCCATTGGCTTTTTATTTTTGCCTTTAAAGCATGCAATAATAAGAAAAAAAATACCCAAAAGTATTATTATTTTTTTAGACATATCCCCTCCAATTATATTTTAATTATACGATTAAAATCAGTAAAAGTTTATATTTCCAAAAAATTTATTTAAACAGTAATCCTTGGAATATAAGGCGAAATCCTTGAAAGAATTTCATAATTAATTGTTTGTGCAAGGTCTGCCAAAGCATCTGCTGAAACATTTTCTTTTCCTTCTTCTCCAATTAAGTAAGCCAAATCGCCAACCTTTACATTCCTAATATCAGTTACATCTACCATTATTAGATTCATACAAATCCTTCCAACTACTGGGGCTCTTTGTCCTTTAATTAATACAATTCCTTTGTTTGAAAGCTTTCTATCATAACCATCATAATAACCAATTGGCAAGACAGCTATTTTGCTATGCCTTGTTGTTTTATAAGTACATCCGTAGCCAATATATTCACCCTTTTTTACATTTTTTACTTCTGTAACATAAGTTTTCCAGGATAAGACAGGTTTTAATGTAGGGCCTTCTTCCCCATATTTAATTTTAAAAGAAAGTTTTACTTCTCTTGAAGGCCAATAACCATATAAACTTATTCCAGCCCTTACAAGGTTAAAGTGAGTTTCTGGAAATAATAATATGGCAGCAGAGCAAGCTGTGTGATAATATTGAAGCTTTCCTACAAATTTTTCAACAATTTCTTTCACTTCTAAGTATTTATTTAACTGATTCTTTGCATAAGAATGGTCTATTGTATCTTCAATATTTGCAAAATGAGTAGAAAGACCTACAAGGGGAAGTCCATAATTCCTTATTTTCTTTAAAATCTTTTCAATTTTTTCTGGTGGAAAACCCTGCCTGTGTGTTCCTGTTTCAACTTTTAAATGAAGAGGAAAGGAAAATCCATTTTTTTTAAGTTCTTCAATAAGTTCTATAGTTGAACAAGTTAAATGGACCCTTGCCGGGTTCAGCATTGCAAATTGTTCTTTGAATATAGGACCTAAAATTAAGATTTGCTTATCAATTCCAGATTTTAAAAGAGTAAAAGCTTCCTGGGCTGAATGTACTCCAAAAAAATCCACTTTTGATTCCAAAAGATGGGCAATCTTAAGGAGCCCATGGCCATAAGCATTTGCTTTTATTACCGCTAAAAAACTTACATCTTCATTAATGAGCCCTTTTAAAATATTTAAATTATTTAAAAGGTTTTTGGAAGAAATTTCACACCAGGTTAATGAATTTAACTTAGTAATGTTAGTGCCTGCCCTATTCGTCTGAACCCCTCCTTGATTTTTGCTTGCGGCAAAGCAAAAGAAATTCTTATGTGATCTTCAATGCCAAAGGAGATGGAAGGCACAATATATGTAAGCCCTTCCCTTAATAGATATCCAGCCATTGAAATACTATCTTTTATAAGTCCTTTATATTTAAATTTTTTAATTGATGGAAATATGTAAAAAGTTGCCTCTGGGTCACTACAAGGCACATCAAAAGTTTCCAGACAAAGTTCTATTGCAAGGGTCTTCCTTTTTGCAAATTCTTCTTTTAATTTTTGATAAAACCTTGGAGGGAAGGAAAGTGCTTCAATTGCAGCAATTTGACAAAAGGTAGGTGGACCAGTTGAGGTAGATGCCTGAATTGAAACCATTGTGTCTATGACTTTTTGAAAACCAATGGAATAACCAATCCTCCATCCAGCCATTGAATAGGTCTTTGAAAAGGAACCAGCAATTATTAAATTTTCTTTAAAATTTTGAAAAAGCTTTAAAGAACTAAAAAATTTGTTAGGTGGATAGACATAGGCTCTAAAGGATTCATCAATTATAAGAAAGCCATTTTTTTCTTTACAAAGTGCTATAATTTCTTCCAGGTGTTCTTTCTTTATAACATTTCCTGAGGGGTTTATAGGTGAAGATAGAAGGAGCGCTTTTGTCTTTTTTGTCCAGTTTTTATAAATTTCTTCCAGATTTATATAAAAATTTTCAGAAGGTTGGATATATATTGGATTTCCTCCTGCAAGGCGAACCATTTCAGGATAAGAGGACCAATAAGGAATAGGGATTAAAACATCATCATCTAAATCAATTATTGAAAGAAGAGCAATCCAAAGAGCTTGGGAGGCGCCATTTGTTATGACAATTTCCTCAGGAATTAATTGAATTCCTTCAAATTTTTCATAAAACCTAATTAATGCTTCTTTTAATTCAATAATCCCACCAGGAGGAGCATAATTTGTAAAGCCTTCTTCTATTGCTTTTTTTAGTGCTTTAATTATTGGTTGGGGAGTTGCAAAATCTGGTTCCTCTGTTCCCATATTTATAATATCCAATCCTCTTTCAATTAAAATATTTGCTTCCCTTAAAAGTTGCCAATTAGAAAAAGAACTTATAGAACTTGCTTTCTTAGAAATAAGTACCATATTTTTAAAATATCATATTTTTAAAAAAAATCAAATTTTGATATAATACTATTATGATTGGTTCCATTTTTGTGAAGCCCCTGCCTTTTGTCTTAAAAGAAATCCATGAGGAACTTAAAAGCGGAGAACTGGTAATAAAAAACAAAGATGAACACAGGCAAATATACTTTTTGAATGGAAATATAGCCCATATTTCTTCCTCTCATATTTATGACAGATTAGGGCTATTTTTAATAAAAGAAAAAATCATCAAGGAAGAAAATTTAAAGGAAGCTTTAAACTTATATAAAGAAGGTATGCTATTTGGGGAATTCCTTGTATCATTAAATATTATAGATAAAGAAACTTTGGAAGAAAGTTTGAAAAATTATCAGGCATACCTTCTATCAAAAGTACTTTTTTGGGATGACGGGGCTTTTATTTTTATGGAAAAAGAGTCCAAAGAAGACAAAAGATTTTTAGACATCAATTTTGCAAATTTATTAATTAAAGCATCAAGATTTTTAGATGATGAGGTGCTTTTAAGAAAATTTTTTGGAGAAGAAAGGCATTTTTTATGTTTTTCTTCAAACCCAATTAATTTGCTTCAAAGTATTTTATTAAATTCAGAAGAGTACTATGTCTTGAGCAGAATATCAGGAGTTATCTCTTTGCAAGAACTTATAAGCATTTCTTCCACTTCAAAATTAAAAGTTTTACAAACAGTTTTTGCTCTTTATGTATCGGGAGTTCTGGACCTGTTAAATAGGGAAGAAGCGATGGAGAGAAGAATTGAAACAAAAACATTTTCTACTGATATATTAAATATTGCTATTGAAGCAAAAGAAAATTTTGAGAAAAAATTGCTGGAAAAAATAAAAGTAAAAAGGCAGTTTATAAAAGATTTAAAAGAAAGGGCAAAGGAAGGGGATTATTATAAACTCTTTAATCTTTCACCTGGAGCAACAATTCAAGATATTTATCAAAGATATTTAGAATATATTAAAATAGTACACCCTGACAATAGTTTTGAGGCAGGTTTGAAAGATTTAAGGGAAGATATGATAGAATTAACCCAAATTCTTTCTAAGGGTTACCAAATTTTATGCAATCCTTCAACAAAAACTACTTACGATAATATCTATAAGGAAACTGGAAAAATAACAAAAGAAGTTTTGGCAAGAAAAATGGCACAAAAAGAGATTGCTCAAAAAAATTTTATTAAAGCAAAGGAATACATAGAAAAAGAGGACTACCACTCTGCTTTAAAGCTTTTGGAAGAAGCCCATAAGTTTGATTTTGAAAACTCTGAAATTTTGCTTGCTTTAGTAAATATTGAAGTTAAAAACCCAAACTGGATTAAAAGAGCTTCTGATAGATTGGTTGAATATTTAAAGGATAAACCAGATTTTGAAGAAGGATGGCTTGTTTTATCAACTTTATATCTTTCAAGGGGTATGGTGCACAAAGCAAAAATGTGTGTTCAAAAAGTAATTGAAATGAATGAAAACAATGAGAAAGCAAAAAATTTATTACAGGAACTTAATAAGAAGGAGATACAAAAATGAAAAAGTTTTTATTGATTATCTTATTTTTTTACTCTACCACAATGATTTCGCAGGAAGCAAGTTTATATTTGAGGTATGGTAAGTGGAAAAATGATTTAGGCGATACCACAATTACTTTTTCAAATTTAATTGAACTTGGAAAAGATATGGGCTTGAATGATAAAAGTTCAAATACCTGGGGCATTCTTTACAGGGGTTTAAAACATAGATTTTCCTTTGAATTATTTTCAACTACTAATTCGGAAAAGGTTCTACTGGAAAAAGATATTGAATTTGGAGGGACAAACTTTTATGAAGGACAAGAAGTTTCAACTTATTTTAAATTGGAGATTAAAGAATTTGAATATTGGTATCCTCTTTTTTCATCTCCACTTTTTAAAACAGGCATAATTTTAGGTGTTGATCAGGTTAGAACAAAAAGTATGATGGAAGATGTTTCTGTTAAAAGCGACGAAACATTTCCTTATATTGGCTTTGGCAATACTATAATTTCTCCTCGTTCAAAGGTTTATATAGATATTCTATTGACGGCAACTCAAATAAATGATATAAACTCAATAAGTGGAAAAATTGAAACTGGCATTGATTTATTTCAAAATATTGGATTTTACATGGGCTTAAAGAAAGTAAAAATTGAAATGGAAAATAAAGAGGAATTTCAAATGGACTTGAATATGACTTCTTTTTATGTGGGGGCATATCTTCGTATTTAAAAATTTATTTTTTCTTCAAATTTTATATTATCTTGTAGTTTTACAGGATGGAAGTTTTATAAAGGTTAAGGATTTTGAAAAAAACAAAAAAAATTATATTTTATATTTGGAAAATGAAGGAAAAATAAGAATTCCAGAGGAAAGAGTTGAAAGTATAATAGAGGATGAAATCACAAAGGAAACTTTTGAAAACCCTTCTCCCTCTCTTAAATTAAAGCCCTTTCAAGAATTTCCTTCAATAGAAGTTCCTTATGGAAATTTGCTTGCAAAAGCAGCAAAAAGACATAACATAAATCCCTTGCTTTTGTATTGCGTAATGGTTGTAGAATCAAATGGGAATCCTTATGCTATATCAAAAAAAGGAGCAGAAGGATTGATGCAACTTATGCCTTCAACTGCTTTAAGGTTTGGTGTAAAAAATACTTTTGACCCAAAAGAAAACATAGAAGGTGCTTCAAAATATTTAAATTATTTAAATGATATATTTGATGAAAAATTAGAGCTTGTTTTATCTGGCTATGTATGTGGTGAAAATTGTGTAAAAAAATTTGGAAAGGTTCCAGAATATAGAGAAGTTCAAGATTATATAAATAAAATTTTTAAAAAATATGAAGAAATTAAACAAAAAAATACAGTTGAAAAAGATATCAAATTAGCGCAGTGATCCGTTATCTGTGTCCGTTCTCCGTTGTCCGTGTTTCAGATGAATATTGTGGCACTTCGTAGGGGCGGGGCTTGTCCCCGCCCGAATAAATAAATTTACAAATTTTGATAATTAAAAATTAGAAAAGTAAGGTCAATTCTTCAATTGCCCTTATCCTTTTTAAAAAAGGACACGTACACAGTAAACGGAAAACGGACTTTGATTGTATTATCAGTATCTTCGGGTGACTATAAGGGTCTCTCTTACAATTCTTTAATCTTTGCCCCTTTATTGTCTCTTATAAGGAAAAAGTAGTTGTTTCCCTTTCACAATTTAATTTCAATTGCATTTTTTTGGTTAAGAAATATGTTATGCTTTGAAAAGAGGCACAAATGCTTAAATATATAATGTTGAAAAATTAGAAGAACTAAAAAGAAAGTTCAAATATAAGATTTAATAACTTCCAATATATTTTTTGTTAAATTTTCTGGATTATTACCCTTTATATTTAAATTATCAAAAAAATTTAAAAAATCTTCATAATTTTTTAACAAAAGTTCCAATTTTTCTTTTAATTCTTCTTTATTAACCAAATTAAATAAAAAAGGGTAATCTTTCCCTAATAATTCTATATTTGCAGGAATTGCTGAAGCAATTGGGATTGTCTTTAAAAGAATTGCTTCCAATAAAGGTATATTGAAGCCCTCCCAGAGGGAAGGGGAAATAAGTGCTTTTGCTTTTCCTAAAATCTCAATTAAATCTTTTGGCTTTAGATTTTTAAAAACTTTTACATTTTTCATATTTATATCTATTGGACAAATAAGATATAGGTAATAATCTTTATTATTTCTTGAAAAATCATTCCAAAAATCTAAAAGAAATTTTAAGTTTTTATGGGGTTTATTGTTTCCTATAAAGCAAAAATAATTTTCCTTTTTAAATTCATAATTTTTGTAAAATATTGGATCTGTTGAATTTAGGACTTTAAAAATTTTATTTTTTGATTTAGGAAAAATTTCTTCCACCTCTTTTTTTGTTGTCTCTGAAACTACAATAATTTTTTTTGCTTTTTTTATAGAATAAGATATATAGGGCTTATATAAAAAATAGCCAAATTTCTTTTTATAAAAATCTTTAAATCTCAAAGGTATCAAATCATGAATTGTGATTATAGTATCTTTTGAAAAGATTGAATAGTTAAAAAAAGGGTTGTAAAGCAATTTATGCTTTATTTTTCTTGTAAATAAACCAAAGAAAAAGAAAGAAAAAGGGTTATATTCTCCAAAGGGAAATATATATTGTTTTAAAGGGATTTCTTTTTTCTTTTTTTTTAAAATTATCTCAAAGGAAAAACCATCAATTTTATTATTTATAATTTGAGACAAAAATGCCCTCAAATGCGTCCCCACTCCAAAATCATCAATTTTTCTTCCATCAATTAGGACTTTATATACCAATCAATTACCTCTTTATATTTTAATGCAACCTCTTCCCAACTTAAAATATAACTTTTTTCTTTTCTTATCTTCCCTTTCAATACAACCTCTATTGCTTTTTTTAAACTCTTAAAATTAAGATTTATCAAAATTAAAGATTTAATTTTATATTCTTCTGTTGCTGGAACTTTAGTTGATATAATTGGTGTACCTTCTAATCCTGCTTCCAATAGAGGGAGTCCAAAGCCTTCATAAGAAGAGGGATAAATTAAAGCAAGGCATTTTCTTAAAAGAAAATATTTTTCTTCCTCGCTTACATAACCAATTATTTTTACATTATTAGGTATTTTTTTTAACTTTACTTTCCATCCCTTATCTCCTGCAATATAAAGGTTTGGGAGGTTTTTCTTTTCTTTCCAAAATTCAATTAAAAATTCCAAATTTTTCCTTGGCTCAATTGTACCCAAATATAAAAAGAATTCATCTTCTAATTTTTCTCTTTCCCATTTTGTCTCTCTGTTAAAAACATTGCAACCAGGCGGGATCACAAATACATTCTTCTTTTGAAAATAATTTTGAATTTCCCTCTTAATTTTATTTGAAAGGGTTATTATGCAGGAATTTAAGATTGTCTCTTCAAGAAAAGGAAGAGTAGTTATTCTAATTTTTAATTTATGCCACTTTGGAAATAAAAAAGGGGTTAAATCTTGGATTATTGTTATACTTTTTTTCTTTGTTTTATAGGGCTTTGCATTTAAAGGACAAAAAAGAATATCATCTTCTACCAATCTTGGAAAGAAGATATGAAACCAAAGGGAGCCTAATGTTTCGGGACCAATCAATATTTTTCCTTTAAAATCTTTTGGGATATAAAAATTTTTATGGGCACATAAGGAAATTTCAAAATGTTTGGATAAAGGCAAAACCAAATTTTTTGTAAAATATCCAATTCCAGTTAAATTTCCACAAAGTGCCCTTCCATCAAAGGTAATTTTCATTTCAAGACCTTTAAAAAAATTTCAAAGGTTTCTTTTGTTGTTTTTTCCCATTTAAAATTTTTAACAATTTCATAACCCCTTTTAATCAAATTTTCCCTTAAATCTTTATTTTCCCATAATTTTATTACACCTTCAGCAATTGATTTTCCATCCTCTTCTACATAAAGGCAGCCATCTTTCCCAATTTCAAGCATAGAACTCTTTCTTGTTGTAATTACAGGGCAACCAAAATAAAAACCTTCCAAAATTGGAAAACCAAAGCCCTCATAATGAGAAGGGAATAAAAGACAGAAAGCATTTTGATAAAAAGATCCCAGCTCTTCTATTTTTAAATAATAATAATGAAAGATATAATCCTTATATTTACTTTCTTTAATTTTTTTTATAATATCCTCGCATTTCCAACCAATTTTTCCAACTAAAATTAAATTAAAAGGATATTTCTTTTCCCTTAAAATTTCAAAGGCATTTAGAATTCCAACTATATTTTTTCTTGGCTCAATTGTAGAAACAAATAAAAGATATGGTTTATTTACTTGTATATCTTTTTTAAAAGGAATAGAATTAAGCCCAAGATAAACAACTTTTGTTCTTCTCTCATTCATTTTTAACAATTCAATTAAATCCTTTTCTGTACTTTTTGAATCGCATATAATTTTTTCTGCTTGATACAAAGTTTCAGGGAGGTATTTTTGCAAATTCCTTAATGTTTCTTTTTGCAAATATTGGGGATAAACTTTAAAAGTGCAGTCGTGGATTGTGGCAACAATTGGCGAAGTAATTTTAAATAATGGTGGTGGGAAATAGTTTGGTGCAAAGAATAAATCATTTCTATCAATTAAAATAAAAAAAGGTATAAAAACTTTTTCCATAATTTGAAACCAGAAGTCTCTTGAAGGAAACAAATTTTGATTTAAACCATAGGTTCTTATTCTAAGGTTTTTAAAATCAGAAAAAGATACATAAAAATTATTTGAGTTTTCTTCAGGGAAAAAGGTTCTTCCATAAAGATTTATTTTTATGTTTTCATAATTTGAAAGATTTTTTAAAAGATGAAAAGAATACCATCCAATTCCAGTCAAAGGTTCCAAAAAAGGATAACCATCGTAGCCAATAGTTATTTTATTTTGTAAACCCTTTGATCTTTTATAATAATTTAAAAAGGAGGAAAAAAATGTTCCTCCTATGTCCCTTGATAAATTGACTAAAAGCATAAAGGTATGATATGCTTTTTTAAAAATGAAATATATTCTTTTAATTTTAGCCATAATATTTTTAATTTTCATTTATTATAAAATTATAACACCATATCCCATTCCTTCAAAATATTATGATCCAGAAAATTCAAAATATCATATTTTTATGAAGGAAAAGGCAGTTATAAAATTTTTTACAAAATATAATTTTTTTATAAAATCACTCCATATTTCTGGTGATGAAAAAGAAATAAAGGCAGTTGAAATTCAAAGTTTTTTGCCATTTTTTTTCTTTAAATTTTTTAAAATAAATGGTTTTAATTTAAAAAAGACAGATTATGGTGCTTGTTATTTTAAAGAAAAGGGTGATTTGAAAGAGTTAGATTTAAAAGGCGAAAGTTTTGGCTTTTTTAAAACAAAACCATTGATAAATTTTAAGTTTAAAAAAAATGAAAATTTTGAATTTGAAAGTATAGTAAAAAAAGAAGCAAAAGAGGATTATTTTGCTTTAAAAGATGGTTTTGATATTGAGGTTTATAGGGCATCTTCCCCACATTTCAGTTTGCTTTTTCCTGAAATTGAAGATATAGAAATTTATTATAAAAAAGATTCTGCATATTTGAGAATGATGGAAGGGGGAAGGAAAAAAGAATTAAAATTTGGCAATTTTGAAAATTTTAAATATAAGAAAGAGAAGTTATCTTTTTATCTTAAAGCAAAAGATATGGAATACTTAAAAAAATTTATAAAAAACCCTTTCCTTGAAAACTTAAAAGAAATAGAAATTAAGTGTTATAATAAAAAAAATTTTGAAATCTGCAATGGGCGTTTTTTGATTAAAAAAGGTATTTAAGAAAATTTAATTTTTAAAAGAAGGAAGACATCTTTCTGTTTACTTGCTTGCCCTTTTTAAAAAATATGATTTAAATTTTTTTCAAAATCCTAATTAAAATTCCCCTTGACAACCGTTTTTTTTTTGTAAAATAAATTGAAAATTTATTTTTAGGAGGTTGTATGAATGGTTTTAAGTTATTTGTTTTATCTTTTATTAGTATTTTTTTGTTTTTTTCTTTTGCTCTATTTGCCGATGAGAAAGAGGAAGGAAAAATTGAAAAGAATTCTCTAATTGTGCCTTTGAAAATTTCCAATGAAAAATTATCTCAAGATTTTGAAAATGAAAAATTGCAAGAAGAAAAGCAATGCAAAAAATTAGATGAAAGCTTTTTTAAAAAAAAATCTAATCTCTGCAGGACACATTCAAATTCAAAATGTGGAACTGGAGGTGTTTGCTATTCTGGTTTTCAAAATTACGAATGCACAGTTTGCTTTGATCCGAAAGATGGTTTTAGATGCCAAAATTTTTAGGGATAAAAAATGTTAAAATTATTAAGGATTATGATTTTGTTATTGTTTTTTGCTTTTGCAAGCCTAAAGGCAGATAACTTGTTTAAAGGGGAAGGGGTAATAAATTTACCCCTTCCAAAATACAAAGGGTCTATGATTTATGAAAATAGCCAGGTGATCTCTATTGCAGCAATAGATGAAAAAAGATTATTAGTTGCCTGGATAGGTGAAAGAGAAAAGATTGAAGGATTAATAGATGAAAAGGAAATAGAAAGGGAAGCAAGGGAAAAAGGAGGACTTATAAAATCAAAAAAGGGAGAAATCTTAGAAACTTTTAATTTTTTAACAATTATGGATAAATATGGAAGAATACTTTCAACATCAGAAGATTTTGAATACAAACCTTCTTTTGGATATGGCAGTTTTCCTCTTATAATGGATGAGACAGACTTTTGCCCTTATGCATTCATATCTTCAAATAAGTTAATATGCTATGATTTTAATTTAAGTAAAAAGAAGGACTTAGAAATCAAAATAAGCTCTATAGATGATGTAAAAGTTTCCTTTGATGGAAAGTATCACACTCTTTGGATTTTTGGATTTTCCTTTGATAAAGAAAATAAAACAAATTCTTTAGAAGAATATTATAATAAAAAATTAGAAATTCCAAAAAAAATAGGTGTAAAGTATATAGTTGAAAAAGGGAAATTTGAAGAGTTGCCAGTAAGCTATGATGAAATTTTTAATGAAATTTCAAAAATAGCAATAGATGAAGCTGGGGAAAAGATAAAAATCAATCCTTCCTTAATAAGATTGAGCGTTTTGTCAGATATTGATAATTCAGATATATTTTATCTATGGATAGAAGCAGTAGAATCTGAAAAACCAGAAAGTATATTTAAATATGAAGGCAGAAAGGTTTTCTTTAAAGCAGAAATCACTCCAAATGGATTAGGGAAAATTGTTCAATTGCATTTTTGGATTATAAAGCAAAGCGATATAAAAGAAGAGAAATTGGATAAAGAAAAGAAAGTATTATATTTACCACCCTTTGCCAAAAATGAAAATACAACAAAAGCATATCTTGTTGGAAAAAATAGCATTTTATACCATTTAAGAACAGCAGTTTTATCACCAAATGAAAAAGGCGAATATGATTTTAAAGAAGGATTAGAAGTTGTTTCCTATTTTATTTTTTTTCCGTCGGAAAAATCTGAGCCAGAATTTTATAGTTTTTATGATGAAATTTGGCCTCAAATAAAAGAAGATTTAAGTTCTGAAGATTTTTCTGCAACCCCTATGTTTGGTTTATATGGAAGATTTTCAAAATATGATTTTTTATTTAAGGGAAGTTGCAAAAAAAAGGATGAAAAAAATATTTGCCTTATAAGAACATCTTTGCAAAAATAAAAAGTTGAATAGTAATAAAGATGTATTTTTTCTCAAAAGTGAAAATTAAATTTGGAGGAATAGGAGATATCATATAGAATTCAGAGGATAGGGTTAAAGACAAAAAACAAAAATGCGAAATGCAAGGGGCTAATTTAATTCCCCTTGACAACCGTTTTTTTTTTGTAAAATAAATTGAAAATTTATTTTTAGGAGGTTGTATGAATGGTTTTAAGTTATTTGTTTTATCTTTTATTTTTGTATTCATCTATTTAAATTCTATATTTAGTCAAAGTATTGTCTTTGGACCTGAAAAATATATAAGAGAAAATGGGAAGCCCCAAAAAGTTGTAAAATCATTTTCCATATCAAATAAAGATGCAGAATTTGAATTATATGTTCAAAATGGAGATGGGAAAAAAGAAAAAACCAGCAGTGCTTTAATTGAGATAAATGGGGAAGTTATAGTTAAGCCTAATGATTTTAACAAAAATGTTGATTTAATTATAAAGAAATTAAATCTTAAAAATCAAAACGAAATAGCAGTAGAAGTAAGAAGCGAACCTGAAACTTATATCATTGTTACAATTTATGGTCCTGAAAATCCGCCTTCTTCTGTCATAAGTGATATAAAGATAAATCCTGATGAAATTTTTGTTAATGAGCAAAATTATGTTACAATCAATGCAAAAGTTGTGCAAGATATTTTACAATACAATCCAGTTTTAAATTTGCAAAGAATTGATAAATATGGAAATTTAATTTCAATTGAAGGTAATTTATATGATGAAGGGGATTTGAATAATGGAGATGAAATTGCAGGAGATGGGATATATAGCATAAAGAAAAATTTTTTATTTAATGAAGAAGGAAAAATTTATTTTAGGATTTCTATAAATTACAATTCCAAGACATATTTTTCAGGAACTTTTAATTTGTATGCTATCTCTCATTTGACTGAAGAAGATATAGATACAATAACAAATATTCAGGAAAATTCAGTAAAATATTATAATACTTTAGTCAACACAATTGACCATGAAGCAGCAATGAATGAAGTTTTAAATCAAATAAAGCAAAATCCAAATGTTTTGCAAGCAGATATAACAGAAGATAAATATGGGATATGGATCCTTTATTCCTCTGGGATATT